>DAIEIZ010000047.1 GCA_027351145.1 Candidatus Moraniibacteriota bacterium | reverse complement strand
TGCGTACCAAGCGGACGAGCGCCAATCACACAACCGCCGGGACGATAAAATTTAAACTGATCGAAACGAGCGCTGAGTGATCCTAAGAGCAAGATGGAGGAGCGCAATTTTTTGACCGTTTCCGTGTCCATCTTGGCTGGATCGATCTTTTCATTTTTCACACTGATCTTTCTTTTCCCAAGCCATCGAATCTCCGCCCCCATGCTCTCAAAAATTTCCAGCATGCGGTAAACATCTTCGATTAGTGGAATATTGGAGATGATACATTCTTCTTTTGTAAGCAGTGTAGCAGCCAAAATCGGTGTTGTGGCATTTTTAGAGCCTCGCACCTCGATTTCGCCTTTGAGCTTCTTCCCACCGTTAATTTCAAATGTTTCCATCAATTTAGCCTTAATTATTACCTTTTATCTCTATATTGACTATATAACAAACCGCGATTTGAGGCAACCCTTAGCGAAAAAGACGCTCAACTAGAGCGTCTTTATGTTTAAGCCGCTATCCTGCCTAATTAAGCAAAGTCTTATAGTTATCCGCCCAATAAAGAATGCCGTCAATGTAGGGTTTATAGCATGTTCCTAGATAGCTGCAAGCAGCTGACTTTAGAGCTGATTTGCTCCCGCTAGTTACGCCAGGGGTGCGTTTCAACTTTGACGCCATAGCCACCACTCCGTCTGTCAAATTCCATGGGCTTGGTGGATTATGTCCAGTAATTCCTGCTACCTGGCTTTTGTAGCCATTCCAAGTGTCCGGCATGAACTGTGCCACACCCATCGCCCCTCCGGTTCCTGTATAGCCCCTTGGATTGCAAGAAACTTTTTGTTTTTGATAATCAATTCCCAATTCCTTACAAATTCCCTGAAAAGTATTTCGCCTAGCCTGAAACGTCGCCCAAGCTTTTGGACCTAATTTTTTTGATTTATAGGACGCTTGGGCGCCACTTTCCACCTGAGCATACGTACAACCACCAACATTCGCGCCAAGGTTGGTTTCCATCTTGAGCACTCCAACCAAAAATCCTACCGGCACATTCGTTTTGTCGCTGGCATATCTCACCGCGTCTTGAATGTCTTTGGCGTTATAATTCGATCCCAAAAGCCTATTCAAGTCGCTTTGCAATTCAGCAAATTTCTTTTGTAACTCGGCCAGTGTCGCTGTCGCTTCATTAATATCAGAAACAATCCCGCCCTGTTCAATTTTTTGCTGTTGCAATAATTTTTCATGCTCGGCCTTCTTGCTATCCAAATCATTTTTTACATCTGCAATATCTTGTGAATTTTGCTTAATATCATTCAGTGTTTGCAAAATCTTGTCTCCCACTCCCAATACTTGATCAACGTAGTTAGTAATGCCAACTTCTTGATTGTCAGTCGGTATCAGTTCAATTAAAGGATCCTGGTCAGCAAAATAAGCTTGCTGCAAATAACTGGTTAATATTGCTTTGTTCAGATAGGCACGCTTTGTGAGATCATCAAGTTCACTTTCCTTTCGTGCGATATCACTCGCTGTTTTTTGAATGACAATTTGAGTTGTTTTTACTTCAACAACATTTTTTTGCAACAGCACCTTGGAAGTATTTAATTGCTGCTGGGTCTCTTTCTGCTTTTTCTGCAAATCTTTCAGCTTATCTTGCAAATCATTTACGGAAGTCGCAGCAAATGCGCTTGGCCAAAAAGCGCTCACGTCAAAAATAACCAGCGCAAAAAACAACGCAACCAGAATTATTTTTTTGGCAGTTTTTTGACAGTTCATATCCGATATTATAGCAACATTTTAAGAAAAATAAAAGTGAAAACAGAAAAGACCCTGTTTCCACTAAATAGCCCACTAATTTCACTCCTACAGTTTTCTATCTCCTTCCCCTGTTTGCATCGCGACTAGGCGGAAACTTTTGGAAATTTGATCAGCTTCAGAAAAAACTGATGCATCAAAATCATCGGGAATTAGTTTGGTTTTGCTTTTCTGTACCGCATCCAATTTGTCATACCGAGTATATACAAAAACATATTGTGAATTTCTCCCCAACTCCTGATCATCGTTGTCGCAAAGAGGGAATTGCCTGCTCTTGTCCGCACAAATCTTCTGCCCCAAATCCGCTACTGGCACCAATTCTATGCGAAATATTTCGCTATAGCCTTCCTTCTTAACTTTTTTTATTTCACTATCGATAAATGGCAAACCAAAAGCAACCGATACATTCATTCCCTTGGGAGAAATTTCCTTAACAGCAAATTTCTTTCCATCCCTAGGCAAATCCAATTCAAACCCAAACTCTTTATTAGCATAAACGATATTATCACTTCCGGTTACCTGTTTTTTGGGCAGTACGCCATCTTCTTTCAGGTTACCTTCTCTTGAAACCGACACTGTTGCACTTAACGCTTCTTGTTTTATCTGCCTATCCAAGCGCCAGGCCCACCCAACAAAAAAAACTACAACGACGACTATGATTGCTAATGCAAAGATTGTCGAAACTTTTTTATTCATTTTTTTAGCTAACCTGATAAAATTTTCCTCCTGTCTCACGACTTTTGGTAAATTTAATGGTATCACTTTTTTATTTTTTTTGACTGTTTTTTTCATATATATATTATACCAAAAAAATCAATTGGCACAAGAGTTGACAAAAATAAAACTAAACCCAATCAATAAGTTCCTTCCAAATCAATCTCAATTCACGCAAATCTTTTTCTGATACCTCTAGCTTAGAGAAGCTGCTGATTCTATTTTTGAGAAAAATTTTCACCAACTTAATTGATGAATCTGCATTTTTTACTTTCCTTCTTTCTGCCTTCGCGCACTCGCCGCACAACGCACCGCCTCGTTCGGCGGAAAAAAAATTATCATTTCCGGCTACCATCTTTCTTCTGCAATTGGCACAGCACCCGACCTGGATTCGATATCCCAAACTTTCCGTCAACTTAAATAAAAATCCTAAAGTCACTATATCAAATTTATATTCCGCTTTTTTCTCTTCGCTTAATTTCTCCATTGCTTCCAAATATTCTAAAAGTAATTCAAAAACCCGCATGTCTTTTTCTTGCTGGGTAATCAGTTTGTCAAAATAAGATAGCGCCCAAAAAACACGACTAATCGCCAAAAAATCAGCCTTTAACGCCAAAAAATTATTCACCGCGATCGCACCAGTGATATTGCCCATTCCCTTTCTTTTGGAAACATAGACTTCCGTCTGAGTCAGTGGTTCAAGATTGCCCGCCAATTTCGCATTAGGCCTTCTCGCGCCACGTCCAACTGCTTGGATTTTGCCCTCTTCTAGCGTATAAAAATTATATATCCGATCGACTTCAGCGATATCTCTTTTAGACAAAATCAGACTGGTGTATTTATAATCCATAATTTTATTGTCATTCCCGTCTTCACAAGAATAACATTAGAATACCACAAAAAAATCTAAAAAGAAAAAAGGAAAGAAGTTTTGAGAATTTCTACTCACCCTTCTTTCCCTTGCTGTCAGAATACCTGACAAATTTTAACTTTATTTTCTCCCCTCCTCTAGGGGGAAAAACAAAAACAAAGCTTCATTGACCAAATAGCCGACAATAAACGCCAAGTATCTGCCACCCATTGAATAAATAAGACTCCCTGCTATGCAGGAAATTAAAATTCGTGCTTCAATTCTCATATTCATTTCCTCCTTGTTTGAGATCATGATTGCAATACCTCTTCAAGCAACTCAAGACTGACTGGCTTCCCCAAAAAACGATCGATTCCCATTTTTCTAACATCCTCCGTTCTAATGTCTTCTGCTGACATGAGAATTGCCACAACATTAGGATATCTCTTTTTTGCCGCCAAAAGCACCCCTATTCCGTTAAAATTAATGTTTTCCAGATTTAAATCGCTTATCACTATGTGATAATGCTTTTCTTCCATCATCCCAAATGCCTCATCCGGACTATTTGCAGATTCAACCAAATAATGAGAATCGAGCAAGTCCACAATCATTGAGCAGAGCGATCTGCTCACCCCAAAATCATCATCCACAATGAGAATATTCATTCATCATTCCTCCAATAAATTGTTAATATACTTGGATCAATTAATTTTGAATCATAGCATAAGTCAACAAAATGTCAACAATGCGCAATAATTTATCCTCGTTAAATAAAATGATGCTCTAAAATGATACTGAGCAGTCACACTAACACGATTGGTCATGCTAAATGTGTTGTAAAACCTATTCAACCGTAACACTCTTGGCCAAGTTTCTCGGTCGATCGACATCATAACCTCTTTCCGTTCCGACATAATAGGCGAAAAGATGGGCAACTGTCGCACTCAAAAATGGCGAAAGCGCTTCTAGGCTTTCCGGAATATGCAACACATCATCTGCCAACTCTTTAATTTTTTTATTACCCACTGTGGCAATCGCCACAATCTTCCCCTTGCGCGCTTTGACCTCCTGCATGCCACTCATTGTTTTTTCATAGACACTATCGCTTGGCGCGACAAAGAAAGACGGAAATTTTTCATCAATAAGCGCAATTGGTCCATGTTTCATTTCCCCCGCCGCATATCCTTCCGCATGAACATAAGAAATTTCTTTGATTTTGAGCGCACCTTCCAGAGCAATGGGAAAACTATATTTTCTTCCAAGATAAAGCCAGTCTGTGCAACGCGCATATTTTTTTGCCAATTTTTTAATAGCATTCTTATTCTCCAAAATCTGCTCGATTTTTTCGGGAATTTTTTCCATTTCCTTGGCAATCGCTTTTGATTCAGAGAATGATAATTTACGTTCACGCCCAAGCATGAGCGCTAAAAGAACTAAAACAGACAATTGTGAGGAAAAAGCCTTGGTCGATGCCACTCCGATTTCTGGTCCGGCATGGCAATAAATTCCAGCATCAGTTTCTCTGGCAATCGTAGAACCAACCGTATTCACAATTCCCAATGTTAGCGCGCCTTTTAATTTTGCTTCACGCACCGCTTCCAAGGTATCTGCCGTTTCTCCCGATTGAGAAATAGCCAGTACTGCCGTGTGCCGATCAATTGTGTTTTTACGATAACGAAATTCACTAGCAGATTCAACCTCTGTTGGCAAATCAGCAAATTCTTCCAAAAGATATTTCCCCGTGAGACCGGCATAATAGGATGTACCGCAAGCTACAATCACCATGCGTCTGATTTTCTTGAGCCGATTTTCCACATCTCGAAGTCCTCCCAAAACTGAAGTTCCGCCATCTTTAGTAAATTTTTCCACCCGGCCGAGGAGAGCATTTCGCACCGCCTCCGGTTGTTGATGGATTTCCTTAAGCATGAAATGCGGGAAGCCTTGTTTTTTCACTTGTTCATCAGAGAGGTTAATTTCAAAAATTTTTTTGTCCTCCTTGTGATTATTCTTACCATTGAAAATATTAAAACTATCCGGAGTGATTTCGGCGATTTCTCCGTCTTCCATATATACTATTTTTTTAGTGTGATTGATAATCGCTGAAGCATCGGAAGCTACAATAAACTCGTCGCGCCCGACACCCAAAATCAACGGACTGCCTTTTCGCGCGCAATAAAGCTTTTCCGGCTCTTTATTTGTAATTACTGCCAAACCGTAAGTTCCTTCCAGAATTTTTACCGCCTCTCTGAACGCCATAAGAAAAGATTTCTTTTTGGCAATTTCCTCAATCAAATGTGCAACCACTTCCGTATCCGTATCCGATGAAAACTTATGCCCTTTTTTGATAAGTATTTTTTTCAGCTCCGTATAATTTTCAATAATCCCATTATGCACAAGACTTATATTTTTCCCGCAATCCAAATGGGGATGCGCATTTTTTTCCGATGGCGCGCCATGCGTCGCCCAGCGGGTGTGCGCAATTCCAACATTGCCCGCTTCTGCCAAATCCAGCTTTTTCTCCAATTCACTTACCCGCCCCACCGCACGCCAAGTTTTGATTTCGCTCTTTTGAACAAGTGAAATCCCTGCGCTGTCATAACCACGATACTCCAAACGCTTTAGTCCGTCCACAAGGACCGGCAAAGCCTTTCTTTTTCCCACATAACCAACAATTCCACACATAAATTTGATATTAATTGATTAGAGTTCTGCGAAGCTAATTATAGCATAAAGGCAAAAAAACACATTAGCCAGTTTCACCAAAATAAGCCCGAGCTCCTTTTTGCCAAAGAATCAATCATTATTCATCCCAATCCCTTTTTAACTCAATCTTCAGCCTTATCGTTTTTGTTTTTTGTTAATATCTTATCGCAAATGATATAGCATAAATGGACCCTCTTGATGAATAAAATCACAATATTTATTCATAAAAATAATAAAATTACTCACAGCCTGACAAGTAAGCAATTTGGTATTATTCCCAATGCAAGCAGTAAAATCATCTTTTTTGAAAATAATATGAGTAACTCCCAGTTTTTTCATGTTTTCATAAGCCTCTCCGTTTTGCGAAAGACAGGTAAAAAGATACCCATAAAAATCAGGAATAAAATCTCGATAAGAATTTTTGATAAAATAACCCTGGGTATCGTCAAATCCATAGATAAGCACTCCCGATTCATTCTCCGTCAAAACATTATCATTAACATACTTGCCCATTTTATATAAATCCTTTTGAGAAAAAACCTCTTCCATTTTTTTTTCATTTCTAATATATTTAATGTCGTCATACAAATTAACTCTAAAAAAATAAATCGAAATGGAAAAAAATAACCAAATCAATATCATGCTTTTAAACAAAACTGCTTTACCAAACATATTTTCTCCTCGCAACACATGCGCGACCAGCAACAAATATGACACCATCCCTGGCATAAAATACCAAACTTGACCCGTAAAAAAAAATATCCCCAATAAAAAATAAGCCAGCGAAAAAATAGCCAAAAATTTCATGTAAGAATTTTTTTCATGGAAACAAACCCAAATAATCAACGGAAGGAAAATGATAAAAAATGGGCCCGTACTGACGATGCCAGCATCATAGCCAGCCAGAAACGGTTTTAACGTGATGAAAACATTTGACCAAAAAGGAATATACCCCGCTGGCCTGTACCCATGCAAAAGAAGAGTTTTTTGCTGCAAAAGAAAGTTATCTTCCTTGCAGCTGCTCAAAAAATATCCTCCGCAATCTATTCCAAGTTTTTTAGCGACATAATCCTTTCCGGCAAATAGCGGATATAGCGGGCTGTTGTAGTACGCGACATTTTTAAAAAACCATGGAGAAAAAACAGCAAAAATAATCATTGCCATCAAAAATAAACTTTTCTGATTGAAATTAAAAATTTTTCTTGAAAACCAAAGAGAAATAACAACACCCGCAATTATGAATATAGCCGTGTATTTGACAGAAACAACGAGTCCCAAAAAAATAGATAGCAGCACCCAGAGATTTTTTGATTTTCCCCCCAGCGATAATAATTTTCGAGAAACAACAAAAACCATCACGGAATAAAAAAAGAGCAGTCCCTCCGCTTTCAAATACCCCGATTGAAAAACAAGCAACGATGGAACACTGGCCAAAATAGCCAGCAACCAAACATCAATCTTGCCTTCTTTATTTTTAGTTATTTGGGCAAACCCCCAAAAACCCATAAGAATGAAAAAATAATTCATCAGAAAAGGTATTTTAACGCCACCCAAAAGCAAGCCTTCAAAAAAAATCATTTCAGTCAATTGGGGAGATCCCCACTGTGGATGAAACTTGAAATATACCAGCCCATGATTTTCCATGTACGCGTTGGGAAAAGTTAAATATTGATGAAACGTATCCCATCCGGCATTCATCAAATCAGCCAAAGAATAAACAAAAGTCAATAAAAATAAGATAAATAAAAATATGATAACTATTTTTTCCCAAATTTTCCTTCTTGCAAGCGGCACTCTCATTTTCATTCCGAATATCCAAAGAAATATTTCTCGAATATCTCTATAGCCGCCTATTATTGTAATTAATACCAAGCTATATGCGATCCATGAATAACCAATCTTCAAAACACCCAGGAGGAAAAATAAATTTCCGCAGAATCCCAAGCCCAAGGCCAGCGCAAATAAGACTTCTTCCGTTTTATTGGCAATAACTGGCTTAAAAAATAATAATATTTTTTTTCCAATAACATAAACGGAGGTAAAAAACAAAAGCGTAATCGCAAGCGATCTGGCAATATCAAAAAACGAATAGCGAATAAATTCAATTTGGTCGGATTTGAAATCGGAAATTACGCCAATATTCACAAAAAAAATACTGGCCAGCCAAAGAATCGCAATCAATAAGGGAAGTGGCATAAGAAATACTTCCTCATCATTTTTTTCCTTGAAAAATATCAAAATAAAAATCCATATAGCGCCTCCGACACTGATAGCAGATGCGGCAATGAGATAAAAAAATGCATATAGCTCTTTTTTCTCCAAAATCCCCCAAGTATGCATGACATGCAAAACAAAAAAGATCGCCGCTGCCAAGCCATAGAAAAGCAGAATTTTGCGATCAATCATTTTTTTAATGAGATTTCTCAGAAATAGCATATCATCAAATCCAATCTACTTGTTATTTTATTTTTTTGACAATTTCAAATATTATCAATCATTGATATCCCAAATATCATTCTTTTCTCCCAATACATTCCTAGCTGCCCACAGTCCCGACAAAACAGAATGATCCATATTATTATACCGAAACATTCCATTTCTGCCGATTGTTTGAAGATTGCTAAAGGTGTCCAAGTACTTGCGAACTATTTTCATATTTTTTATGTAACTACTGTCATAAACAGGATAGGCCTTAGGAATCCGCACGACAAAACCATCCAAAAACTCCCACTTTTCCGCTATCAAATTCAATTTTGCAAACTCCTCCAAGCCCAACTTAATCATTTCATCATCGCTCATTTTCCAAAATTCGTCATTCTCATTGCAAAAATATTCAAGACCCAATGTTGTTTTATTTTCCTCATCAACCATAAATGGGCTCCAATTTCGAAAATTTTGAATCCGACCCAATTTAATTTCCGGCGAATGAACATATATCCAATTATCCGGAAATGAATTGGAGCATTTCAGGATAACGCTCACTGAAATAAAACTCCGATATCTCAACCCATCCGCTGCCTCAATCACGTGTTTATCCGCTCCTGGTGAAATCATTTTTACAAGCTGATTGACCGGAATAGTCGATATGAAATTTTTTGCCAAATAGCGCCCCATTTTATTGTCTGATTCTATAAGCACACTTTTAATTTCACTCCCTTCCGCAATCAATTCCCTAACGCTTGAATCCAGTCTGACCTCGCCGCCATATTCAACAATCTTCCTTGCCATTTCTTCATACATCATACCCGGACCATACTTAGGATAATAAAACTTATCTATCAATGTTTTTGCCTTAACTTTTCCCCGAGGAAGAACAGAATTTTTTATCGCCTCGAACAAAGATAAATTTTTTATTCTTTGAGCCGACCAATCTGAACTCAATTTATCACAAGGAATACCCCAAACTTTCTCAGTATAAGTTTTGAAAAATGTTTTAAAAAGCTTTCTTCCGAATCTGTTGGATACCCACTGTTCCATAGTTTTTTCGTTTTTGGAAGGCAAGATTTTTGATTTAAGATAACTCGAAACAATCACAAGGGATTCCAAAATACCCAAGCCGAAAAAGGCATTAGCAAGCGTCAACGGGTAATTAAAAAATTTGTTTTTATAATATATTCGAGAAAGTCTCTTGCGGACAAGAAAATCTTTCCCCAAAATTTCCTCCCAAAGACCTGAAACTTCAGGAAGGTCAGTATGAAATCTATGCCCGCCAAGATCAAAAAAGCATCCTCGAAATTTTATAGTCTTGCTTATTCCTCCCGCTTGACCATCCTTTTCAAAAAGAAAAACATGTTTATTATTACGTTTTACCAGTTCATACCCGCCAGACAATCCTGCCGGTCCTGCGCCAAGAATTATCACATCCGCCATTTGAGTTGTTTTTGTCTCAAATTTATCCGATCCAATTTTTAACATCTTAGGGATACTTTTAACCATTAATTTAAAATAAGTTCTCCATTGCAGAAACCGTGCTTTGGATTGTTAGTAAATACGTAAATCCCAAATGCCATTGACTATCCAGATACTTCCAATTAAATCACAAATCAACACAACGGTAAAGCTAATTTTCCCGAATTTTAGTTCCAATCCACAACCAGCAAGAAAAGGTTTTCGCCTACTCAATCAAGCATAAAAAAACGGCCTTGGCGATAACGCCAACACCGTTTTATTTGAGGTCCCAAAATCATTGGGAGAAAGACAGGGAATCCAGTCTTTTTGGTTTTTTCTCTTTCGAGATTTTTTTGTTTTTCTATTTTATTTTATTTTTGTTTTTTTGCTTGCTTCATTATTATGAAGCATTTTTGGGAGGTTTTCTATTTTATCCCCCACCAATTCCAAACCACCATTTGACGCAGAATCGGCAGGGAACAAAAATTTTCTAAGTTCCAATTATTCTTACTTTTACTATTTGATACTTCCCATAATTTTTAACTTTCAATTTTCTGAAATATTCTCGTGCAGTATTCATTTGAGTCGACTCATGACTTTTTTGAATAACCAGCCCAAACCAAGGCAATTCCAGAAACTTCCCAATGGAAACAATCTGCACAATCGCAAAAGGCAAAACAATCAAACCGAATAATATATACCAAAATGCACTCCCTGCTCCATATTGCAGCGACCAATCGCTTTTTTGTCCCACAATTTCCTCACTAACTTTTTTCAAATTCTCTTCACTGGCTTTATTATCTCCAACCGAAAGCACGGCGGGAGTAAATTTAACACTGTCCTGCAAAGTCTTGTCCTTAGCTGGAGCAAAATTCTTTCCGTCTCCAGCCACACCGGGCGCCAAAGATCCAAATTCCTGCACGGCAATAATTCCCGTTGCACCATTCACTTCTCCTGCTGCCACTGCCACGCCGATTTCATTATAATTTGGATTTACAATATTTTTTCTGTGCGTGGGACTTTTCATCCATGCTGACTGCTGCGCTTCCGCTGTCACAAAATTAATCGCCAAATTTTCTCCTGCGTATTTATAGTCATAGCCCTTAAGCTCAAACCAATGCCAAGGAGTAAGTCCGGCTGGCGAGGTATGTGCGAAATAATGATGTGCTACCATATCATTTACTTTTGCCGTCGCCACCTCAGTTAGTTTTTCACTCACAACCAGCTCCGGCACACCCTCTTCGTTTCGCGCATCATTTACGTATTTAATAACATTCTCAGCATTAATCTCGCTAGCCGATGCTGGTAAGGCTACATAAAATTGCTTCGCAATAGCGGGGCAAGCAAAAACCAACAGCAATACCAGACTGGCTACAATCGGACAATAACTATTTAATTTTTGTGTTTTTTGTTGCATTTTTGCATACCCCCACTGTTTATGTTTTTTTTTGGAAATAAATAAAACGGGCTTTCACCCGTTGTTTTAAACCTTTTTCCATTCACCATATTGCCATTATAGCAGATTTTTATGGTCTTGTCAAACAAAAAAATACGAAATGAAAAATTGACAAGGCTCGTGGATATGCTATTATGAATTTAAAAGGCAATATAGAAGTTCCATGCCTTGCTTAGTAAAAGCACTCTTTCCCTTCTGCCTTATCCATTAAGACAATCGGAAGCTATCGCTTTCACTAACAATAAATAAATTTCGATAATTCGGAAAAAATCATCGCCCAGAACCTTGTGCGAAAAAATTCCGAAATATTGTAAAAATGTCTTAATGGCAAAAACCCTGTTTCCCTGAAACTCCCTACTAACTCAATTTCAATCCTCCTTTTTTGCCACCCCCCCCAACCCTCATAAAGATTCCGCGAAATCTTTATGAGGCTTTTTTATTGGCAATCACAGACAAAAAGGCTCGATTAAATCCTATAATTGCTCTTTGTTCACAACTAACACGGGAAATGCGTTATTTTTTAGAAATCTATCAATTTGAGATAGAATATTACTTTTCCCCAAGCCACTCCCTCGCCGCCTCCTCCCAATTTCTAAGTTTTGGGAATTTAGTATTTTTGAGAATTGAGGACGCAGGTCGTGCGGCCGGGCGAGGAAAAGAGGATGCCGGCACAGAAATCAGCTCCGCATTTTTTACGCCAGAAATCGCAAAAACTTTCTTGAGCGCTCCATACCAGGTCTCCGGTCCTTCATTTACAATATGGTAAATGCCGAACAAAAAATTTTCTTCCCACAATTTTTCAACCGCTTTCGCCAAATCTTTTGAATAAGTGAAACAAGAAAGTTCCGCATCCACCACTTTGAGATGCGGATTAGTTCTGGCAAGTGTCAGCATCGTTTCAAAAAAACTTTTCTTAGCCCTCTCAGAAATTGCCGGCGGACCAAATAGTTTTGAGATGCGGATAAGGTAATATTTATCGCAATTGCCCGCCACGTTCTGTTCGCCAAGCAGTTTCGTTTCGCCGTAACGAGAAATAGGATTCGGCAAATCTGTCTCCGCATATTCGCCTTTTTCGCCGTCAAAAATATAATCCGACACAAAATGCACTAAAACCGCATCAATCTTTTTACATGCAGCTGCCAAATTCCGTGGCCCTTCACTATTGACTTTTTTAGCCAGTTTAAAAGTCGCTTCATCTTCTTCAATTTTATCCACGGCGTTGTGCGCAGCCGCGTTGATCACTAAATCTGGCCGTTCTCTTTCAATCAATTCCGTCACCATTTCTTCATCAGCAATATCAATCTGCTCGCGGTCCCACAATAATATCTCATACTTTTTACCGGAAAAAACGTCAGTAAGCGCCCGTCCAAGCATGCCTTTTGCGCCAATGATAATCAATTTGGTTTTTTTATTTTCCATATTGCTTTTTGTAGTAATCTTGGTATTCCCCGTTTTTGATGTGCATCCACCATGCTTCATTATTCTGAAACCACTCAACCGTTTTTTGAAGACCCGTCTCAAAAGAAACTGTCGGCTCCCAATTTAGCTCATTTTTAATTTTCGTCGCATCAATCGCATAGCGATGATCATGCCCTGGACGATCGGCCACATATTCAATCATTTCCTCGCCTTTGCCTAAAAGCTTGAGAATTTCATCTGTCGCTTCTCGATTACTTTTTTCACTGTTTCCTCCGACGCAATATGTCTCGCCTATTTTTCCGCTTTTTATGATCGCGTCAATTGCACGACAATGATCTTCGACATAAAGCCAATCACGCACACTCAAACCATCACCATAAAGTGGAATTTTTTTACCTTCTAAAAGATTCGTAATAAACAATGGAAACAATTTTTCCGGAAAATGATACGGTCCATAGTTATTGGAACAATTGGAAATCGTCACAGGAAGTCCGTAGGTATGAAAATAGGCTCGCACCAAATGATCGGCCGCCGCTTTTGAAGCGGAATAGGGACTGCGCGGGTCATAAGGCGTTTTTTCATTGAAAGCCGGATCAGTTTTCCCCAATGATCCAAAAACCTCATCCGTCGAAACATGATGAAAACGAGTTTTGTTTTGGAGAGCCGCACGCAAAAGATTATGCGTACCAACGATATTGGTTTGGATAAACGCATTCGGATCAAGGATAGAACGATCAACATGGCTCTCCGCCGCAAAATGCGCCACAAGATTAAATTGCTCTTCTTGAAATATTTTTTCCACCAATTTATCATCAGCAATATCGCCCTGGATAAATTTATAGTTTGGATTTTTCTCTACCGCGCGCAAATTGGATAGATTGCCCGCATAGGTCAATTTGTCCAAATTAACAATCGCGTCACTTGGATATTTTTTTGTCCAATAATGAATAAAGTTTGAGCCGATAAAGCCTGCCCCGCCGGTGATGAGAATTTTCATAAAATTTATTTTTAATTTTAAAACTGATTTTCTTTTGAAAATTCTTTCCAGGTTGGCAGCCTTTGGTCTTTTTCTGAAATGATCGGATTTTTAACCGGCCAAATAATGTTTAGGTCTGGATCATTCCACAGGATTCCTCCATCACTCTCGGCGCGATAGTAATTGTCAACCTTATAGACAAAGTGGACATTTTCCGTAACCAAGCAAAAGCCATGCGCCATCCCATGTGGGACGAACAGCATCTGGAAATTATCCTCGGAAAGCTCAAAGCTTTCCCATTGGCCAAACGTCGAAGAGAATTTGCGCAGATCGACAATCACATCAATCACCTTGCCCTTAATCACACGCACTAATTTTGCCTGAGTAAAAGGCGGTTTTTGAAAATGCAATCCGCGCAGTACTCCCTTTTCTGTGGAAAAAGAATGGTTATCTTGGATAAATTTCACATCAATCCCCGCCGCCAAAAATTCTTCCTCGCGATAACTCTCCAAAAAGAACCCGCGATGATCGCCGATCACCTGCGGTTTAATCAGAAACACTCCTTCAATTTTTGTTTTTCTAAATTCAAGCATAAGTTTTGGTGCTTTTCAATACTAGTCCTTCCTAATAAAAATAACATAGTTCACCCCATCAATCAAAAATTCTTTTTGCAAATCAGCCTTCGCAAGTTCACCAACAGAAATATTGTCTGCTAAAGTTTCTCTAGCGATGAAGTCGCCAAATTTTGCAAAAACTTCTTGTGCGCCGACATAGCCAATTTTAATATGATTATTAACCTCATAGCTCGCCTCTTTGCGCATTTCCTGAATAACACGCACCAACTCGCGCGCCGCACCTTCCAGCTTTAATTCCGGAGTAATTTCAATGTCAAGCAAAATATTTTCTTCTTGCGCTTCATCCGCCAAAATATTTTTTACATTCAACTCTTCCTGCATAATTTCCAAAAGTTCTGCGTTTTCAATTCTATATTTGATTGTAGCTCCGGACAATGGCTGGCGCACTTTAATCTTTGAAAGCGCGCGTTTTTGCAAGCCTTCACTGATAATATCACGCACTTTTTTCATCTCAACATTCAATTTTTCATTGATCAAGTTTTCATCACTTACTGGAAAGTTCACCAAATGCGCCGATTCATCACCAGTTAAATTTTTATATATTTCTTCCGCAATAAAAGGCGTAAAGGGTGCCATTGTTTTGGAAAGCATCACGAGAATATAGTGCAAAGTTTCATAGGCGCTGTTTTTATCAGTGTCATTTTCACTTTTCCAAAAACGCTTGCGACTTCTTCTGATATACCAGTTAGAAAGATTATCCACGAAAAGCTCGAATGGCCTGGTTGCTTTCACAAGGTCATAGTCTTGCATATTCACATCCACTTCCCTAATCAATTTATGTAGCTCTGAAACAATCCAGCAATCAAGAAGATTTTTTGACTCAGACGCCACGCCTGATTTATTTTTCGGTTCCCACTGATCCACTCCGGCATAAAGCGTAAAAAACGCATAACTGTTCCAAAGCGTGGATAGCACTTTTCTTTGAATATCGCCAATTGTTTTTTCGGAAAAACTGATATTTTGCGCATTCAAAAGTGGCGAAGATAGAAGATAAAGACGCAAAGCATCCGCGCTATATTTTTCCAAAACAAGATTTGGATCGGGATAATTACCTAGTGATTTTGACATTTTCTTGCCATC
>DAIEIZ010000041.1 GCA_027351145.1 Candidatus Moraniibacteriota bacterium | reverse complement strand
AAACCGGGCAAGCGGATATCAGGATTTCTTTGGATAAATTTATTGTTGAGCTGTAAAAACAACCCCATTGCCATCCAAAAACATTTCATGCCAAACAAAAACCACCCTAATTTACAGGATGGTTTTTTTATCTCAAAACAAGAAAACCTATTTTTTAAGCACAAGCGCTTTCACAGCCTTGTTCAATCGTGACTTTTTTCTAGCTGCCGTATTTTTATGCAACACATTTTTTTCCACAGCCTTATCGAGAGCTTTGATGGATTTTTTGAGATACTCAGTCGCTTTTGCTCCGTCAGCTTTCACAAGCGCTTCCTTGGCATATTTCATTGCGCTACGAAAGGCACCTTTGATTTTGCGGTTTTTTTCAGTTTTCCGCTCTGTTACCCGTACATACTTCTTAGCTGCTTTTTTAATTGGCATAAACTTTTTTCTAAATTATTGATAAATTATGATACTGAGACACTTAGCTATTTTTAGCACGCTTTTTGAATTTTAGCAAATTTTTGATTTTTTTACCAATCGTTAACTTCCGCTGCTTCCTATTTAACCACTCAAACTCAATCCAAATCGCCCGCTCTGGAATGATTTTTTCCAATTTATCCGCCCATTCAATAATGCAAATATTGCCCGAATTAGCAATTATCTCCTCCCAGCCCAAATTCATAATATCCTCCGCCCCCACCCGATACGCATCAAAATGATATATATTATCAATCTTTCTTTTTACTATCTTCTGCTTACTATTTGCTATTCCATATTCTTTCATCACCACAAAAGTCGGACTAGTATATGGCTTAGGCGCTCCCAAACCTTCCAGTAGCCCCTGAGTAAAGGTTGTTTTCCCCGCGCCAAGTTCGCCAAAAAGACAAATCACCTCCCCGCCACGAAGATCTTTGGCAAGCAATTTTCCCAACTTCTTAGTCTCGCTAATTTTTTCGGTGATAAATTCGGTTTGCATATAATTCAAGCTTAGAGGATTTTTTTGATTTTGCAAAACAGCCTTTGTCAATTATAATAAAATTGATCAAAAAAACTTAATCGTTAAAGCAAATGTCATACTATAACTTGAATTGCGAAAAAAATGACCTGGCCAAAAAAACTATCTATCTGACAGTATTGCGCCTTGAAAAATCACCAAGGCAAAAAATAATATTTCTTCGCCAAATCATCTAATTAACTAGGACCTATTTTCAAGCAACAACTAGAAGAAATTGAATTCGGCAGGAACCGCTTCAAAACACTTTTGGCATAAATGTCTAATAAAGAGAAAAAAAATAAGCCTGTAGTAAACTGCTTTAAAAGCAAAAACAACATTCGCGCAATGATTGAAAATATGTTTAATGTGAAAAAATAAAGATCAGATTTAATTTTAAAGATATGAGTGTTGACCTTAATTATTATTCATTTAGTCCAAAGAGGGCGGATGAAGGTTGGAAAAATTTCAAGAAAGATGCGCTACTTCTCAGACGAAAAAATGCGCTAGGCAAAAAAGATATAAAACTAAACCATCGCCAGCAAAGCTTGCTTAGAGATGCTTATTCCAAGGATCTATTCTCTTCTAAAAACCTCACCGATCATAATATCGAATATGGAATGAAAATGATTGATCTTCACTATGGCGCGGTTAGAAACATTTACTTTGAATCGCCAAAGGTAGAATTTATTATAATAAAATGTCTTGTGGAACAATTTAAACTTGAAACGGAAGATAATTTTCCTGCAAAAAATGAATGGGCTCGTGCTTTCAAGTCATTGCAAGTGGACGATGTAAATACAATCGCCCAAGCCATGACCAAATCAATCGGCTGGAGCCCAGAAGAAGCACGCAATGAACTTTTTTCTTTTCTTAGATCAATTAAGCCCGTGGTAAAAGATTTAAATGAAACTGCTGATGCTATATTTATAAGTTGGTATGCGGGAGTGAAAGCAGTTGAGCCAAAAAGTTCCGAAGAGCTTCTTTATGCACGATATTTGGAACATAAAAAGCAGCTTCGAGGTATTTTCAGTGAAGCCTGGCATATCAACGCATAATTCAAGCTTAGTGAATTTTGGAGAAAAGGGAATGATAAACTATTTTTCATTGATTTTACAAAAATAGCCATTCCACTATAATGAAGTTTGTTGAACTTATTTAAACTAATTTAGGTTAAGCAAATAATGACCTAGCATATAAACTACTGACTTTAGTTTTATTATTCGCAATAAGTAGTACTAAAGTTTTAGGCAAATTATAGCTTATTATAAGCAAAAATAAAGAATTAGTTAAAATCAGTTAATTAAAATACTTATGCAAACTTTTCAAAATATATGAAAAAACTCGCCATTCTAGGCAGCACGGGAAATGTTGGAACTCAAGTGCTTGATGTTGTAGATAAATATCCGGACAAATTCAAGATTATCGCACTTAGCGCTAACAGCAACGTCGAACTCTTAAAGGTGCAAGTGGAAAAATACCATCCTCTTTTTGTTGGAGTGGCTGACGAAAAAAAAGCCAAAGAACTGGAAAGACAAATCACCATTCCAGTTTTTTCAGGAGAAAAAGCTTCTCTCAAAATTGCGGCGCTTGATGAATATGACACACTAATTAATTCCCTAGTCAGCCTATCGGGAATCAAAGCTACACTCGAGGCAATAAAGCACAAAAAAAATATTGCTCTTGCCAACAAGGAAACATTGGTTGCAGCAGGCGAGCTTGTGATGCGAGAAGTAAAAAAAAATAACATCAAGCTAATGCCGATTGATTCCGAGCATTCAGCTCTTTTCCAATGCTTGAATGGAGAAAATCCAAAAACGGTTCATAGGTTGATCATAACTTGTTCTGGCGGAGCGCTAAGAGACAAAACCAAGGAAGAAATGTCATCCGTGACCGTGGAAGAAGCGCTAGGGCACAAGACATGGAGCATGGGCCAAAAAATTACTATTGATTCGGCTACGCTTATGAATAAAGGCTTTGAAGTGATTGAGGCGATGTGGCTCTATGATATGCCGATTGAGAAAATAAAGGTCGTCGTGCATCCGGAAAGCATCATCCATTCAATGATAGAATACTCCGACGCCAGTATTATTGCCCAACTTTCCGATCCAGACATGCGCCTCCCAATCCAATATGCCCTTTCCTATCCCGAGCGCTGGGATGCCCCAATTAAGCGCTGGGACTTTTCCAAAAGCCTGACATTCAAAGAACCGGACCTTGAAAGATTTCCTTGCTTAGGTTTCGCCCTTCATGCTGCCAAAATTGGCGGCACACTGCCAGCCACCATGAACGCAGCCAATGACTTTATGGTGGAAAAGTTTCTGAAGCAGGAGTGTCAATTTCTTGACATCCAAACCATAATTAAAAAGGTTATGGATGCACACAATCCGGTTCTCAATCCGGAATTGGTCGATATCGAAAAAGCAATATCCGATGCAAGAAAAATGGCAAAAGAGTTTTTGGAATTATTAAAATAATCACCCTATGAATATTGGAATAATCCTCGCCTCCGGAATTGGCAAAAGAATGCAGGCAGGAAAAAATAAGACCCTCATAGAGCTTGAAGGGAAACCGATTATTTTTCACGCGTTGGAAGTTTTTGAAAAATCCAAAGATATTAATGGCATTGTTTTGGTCGTTGGAGAAAAAGATAAAGGCATTTTTAAAAAAATAGTCGAAAAATATAAATTTAAAAAAATAATCGGCATAATCCCCGGGGGCAAAGAAAGACAAGATTCAAGCTATGCCGGAATTGAATTTATTGATGATTTATTTGACAACAAACATAAAAATAACATAATCCTGCTTTTTCATAATGGCGCAAATCCCTTTGTTACCAAGGAGGAAATCCATTCTTGCATTGCAGAGACTAAAAAGCGCGGTGCGTGTGCCGTGGCGCATAAGACAAAAGACACGATCAGGGAAGTTAATTCACATGGAATCTCAATCCAAACACTCGACAGAACAAAGCTTTGGAATATGCAAACTCCGCAAACAATTAAATTTATCCTCGCTAAAAAAGCTTTCCAAAAAGCCAACTCCGATAATTTTCTGGGAACAGATGATGTCAGCTTGGTGGAAAGACTGGGGAAAAAAGTAAAAATAATCGAGGCCTCAAAAAATAATTTCAAGTTGACTTCACCACTAGACTTAGAATTGGCAAAATTAATTTTAAAAAAACGCTAAATTATATGTTTCGAGTTGGATTCGGACAAGATTCTCATCGTTTTTCTGCTGACGAGAATAGAAAATTAGTGCTAGGCGGAGTGGAATTTACAGAAGAAAAAGGCCTGGAAGCTAATTCCGATGGAGACCTGGTCATACATGCCCTTTGCGCCTCCATCGAGCAAGCTCTTGGCAGAGTCAATTTTTCGGTCTATGCTGATGAAATGTGCCAAAATGGCATCACCGATAGCCGGAAATATCTGAAAATTGCCCTCTCCCATCTCAAGGAAGATAAATATAGAATCAATAATTTAGGCATATCAATTGAAGCTAAAAAGCCTAAAATTTTTCCGATTGAAGATCAGATAAAAACCAGCTTGGCAGAAATGCTCGGATTGGAAAAAAATCGGATCGGAATCAATGCCACATCCGGGGAAGGATTGACCGCCTTTGCCAGGGGTGAAGGCATCCAAGTCTTTGTAATCATTAGCCTGATTCGAAATGAAAAAAATTAGAGCGAAATCGCCCGCCAAGCTGAATTTGACACTAGAAGTGACAAAAAAACTTCCTGATGGTTTTCATGAACTCCGCACTGTGATGCTTAAATCAGAGAATCTGTTTGATGAGCTTGAAATTATCCTTGACAAGAAAAAAACCGGGATCAAAATTACTTGCGATAACCCGGTCGTTCCAACTGATGAAAAAAATATCTGTTGGAAGATCGCTGAGCAGTTTTTCCAAAAAACAGGAAAACACATTGGACTTGAGTTGCGGATTAAAAAAAATATTCCGCTAGCTTCCGGAATGGGCGGGGGCAGTTCGGATGGTGCAACAGTTCTCTTGACGCTCAATTCTTATTTTAAGCATATCTTGTCCGAAAAAGAACTCATTGCACTAGCTGCAAAAGCGGGAAAGGACATTCCCTTTTTCCTTTCTAAGGCAAGTGCAGCCAATATCGCCGGTATGGGTGAAAAAATCAGACCATTAAAAAATTTTCCCAAGCTTGTAATTTTAATCATCAATCTAACGGGAGAAATTTCCACTCCCTGGGCTTATTCTGAATTAGATCAAAATTTGCTTTTTATGAATGACGCGAAAAGAAAAAATATTTCCCAGGAATTTATCAAAAACAAATCGAACTTGAGAAAAATGAGTAGCTGTCTATATAATGATTTTTCGGTCGTAGCAAAAAAGAAATATCCAGCCATAGAAACACTGGAAAAAGCACTTCTTTCTTTTGGCGCGATTGGAACATCTCTCACTGGAAAAGGACCAACGGTTTTTGGAATTTTTCAGACAAAAAAAGATGCTCTTCGAACAAAAAAAATTCTTCAAAAATATTACCAGCAATTTTTCATTGAATTAGCTTAAATTTTAAAAAATTAAAAATTATGAAAAAATATCAATCCCGCGTCGTTAAAGTTGGACCATATAAATTAGGCGGGGGCAATCCGGTACGCGTACAATCAATGTGCAACACTGACACTCGCAACATCAAAGCAACTGTCGCGCAAATTCTGGAGCTGGAAAAAGCTGGTTGCGAAATTGTGCGCGTGGCAATCCTCGACATGGAAGCAGCGAAAGTGATTGGAAAAATCAAAAAACAAATTCACATTCCGCTTGTAGCCGATATTCATTTTGATCATAAATTAGCCTTAGAAGTAGTCGCACAAGGAATTGATAAGGTGCGCATTAACCCGGGAAATATTGGCTCGGAAGATAAAATAAAAGCCGTAGTCATGGCATGCAAAAAGAAAAAGATTCCTATTCGCATTGGAGTAAACGCAGGATCGCTGGAAAAAGATTTATTACAAAAGTATGGTCAAACCCCAAAGGCCGCTGTCGAGTCCGCTCTTCGCCATGTGCGAATTTTGGAAAAATATAATTTCAAAAATATTCTCATTTCAATTAAGTTCAGTGATGTTATCCCAATGATTGAGTCCTATAGGCTGCTGGCTAAAAAGGTTGACTACCCGCTTCACTTAGGGGTGACACACGCGGGGATGCCCTACATGGGTACGATTAAAAATGCAATTGGCATTGGAACATTAGTCGCAGAAGGGATTGGCGATACCATTAGAGTTTCTTTGACTGGTGACACCAAAGAAGAAGTTCGCGCAGGTTTTTCAATCCTAAGAGCGGTAGGAAAAAGAAAAGAAGGACCAGAAATCATTTCTTGTCCAACTTGCGGACGGACGGAGATTGACCTAATTGGTCTTGCGGAAAAAGTTGAGGAAGCATTAAGATCGGTTAAAAAACCAATCAAGGTCGCTATTATGGGTTGTGTAGTCAATGGCCCCGGTGAAGCGCGCGAAGCCGACATCGGCGTAGCCGGAGGCAAAGGAATGGGTGCCATTTTCGCAAAAGGCAAAGTGATCAAGTCGGTACAAGAAAAAGACATCCTCAATGCACTTTTAGAGGAGATCGAAAAATTGTGATTGATTGTTAAATTTTCTATTTACTTGCAGGAACCTCATCTGGGCGAGGCTCCTTTTTGTTTGCCAGCTTTGCCTCCGGAATTATACCACTCTTACTTTTACAATTTATTGAACTATGTAAAACTGGTCAAAAAAGCTGTTTTTACGATCTTTTAGGCCACTATTTGACACCCGCCAAAATCCTTGCTACCTTGAAATACTGCCTTGTAACAGCAATACCTAAAAACCTAAATCCTCTCCATGAGCCTCATTCCCCAAGAACAATTTCAGAAATTTATCACCGATGCCAAAAATGTGCTCATCTTCATTCCTGAAAATCCCGGTTTTGATGCCATCGGCAGTGCCTTTGCCCTGGCATTTTTTTTGGAAAATAAGGATATTCTCGCCACAATCGTTTCCGGAAAAAAACTAACTGAGAATAAATTTGAATTTCTTCCCGGTCCGAAAAATATTGTTTCTGAAATTTCCGGCGCACGAGAATTTGTTTTATCTTTTGACACAAGCCGCAACAAAATCATGGGCTTGCGCCAAGAAACGATTGGTAGCGCTTTTAATGTCTATCTCACCCCGGAAAAGGGTTCGATTGATCCGCGTGATTTCTCTTTCATTTTAGCTAAATTCAAATACGACTTAATTATTGTTATCGACAGTCCCGACTTGGAATCCTTGGGGCAAATTTATATTAATAATTCAGATTTATTTTTTGAAGTACCGGTGATTGATATTGATCATCGCGGAAACAATGAAAATTTTGGCCAGATTAATTTAGTTGACATCACAGCCTCCTCTTGCGCGGAAATCCTAAAGCCAGCCTTGGAAAATATTGACGTGGCTAGTTTCGACAAAAACATCGCAACATGCCTCCTGGCAGGCATCATTAGTGCCACTGGAAATTTTCAAAAGAAAAATACCACCCCTAAGGCTCTTTCTGCTGCGGCGGACCTGATGGATCGCGGAGCGGATCAACAGGGCATCATTCGCTGGCTCTACAAAACTCAGCCGCTTTCCATTTTGAAACTTTTGGGACGTGTCATGAGCAAGCTCAACTGGGAAGAAAAGAGCAAGCTCGTTTGGGCGGCTCTCAACCTCGAAGATTTTGTGCAAAGCCGAACAACGCCGGAAAGCCTACCAATTATTTTAGAAAAGCTGCAAGAAAACTATATTGACGGCCAAATCTTTATAACGCTCTATAATGACACGCCAAATAGCACTCTTGCGGTTTTGAAAACTGTCAACAACGAGCTTTTGCAAAAGTTTGCACTGCTTTTTGGAGCAACCATCAATAACGACACTCTTGAAATAAAAATTAGTAACAGCGATTTGATTCTTTCTGCTAAAAATATTCAAGCAAGAATTGAAAGTTCAATCTAAATCCTCTTTTCATCTTTTTATAGAATATTTAAAACAAGCCCCAAACAAAGAGCAATTAAGGTAGTTTTGGCTGTTTTTTGTTTTCTCTTTTTTGTGTTAGAATTGAGCTATAAAATTCTTTTATTCAAACAAAAAGTATGATAAAAATAACAAAAAAGGCCACTGGAAAAGAGGAGGAATTAAAAGCAGTATCAGCTAAGTTGGTTTCCAAACTGCAGCATCAATCCGAAGAAGAAGAGGCCGCCGAGTTTGCCGCCAAACTTGAATTACCCTACATCGACACCAATATCGTTCCGGTTTCCATTGACAGCTTAAAACTAATAGATGAAAGTGACGCGCGAAAATTCGGTATTGCTATTATACAAAAAAAGGGCAAAATCGCCACTATCATCACTGCTGATCCTACAAAAGAAGCTACTATAAAATTTCTCAAGAACTTCTCCGAAAAACTTGGCTTACAAATCAAAATATTTATTGTTTCAAATTACAACTTTGAAAGAGTGCTGGAAAAATACAAAAAAATTGTTTTTGCCGAAATTCTCGATCAATTAAGCCTAACAATTAATGACAGCGAACTCACTGAATTCGAATCCACTCTCAAAAACTTAATTATCCTCAAAGATAGAATCAAGGAAATGCCCATAACGGATATAATGAATACCATTATGGCTGGAGCATACGCCCTCGGTGCATCCGACGTGCATGTTGAACCAGAAGAAAAAGATTTTCGTTTACGCTATCGCATTGATGGAGTTCTTCAAGATGTGGCATTTTTTCCACTTAATATTCACAAAAGAATCGCCACTAGAATTAAAATGATGTCTGGCATGAAACTCAATCTTTCGGACATGGCTCAAGATGGAACTTTTGAAATCAATCTGGCTAACAAAAAAATTGCCATTCGTGCGTCTTCAATCCCAGGCAGCTTCGGAGAATCAATCGTAATGCGCCTTCTTGACCCGGATTCAATCAATGTAAATATTGAGCAATTGGGCTTGCAGGGACTTGCCTATGAAATAGTTCAAAAACAAATTGAAGCTCCAAATGGCATGATTCTTACCACCGGACCGACTGGCAGCGGAAAGACTACTACGCTCTATGCCATCATCAGCAAGTTAAACACTCCGGACAAAAAAATTATCACAGTTGAAGATCCAATTGAATATCAAGTCAAGGGTGTTTCTCAAACGCAAATCGAAAAAGCCCGCGGATACACTTTTGCCACAGGTCTTCGTGCCATTGTCCGTCAAGATCCGGACATCATTTTGGTTGGTGAAATTCGCGACGATGAAACAGCCGATATCGCAATCAATTCCGCACTTACAGGACATCTAGTACTTTCCACTTTCCACACCAATAGCGCGATTGCTTCAATTCCTCGCCTCATTGAAATGGGAGTAAAACCATCTTTCATTGCACCAGCAGTAAATGCAGTAATTGGACAACGACTAGTAAGAAAACTTTGCAGTTGCAAAGAATCCTATGCTCCCGCCAAAGAAACTATTGATTCAATTAAAAGAATTCTCTCCATCATCTCCCCGCGTGCCAAGGTGGAAATTCCCAAAAATATCGATCGGCTCTATCGCCCAAAGGGTTGTCTCAAGTGTGGCAATACCGGCTATAAGGGTCGCATGGGTATTTTTGAAGTGCTCACCATTAGCCCGGAAACAGAAAAAATGATTCTGGATCTCGCGGGTGAAACAGAAATCACCATGGCCGTTCTTGAAGAAGGCATGGTCACAATGTTGCAAGATGGAATCTTAAAAGCAGTTAGTGGCATTACCTCCATTGATGAGGTAAAAAAAGTGACTGGTCAGGGAGATTTTCTGGAAAACATTTATGAAAAGTTAATGTCTCAAATCCTTGGAAGCACTTTGCCAATCAAAAAAGAATTCTATGAAAAAACAAAAGATTGCGTTAATGATTTCAATAAAATGCAAACGCTTCTAGCCGGTACAAAAATTAACGACACAATAAAAATCATTTTTTCCGCTGCACAAATTCTTGGTGTGGGCGATATCCATATTGAACCAGAAAAGGATAGTGTCAAAATTCGCTTTCGTATCGATGGAATCCTTCAAACCGTTGCTTCGCTCCCTCTCACAGAATATACAACCTTCTTGGGACAAATTAAATTGCTAAGCGGAGTAAAAACTGAAGCGCGCCAGGGCATAATTGATAGTCGCTTTAGTATCAGTTTTGATGAGGAGCTAGCCGAGCCGAAAGAAAAATCCGTTGACATTCGTGTTTCAATCATTCTTGGTGGTTTTGGCGAAACAGTCGTAATGCGACTCCTTAGCAAATCATCCGTAGAATTAAATATTGACAAACTGGGAATTCGAAAACAAAACTTGGAAAAAATTAAACATGAAGTTTCCAAGCCCAATGGCGTTGTGCTCAACACCGGACCAACTGGCAGCGGAAAGACTACTACGCTCTATGCCCTTCTAAATCTAATTAAAAATTCAGAAATTAAAATCATCACGGTCGAAGATCCGATTGAATATCAAATGGAAGGTATTTTGCAAACTCCGGTCAGTGAAAAAGATGGCTACACCTTCTCTACGGCCTTGCGCGCCCTCCTTCGTCAAAATCCGGACATCATGATGATTGGTGAAATTCGTGATAATGAAACGGCCCAGATCGCCGTCCAAGCCGCGCTCACGGGTCATCTTGTGCTTTCCACACTCCACACCAACAATGCTTCCGGCGCAGTGGCCAGAATGCTCAATATGGGCGTGAAACCGGAAGATATTGTTTCCGGTGTTAATGCCTTTATCGCCCAACGCTTGGTGCGCACACTGTGCGAGTGCAAAACAAAAGTCACTCCAACGGAAGAAGAAAAACAAAAAATGGAAAAAGTTTTAAAAACGATTAGCCCAAAAACGGGCGTGGAAATTCCCGCGATTGCAGAAATATATAAACCCAGTGGCTGTGACAAGTGCAATCACATCGGCTATCGCGGCCGCACTACGATTAGTGAGATATTCTTGCTTTCCCGCGAAATTCAAGAAGCGGTCATGCGTGGTGCAGTCACCTCCGAACTCAATCAAAAAGCGATGGAAGAAGGCATGATCACCATGGCACAGGATGGTATTTTGAAAGTTTCAGAAGGAGAGACAACGCTTGAAGAAGTGGAAAGAGTTACGGAGATATAATCAATGGCTAGACATTTACACTAATCTGCAGGCAAAAATCTCGAACTAGGAGCCCAAGAAAAGAAACAAAATCGAGGTATAGCGCAGACAAATCATTAAGAACGACTTACCCGCCCTACCCATATCTTGAAAAAAGTTCCCCATATTGATGACAAAAGATAGAAGCCACCAATTGCCTGCAATTTACTGCTTGCCAATGCCAATATATTGAAAACATAAAAAACACTGACTTTCAAACATAGCACACCTTGGGAGTTTTGTCAAATAGGTGTATAATAGCCATATTATGATTACAAACTCCCATGAACAAATTGAGGATCTAAATTTGGATAATACTTTGCGTCCACAAAGCTTTTCTGAATATGTCGGCCAGGAAAAAGTCAAGAAAAATCTCGATATACTAATCCAAGCGGCCAAGAAACGCAAAGAACAGATTGAGCATGTTCTGCTCTATGGACCGGCAGGTCTTGGAAAAACGACGCTTGCCAACATTATCGCCAAAGAGTTAGGCGTAAGTATCAAAACCACTTCCGGACCTGCTATTGAACGAGTGGGCGATTTTGGTTCTATTCTTACTAATCTGCAAGACGGCGATATTCTTTTTATCGATGAAATTCATCGCTTGAATAAATCCATTGAGGAAGTACTTTATCCGGCTATGGAAGATTTTAAGCTAGATATTGTCATTGGCAAGGGTCCTTCCGCTCGCACCATTCAACTTGATTTACCAAGGTTTACACTCATCGGCGCAACAACCAAGCTCGGATCACTTTCCAACCCCCTGCGCAATCGATTTGGTGCGATTCACCGCTTGGAATTCTATGAAACTGGAGAAATAGAAAGGATTCTCAGGCGTTCAGGAAAAATTTTAGATGTGCCAATGGAAGACTCGGGACTCGGCGAAGTTGCTAAGTGTGCGCGTTGCACCCCCCGCGTGGCGAACCGTCTTTTGAAACGCGTGCGAGATTTTTCCCAAATCAAAAATTATCCCACAATTGACAATGTCCGCGCACGAGAGGCTCTGGAGATGATTGATGTGGACGAGCTAGGATTGGAACCTGCTGACAAACATATTTTGCGCACGATCATTGAAAAGTTTGGCGGTGGTCCGGTCGGACTTTCTACTGTCGCCGCAGCCACTTCGGAAGAAATCAAAACGATTGAAGATGTCTATGAGCCGTATCTTTTGCAGATCGGCTTTCTCACTCGCACTCCGCGCGGTCGCATGGCAACCGAAGCCGCATATACTCACCTCGGCATAAAATTTCCCGCAAAACTAATTTAATTTTTTCAAAAAAAATTATTATGATTATCATTATATTCGGAATCTATGCTCTTTTTATTTTAAGCTATTTACTAATCTCATTTTTTATCGTTTACCACTTGATTAACTATGCGATTAATTCGCATTTTAGCCATCTAATGGTTTCTATTTTTTCCGTTATTTCCATTATTCTTTTAATTTCTAATTTAATGCTATTTTTTTCTGTCGATTGGAATATTATTATCAGCAACTTTTTCTCTAATAATCTAAGCATATTCTAACGCTATGCAAAATTTCAATCAGTTTCATTTCAAGGGACAAAAAGATGGCGAAGAAATTCTGACTGTCGTACATAGGCATTGGTTTGATATCTTGAGCCAGTTTTCCATTATTTTCATCATGCTTATTTTGCTTTTTGGCGGTCTTGCCTTCGCCTCCCCTCTCGTCGCCGCATCCAACGGCAGCCTTAGCCCGGGACTATTTCTTTTTATGGCACAGGTTTTTTTTATTTGTATTTGGCTGTTTTTTTTCATCATCTGGATCGATTATTATTTTGACGTTTGGATCGTCACCAACCAGAGGATTGTAAACATTGAACAAAAAGGCCTTTTTTCTCGCGACGTAAGCGAACTTGAACTGGAACATGTGCAGGATATTACAGTTGAGGTGCTGGGCATCATTCCTACTTTTCTCAACTATGGCGACCTCTATGTCCAGACGGCCGGCGAAACCGAACGCTTTATCTTCAAACACGTCCCCAATCCCTATGCCATCAAAGATCTGATCATGAACCTGCAAAAAACCTATGAAAAAGAAGAGGCCAGCAACTTGGGCAAAGTGATTCGCAAAGAAATTCACGAAGAATTGCAATAGTTTTTGGTTTTTAGTTATAAAATGAAAGGTGAAAAATGAAAAAATAAAAACAAAAATAAGCTTGTTTGTTTTTTTGCCCTTTTTGATGATAACGCTTTTTTATTTTGGAGAAAAAATATTAGCCGATGAAAAATATTTAATTATCAACGAAATTCAAATCACCGGAGGAACAGGAAAGTCGGCAGAAGAATTTATAGAACTTTATAACCCGACCGATTCA
>DAIEIZ010000037.1 GCA_027351145.1 Candidatus Moraniibacteriota bacterium | reverse complement strand
TTCATCTCTCCAAGACCTTTGTAGCGCTGGATTGTGATGCCCGAAACTTCTTCTTTCACTTCTCCATCCGCATCCGTTTCAATCACAATTTCTGGAGCAATTGCCTTAGGATTTTTTTCAACTGCCTTATCCGCTTTATCTTTTTTATTCGCCTCACTCTTCTTTTTCATCTCCTCAATAATTTTATCTCGTCCCTGATCGGTAAAAGCATAATTGACTTCCTTGCCCTTTTGCAAACGATAAAGCGGCGGTTGGGCAATGTAGATGTGACCATTGCGAATAAGCGGTTCAAAATAGCGATAGAAAAAAGTCAAAAGTAGCGTACGTATATGCGCTCCGTCCACGTCGGCATCAGCCATAATAATAATCTTGTGATAACGCAATTTGGCAATGTCGAGACTATCTCCAATTCCTGCTCCCAGAGCGATAATAATTGGCTTTAACGTATCGGACTTTACCACTTTGTCGAGCGTAGATTTTTCCACATTCACCAACTTTCCGCGCAAAGGCAAAATGGCTTGAAAGCGACGATTGCGCCCTTGTTTAGCGCTACCGCCAGCCGAGTCCCCCTCAACAATATAGATTTCCGATTGCGAGGCATCGCGACTGGAACAATCAGCCAACTTTCCGGGAAGCGTCATGCCTTCCAGAGCACCTTTGCGAATCACTGCATCCTTGGCGGCGCGCGCTGCAAGACGAGCCTTGGAAGTGAGAGAAATTTTGGAAATAATCGCTTTAGCATTATTCGGATGGGCCTCTAAATATTCTGCCAATGCTTCAGCTGTCGCCGAAGAAACGATACCGCGAATTTCGCCATTGCCCAACTTTGCTTTCGTCTGACCTTCAAATTGTGGGTTTCTGAGTTTCACGCTAATCACCGCAGTAAGACCCTCTTGAAAATCCTCGGCCGTGAAGTTATCATCTTTTTCTTTCAACAGGCCAGTTTTTTTCGCATAAGAATTAATCACACGCGTCAATGCTGAACGAAAACCGGCCTCATGCATCCCGCCTTCCGGAGTGGAAATATTATTAGCGAAAGAAAACACGTGCTCTTTATAGGAATCGGTATATTGCACTGCCACTTCCACCAGCGTATCTTCTTGCTCTTTGCGCACATAAAAAGGCATCTCATTCTTAACCAGCTTGCCACGATTCAAAAATTTAATATATGATACCAATCCACCATCAAAAAGAAATCCGTAAGCCCGTTCCTTGCCTGTCTCGCGCGTGTCATAAATTTTAACGCTGATACCGCGAGTTAAATAGGATTGCTGACGAAGATAAGCTAAAATTCTTTCCCAGGAATATTTAATTTCTGGGAAAATTTCCGGATCAGCTTGAAAAATAATTTTTGTGCCAGTATTTTTGGCTTTTCCAACAACAATAGGCTCTTTCGTTTTTGGCTTTCCTCGTTCAAATTCCATCGCATATATTTTTCCATCCCGCCTGACTTCCGCACGAAGATAACTCGAAAGAGCATTGACTACCGAAACACCCACGCCATGCAGTCCTCCGGAAATTTTATACCCATTACCACCAAATTTTCCTCCGGCATGGAGCACCGTGAGCACTGTTTCCAAGGTCGATTTCTTGGTTTGCGGATGCTTTTCCACTGGAATACCACGTCCATCATCTTCCATTTCAATCATATTATCTGGCAAAAGTCGCACTGTAATATTTTCGCAATAGCCAGCCATTGCCTCATCAATAGAATTATTAACCACCTCCCAAATCAAATGATGCAAACCATCAACCGATGTGCCTCCAATATACATTCCCGGGCGCTTTCTGACCGGCTCCAAGCCTTCCAAAACTTGAATTGATTTGGCATTATAATCACCATTGCTTTTCTCCTTTTTTTTATCTTCCGCCATACATTTTAAAAACCCTTGAGTTTTAAATTATTGCTAATTATATTATTAAGCTTATTTCACACTCTACTCATCATTTTGTCCGGAAAGAAAATATAATTCTATGAGAAATATTCCCGCCACAACCAAAAGTCCGTCCCACCATAAAAGCATTCGTAGTCCCTGAAGAATGAGAAGACTCGTGGCAAGGAGCGCCAAAAGGATTCCTTGGCGAAAGCTAAGAATAATATTTTCACCCACCAACTCTCCCCTCATCATATGTCTTCGCAATCTGAGTAAAAATAAATTAAACAAAGAACCCAGAAACAAAAAGAATGCGAGATAAAAAAATATCTTTATCCAAACACCGTTTCCTGGTTCGCCTTGGTTAACAATAAAGACCAAGGCGGAAAAAGAAAGAAAGCAAACTATTCTTATGAGCCATAGATAGCCGCGTGGTATCATTTTTCTTCGTTCGCCGTAATTCCGAATGCTCGGAACAAGGGAGAATTAATAGCCAACAAACAAAAAACAAAGACAAAAAAGTTTTCGCTTTTTGCTTATCCTGCGCCTCTTTAACGCCTTTCTATTATAGCCTTTTTTAAAAAATCATGCAAGAATCTAGTTTTTTAAATTTATCCTTCAGCGCATGGCAAATTGGACAATTTTCCGGCGCTTCAGAAATAGCCGGATAACCACAAACCGGACAAATATAATACTCAGCATTTTCCAGATCAGCTCCAGCTTTCAATTTTTCGAGTGCTTCGCGGAAAAGTTTTTGATGAATTATTTCAACCTTAAGAGCATTATTGAAAGAAAGTTCTGCACCAGCCTCCTTTTCTTCTTGGGAGTGAGAAATAAATTCAGGGTACATTGTGTCAATTTCATAGGTTTCTCCCGCTATCGCTGCTTGCAAGTTTTCAGTTGTAGTTTTGACGTCTCCAAGGTTTCGCAAATGATTCAGCGCATGCACAGTCTCGCCTTCCGCCGCCGCACGAAAAAGCTTGGCAATTCCCAACTTCCCTTCATCTTCAGCTTTCTTGGCAAAAGCTAAATATTTGCGATTCGCTTGTGATTCTCCGGCAAATGCCGCTTTCAAATTTTCACTTGTCTTGTTCATAGTTTTTTGGTTATTTTTTATACTTTTAGTATACTATGAAATTAAACATCCCAGCAAAATGCTAAAAAAATAATCCCATTCCATAAGGTTCAGTGGAATGGGATTATTGCCGCCTAAGCAGCGACTATCCTCGGATCGCTCCTTCAATTCGTTCACGCTGCGCGTCAACGAAGTTGATGACAGGATCAATGAACCGGCTCATGTCTTCGATATGAATAACTCGAAGCATATTTTGCCTTTCGAGAGACAGTGTTGGAGAGAAAGCGCAAACAACGAGATGACGAATTCCCAATTCACAGGCGATATAGAAAAAGCCTGTGCGGAAAATTTGCAAATCGCGTACGCCTCCCTCCGGAAAGATTACCAAAGAACTTTGATCATTTCGCATAAGCGAAATGATTTCTTGACATCGCCCTTTGCCATTTGACCTGATTAATAGATGCCCCATCTCTTGCATAGCGACACTCCAGCCAATATTAAACGCTAGAGTAAAAAAACGTCGTTGCAAAACTTTCCTGAGCATCATTTGCCTGACCGCCGGAAACCAATGCGAAGGAAAATTTTTAGTATTCCCTCCTTTCAATCCGGCAATCTGCTCAGCTGGCAAAGACAGTTCTTCACCTGCCTTTGGGTGATTAACGATAAGCATAACCCTTTCATTAGCAGGTATAGAAAGCTCATCAACTTTAAAAGGAACTGCTTGCTCCAAGCCATCCATTAACTGCTCCACGGACACACGCCCCTGAAAATAACTCAGGGACAATTTCAAATATTCCTCCCTGTTCATGCGCCATCTCCTTTACACTCAATGTTTCGGTCGCCCCCGCTTGCCATCAAAATATTCCATATTTATATCATAAAAACAACTTCTTTGCAAGATTCTCAAAAGCCCTTTCCGGCTCGGCAAAAATATGATCGCCCGGCATTTCCAAGTATGCGCCGTGCGGCAATTTCCGGCACAATACATCAACATTTTCTTTGTCAATCCAATCATCTGCCGGTCTTACGATTAAACATTTCTGACGAACATTAGGCAGCATTCCTTCAAGCGCAAAATTGCGATAAGATAAAACCCAATCAAGATTGATTGTCCTCGACTTCGTTTTTGATATCTTGCAATTAACCGAAGCGCCTGATTCAATCAAGCGCAAATCATCCGCCTTGACACGGGAAAGGAGAATTCGATCAGGATATACCACGGGAGCAAAGAGGATGAAAGATGTTTTTTCATCAAAACTGCCGGAAGCTTTTAGCGCCACGGCGCACCCTTGTGAATGAGCGAGGATAATAATCTTTCTCTCTGGATATTTTTTTCTTAGCAAAAGATATTCGGACGATACACGCGCCACCATTTCAAACAGATTTGCCAGCTCGGTCTCATCATTTTCATGCCCGCGAAAAGTCACGCCTCGCACGCTAAAATTATTTTCAAGCAAAAAAGCATAGAGCCTTCCGATAAACCCTTCAGAGTAATTACCAAGAAATCCCGGTACGACAAAATAGATTGGGGATACGCTATTATCATCAAAAATGCGAGAAAAGCTCTGCATACTGTCTGTGATTAACAAAAAATATAGTTCTATGGTAAAATATTACACTCTTGCGGATGCAAAGTAAAGCCTTTGAAGCTTGAGATGGACTCAAAACCAATTGCACCACTTTACCCAAAACCAAACCCCCCTTTCGAGGGGGGGCATGGTTTTTTTTGTTTTATTTTCTGAAAAATCCGGCTTACCAACGAATCGTCACCCGGTTAACGTCATTAAGGACCTGGAAACGAGTGCTATAATCGCCCCTTACTTTAACCAGCATCCCATTTCTGAAATCGCTAAAGTGTCTTGTGGAATGATCTCCGTCTGTAACAACGGCGTCGTGGACAGGCACTCTAATGAACAGCTTTCCACTGTGCGCAGTAGAGAGCCAGAAAGTCCTATATATTGGACTAAGATTCATAATTTTACCCGTAAAGGTGTGCTCACTTGCATATGCGACTCCGGAAAATGCAACAATTCCGGCGACAAAAACGAAAGAAACAATAATTGTTGTTAGTTTTTTCATATGATTGTATTTAGGCTAATTATTTTTATCATTCCTCCAAATAATCGACCTTTATTTGGTCAGCAGAAAAATATCATTTTTAAAGACTCTCGAATATGTTTCCAAAAACTAAAACAAAATATATTCCAAATTACGCTTTTATTGTAGCATGAAAGTTCTTAATATTCCACCACCAATAGCAATCAAAAAAATTGCAAAAAAAATTATAATTTACTCAAAAACCTGTCGCGCAAGCTGGAAGCTTTATCAGTATTTATTTTTTAGACTTGAAAAAATTTGAAATTCGATATTCAAACATACGCATAGAATTAAGCAGTGGGAAAAAATCAGTGATAAAATTATACGCCGCTGCCCCTTCCGGTCCGATAATTCCCGCAAAAACAAAAGTCAGTCCGGCCAAATTCACAATTCCCCAAATCCAAAAATCCTGGCGAGAAATTTTTTCCACCAAGCGTCCGAGCTCAATCGCTTCAGTAACTTTGGAAAGATCATCTTTCATAAGCGCGATATCTGCCGCCTCAATCGCAGCATCTGTCCCCATCGCACCCATCGCAATACCGATGTCAGCCAAAGCAAGCGAAGCTGCGTCATTCACACCGTCGCCAATCATGGCAATTTTATGATCTTTATTGCGATATTTTCTCACATAACTGAGCTTATCTTCTGGAAGCAAGTTAGCGTGATAAGCGGTAATACCGACAGCATTAGAAACTTTTTGCGCCACTTTTTCATTGTCTCCGGTCAGCATAATAATATTTTCAATCCCGAGTTTTCGAAGTTTTTCAATCGTTTCTTTCGCTTCCGTCCTGATTTCATCTTCGAGTAAGATTATTCCGATCAGTTGCCCGTCATAGGCCACTGGGAGAAGGCTGCTCGATCCATCTCCTTTGATTTTCTCAAGCTCCTTTTGATTTTCAGCGGAAATAATCACACCCTCTTTGATTAAAAAAGGAAATTTACCGCAAACTATTTTTTTTCCATTTAAAATCGCGTGGCTGCCAAGACCCGAATGTTCTTCAAATTCTTCCGTTTTTTCAAAAGCGATTTTCTGTTCCTCGACATATTTGATCACAGCGTGCGCTATTGGATGCTCTGAAAAAAAATCGACACTGGCTGCCAGCGAAGCTATTTCCTCTTCGGTTTTCTCACTCAAAGCCTGAACCTTACTAACCCTAAGCATTCCTCTGGTCAATGTCCCCGTCTTATCAAAAATAACGGTCTTTACTTGCATCAACCCTTCCAGATATGATCCGCCTTTGATAATAATGCCTTTTCTTGCCGCCCTGGCAATGCCAGCAGAAAAAGCCATTGGAATCGCCACGGCGATATCATCGGCGCAAGTTACAAGCAAAACCGAAAGGACGAGACCAAGATCACGCGAAAAAGCATAAATCAAACCAGCACCTAAAAATGTTATTGAGATATACCAACCGGTAAATTTATCCGCTATCGTCTCAATCCCTGCCTTATCTTTTTGCGATTGCTCCACCAGCTTGACCATTTTTTCAAAAATGGTATCTTTGCCAACTTTTTCGGCGCGAATAACCAGCGAACCGGACACATTCATAGTAGAGCTCAAAACTTCATTATCCACATTTTTTTCAACAAGCTGAGACTCGCCCGTCAGCGAAGATTGATCAATTTGCGCCTGACCGCTAACCACAATACCATCAACCGGAATGCGCTCACCAAGCTCAACAATAATCAAATCATCCTTTTTGATTTTCGAAACAGATTCCTCGATGATTTCTCCGCTCTTCTTTACCTTTACTTTTTCTGGACGCAATCTCAAGAGATTGCCTATTGCATCTCTGGCGCGTTCTTGCGTGTAAACATCAAAGATGCGCGCCGAGGTAAGCATCAAATTAATAAACACGGCGGAAGCCCACTGCTCATTAAGCAATGAAACCATAAGCGCAACTCCGGCCAATAAATCCACTGAGACTTTTTTGTTTTTTAGCGACTGATAGGCGCTATAGAGCACCGGAAGCGTCGCAATACTGGCAAAGAAAGTCAGAAGAACAAAATCGATTGACAAAGAAGAAAGTTTTGAATAGTGCAAAAGCAAAACAATCAAAAGTGAAAACAAAAGAAATTTGTCCGATCTTATAAATTGAATTCTTTTGGCATAATCACGCATAGTTTTATGACTTACGCGTTTGCCCGAAAGAAGTTCGCACGTTAGTCTTTCTTAGCATCCGAGACGTCCAGTGGACCGGCAGGGATTAACCAAAATGAGAAAATCGTGCTCTTGAGAATTTTTTTCGGGTAAATGCGTAAGTCGTCCCAAGTTTCTTAAATCTAACAATTAACTTGGTTTTAATTATAGCATCAATAATCAAAAAATTACCAACCGAATCAGAGGAAAGCGGCTTATCATTATTAATTTAAAAAATACTCCCGAAAAAAGAGTATTTTTTATTTTTTTGAATTTTTTATCATCACTATTCAACAAAAACTTTTTCCGTCGATTCATGTTGAACTTTGATCCAATAGGCGCTTATTCCGCCAATCGTAGCGATTATGGCGGCTACAATAAAAACATAGTCATAGGAAGCCACTTGCGCCTTGAGAATAATAAGCGCTGTTACTGTTTTGAGCACTCCGGGATCCGTAGATCGAACAACGCTATTTTGCGCAATTTGCATCACATTGCTATTGATCGTATTTTGCAAAATTGTGCCAAAAAGAGCAATACCGAATGCTCCGGCAATATTACGCGCCAACGCCAAGACCGAAGAAGCACTGCCCACTTCCTTTTGCGGGACAGCTGAAGCGATAATGTTCGTCCGTTGCGCCATACCAAAGCCAATCCCAAACGCCATAACAATCAGGGGGACGATGATGGTCATGGCGGAAGAACGCGGATCAAGATAGGAAAACAAAAACAACCCAAAGCTGGCAATGAATGTGCTGGCCATGATAACTGTGCGTGCCGGGATCTTCCCTACCAAATTGCCACCAATCGGCGCGGCAACCATGAGCGCAAAGGCCATGGGAATAAAAAGATAACCCGTCTGTGTCGCGTCATAACCCAAATAAGTCTCAGCAAAAATAGGAATTAAAAACACTGAACCCATCATGGTCATGAAAACAATAAAATTATTCATGAGCACTGTGACAAAAACTTTATTTTTGAAAAATTTAAGATCAACGATCGGATCTTTGTGAAAATATTCGATGCGGATAAAAATATAAACAAATAGCAGTATAGAAAAATAGGAAAGCAGGCTCGAAACGGATAGCCAGCCCCAATCCAAACCCTTATCCAAAACCAAAACAAGCGAGCTAAGCGCAATACCCAGCGCAATAGCGCCCCACCAATCAAACCGGTGCTCTTTTTTCTTTTTTTCACTTTCACGCACAAACGTCATCGCAAGCAATATCCCGACAATTCCCACCGGAAGATTTAGAAGAAAAACACTGCGCCAACCAAAATTATCAATGAGTGGCCCGCCCAAGAGTGGTCCGAAAACAGAAGCCGCGGCAAATGAAGAAGACCATAACCCCATCGCTTGCGCCCGCTCCCTTCCTGGTGGAAAAGTAATCACAAGAATAGCCATAGCAGTTGGGTAGTCCGCCGATCCGGCAATTGCCTGAATGATGCGAAAAACAATCATAGAGCTCAAGCTCCATGACAATCCGGCTAAAATTGAACCGAGAATAAAAAGAAGAAAACCGATGATATAGATTTTTTTCTGACCATAAGTATCGCCCAGCTTTCCCCAAACCGGCACAAAAACCGCATTGGCCAAAATATAGGCCGTCGCAATCCAGCTGGCGGAAGAAACGGTAATGCTAAAATCGCTAATAATTTTGGGCAAGGCCAAATTAACAATAGTCTGATCAAGTCGCCCCAAAAAAGTTCCCACAATCACTGTAAACAAAACCTTCCAGCGTAAATTTTTTGGATCCTTAAAAAATTTTTTCACAAAATAGAATCAAAATTTATTTGGTATAAATCGTCACTTTGGCTGACATGCCATTTTTTAATTCCGGATACTGCTCCGGATTGAAACGAATTTTCACGTCAAATT
>DAIEIZ010000017.1 GCA_027351145.1 Candidatus Moraniibacteriota bacterium | reverse complement strand
AAAATACCCGTGCTGAATATCTCGACACGGAATATCTCAACAGTGAACGGATGATTTTGAAATTCAATTGCCCGCTTACCGATGTGATTACCAATCTGCATGATGATCTCAAGAGTGCTACCTCCGGCTATGCCTCAATGACATATGCGCTTTCGGATTACAGGGCGAACGAACTGATTAGATTGGACATTATTATTGCCGAAGAAAAAGTGGAGGCCTTTTCGCGAATTGTGCCAAAAATCTGGGCATTCAGTGAGGGAAAAAGGATTGTGGAAAAATTGAAAGATTCTATTCCGCGACAAAATTTTCAAATTGCGATCCAAGCAGCGATTGGCGGAAAAGTCTTGGCACGCGAAACTGTTAAGGCTTTTCGCAAAGATGTGACCAGTGGACTTTACGGAGGGGATATCACGCGCAAAAGAAAGCTTTTGGAAAAGCAAAAAAAAGGCAAAAAGAAGATGAAAAACATTGGAAAAGTTGCTATTCCATCCGAAGCTTTTTTGGCAGTTTTGAAAAAATAATTTTTTATTTGTATTCAGACTAAAAATTTGTTATAATTTTCTTATGAGTTTTAAAAAACGCAATAAAAAAATCTATAAAATTTGGGTGGTAATTTCCATTCTCGCCGTGCTTTCCATGGTGGTCTTTACGATTGCGCCGGCACTTTCGATGTTGGGCAAATAATAGCGGGTCAATTCTATGCGTAATGATAATGATAAAGGAAATTCTTGGCTGATTAAGATTATTATTTTTCTTGGATGCGTAGCGGTCGTATTTGTTTTTTTGGCAATTTCTCGGGAAACTTACCGCAAAAAACAAGTGCAAGATGAGATCGCGAAACTCCAGGAAGAAGCAAAAAAAATTCAGGGGGATAATATGCATTTAGCTGATAAAATTTCCTATCTGGAAGGACGAGATTATCAAGAAAAAGAAATTCGAGATAAATTAAATTTGCAGGATCCTAAGGAGAACGTGGTTATTATTGATCCTGGATTAACTCCCAAGGTAGCGGGTTCCGAGTCGGTTGTGCCTGCAAGCCAGGAGTTATTGATTAAGATATCGAATCCACAAAAATGGTGGAACTATTTTTTTAAGTATTAAACATTATGCGGGAAAAGGTTGGTGGAAAAAAAATTAGACCGGTAACAATTATTTTGGGACTGATTGTTTTTTTAATCGTATATGTAATAGGCGCGGGTATTTCGATCTATGTTTTTAACGCTGATAATAAGCTAATACGAAAAACTTTACAGGTTATTCCTTATCCCGTTGCTAGTTGGGGAACAAATATTATTACTGAAAATAAGCTAAAAAGCGAGCTGGATTCCGCGCGGATGTTTTATGAAAATCAAGATTTTTCCGATCTTGGCATGCGAGTTGATTTTTCGACTGAAGATGGGAAAAAGCGCTTAGCCATTAAAGAGAAGAATATTCTCAATAAGCTGATTGAGAATCAACTCATTGAGAATGAGGCGAAAAAGAGGGGGCTTGCAATAAATCCCGAAGACATTTCGCAGGCGGTTTCTCGAAAAATGCAGGAATATGGGAGTGAAGATTATCTCAAAAATAATTTAACAAAATTATACGGCTGGACAATTGCTGATTTTGAAGATAATATCGTTAAACCTGATATGTATAAAGAGAAGCTATTTACAGATATCCAAGATAAAGACAGTGCCAGAACTGAGGCTAAAAATAAAATCAATTTAGCATTGAATGAATTGAACGCAAAAAAAGATTTTGCCACAGTTGCACAGAAATATTCCGAAGGGGAAAGTGCAAAAAGTCAGGGAGAGCTTGGTTGGTTTGATAAGTCCGAGATGTTGCCGGAAATAGCGTTGTCCATATTTAACTTGAAAAAAGGGGAGCGAAGCGGTATAATCGAGAGTTCACTGGGATTTCATATTATCATGGTAGAAGATAGGAAGGTTGAAAACGGAACAGAAATGCTTCAGTTAAAACAAATATTCGTTAGAGCTAACAACTTTTCCGATTGGCTGGATGCTTATGTGAAAGGATTTAATATTCATATATTTTCAAAAGATATGTATTGGAATGAGACTGATGGTCAAGTAGAGTTTAAAAATAGCACCCTGAAGGACTTCGAAAGCAATTTGGAAAAGAATTCTCCCGGGGATATTTCTGTTCTATTTTGAGTTAATTAATTATTTTAATAATTCCGAATTTTTTTCGGAGAAAATATTATGTCAAAAGCAATTGTTAACGAGGAGATTTGTATTGGTTGCGGAACCTGCGAGTCTCTTTGCTCGAACGTTTTTAAGGTGGAGGATGGCAAGTCCAAGGTGATTTCCGACGATTGTGGTGATTGTGATTGCCAAAACGTGATTGATAGTTGTCCGGTAAGTGCAATTTCAATGGAATAATCTTCCTTTTGTGGAGAATTTTTTCTGCTCTTTTGGACTCACTTGAGAAAAAGAGCAGATGAGATAAATTCAAAAAAATAATTTAAATTTTTTTCAGTGCCGAAAAATTCGGTTACTGGACTGGAAATTAAACTAATATGGATAATTCAGAAATCACTCCCAATGAGTTGCTGGGGGAAAATGAGGTGGCGACAAAAAAAAAGAAACATAAGTATTCAGCTGTTTATCTTATCTCGATCTTGTTTGCTGTTATTTTTTTCTCTTCCATTTTTGGTGCGTTTTTCGGTTTTGTGGCAGGAGGATTTGGCCAGAAGATCTTCACAAAAATTTCTCAAGAATTTCCTCGACTTTCGCAAATAACAGGAAACCAGCCGGTGGCCAAGGTTGATTCTTCGGTTTCAAGGGAAAAAATTATCGAGGAAGATTCGGCTGTGATTGATGTGGTAGAGAAAAGTACGCCAGCCGTAGTCAGCATTGTGATTAGCAAGGACGTGCCAAAGATACAGAGTTTTTTTGATCCATTTGGTATATTTGGAGATCCGAATGCTTCCAGTAATTCGCCTGACCAAAACAGCTCGCCTAATGCTTCCGGAGGTGCTATGCAAAAAGAAAAGATTGGTGCCGGTACGGGCTTTATTATCACAGCTGATGGTATGATTGTAACTAATAAGCATGTCGTTTCTGACACTACTGCCGATTATACAGTCATTACTAGTGATGGAAAGGAGCATGTGGCCAAGGTTCTTGCACGCGATCCTGTAAATGATATCGCAGTTATCAAGATTGATGGAGCAGGCTACTCAACGCTTAATTTTGGAGATTCTAATAATCTGAAAATCGGCCAGACTGCGATTGCGATTGGAAATTCATTGGGTGAGTTTTCTAATACTGTTAGCAAGGGAATTATTTCCGGGCTAAAGAGAAATTTGACTGCAGGCGGAGGCTTGGGGGATAGCGAAAAATTGACTAACATAATTCAAACAGATGCTGCGATTAATCCCGGGAATTCCGGCGGACCGCTGCTTGATATCAATGGGCAGGTGATTGGCATTAATGTGGCGATTGCTCAAGGCGCACAAAATGTTGGTTTTGCGCTTCCTTCCTCTCAGGTGCAAAAAATAACCGATCAGGTAAAGGCGACAGGAAAAATTTCTACGCCTTATTTGGGTGTGCGCTATATCCCAATTGACAGCACGTTGCAAAAACAAATCAATCTGCCTTTTAATTACGGAGTGTTGGTTTTGAGAGGGCAGAATATAACTGATTTTGCCGTAGTTCCCGGTTCTCCGGCTGATAAGGCGGGAATTGTGGAAAATGATGTGATTTTGGAAGTAAACGGGCAAAAAATAGATGCCAATAATAGTTTAGTTGATTTGTTGTCCAGATTTAATGTGGGAGATCAAATAACCTTAAAAATTTGGCATAAGGGTGATACTAAAGAGATTAGTGTTAAGTTGGAAGAAAGAGTTTAGATGTAGATAATTAATCATAGAAATATTCGCATGTTCCCGTTTTGGCGGGATTCGCGAAGTGAATGACTATGGATCTGAATAGGTTTACAACTAAAGCGCAGGCTGTTTTGCAACATGCGCAAGAGCTGGCAATAATTAGCAATCAGCAACAAGTGGATGTTTTTCATTTGCTTTTTGCGCTTCTTGATCAGGAAAATTCCATTATACCGGTGATTCTTAAAAAAATGGAATTGGATGAGGATAAGATGAAATATGACGCAACACGGGAAATTGAAAAATACCCGCATAATCCACCGCAAGGAATTAAGCAAATTTTTATTGCTCCAGAAGTGGTGTTGGTATTAAATAATGCTGAAATTGAAGCGCGAAAAAACGATGACGAATATGTTTCCATGGAACATTTATTGCTCTCGTTCCTGGCGACAAAGGGAGTTGTTCGGGATTTCCTTTTTGCGCGGGGAATTGTTTATGAAAATATTTTGAAAATTATCAAAGAATTGCGTGGCTCGCAAAAAATTGATTCGCCTGATCCGGAAAATCGCCTGCAAGCGTTGCGAAAATATACAATTGATTTGACTCAGCTTGCCAAGGAAAATAAACTTGATCCGGTGATTGGCCGTGATGATGAAATTCGGCGTGTAATGCAAGTGCTTAGCCGTCGAACAAAAAATAATCCAGTGCTTATCGGAGAAGCGGGAACTGGGAAAACTGCCATTGCTGAAGGACTGGCGCAAAGAATTGCCGATGGTGATGTGCCGGAAACTTTGAAAAATAAATTGCTAATGTCGCTGGATTTGGGGTCGCTGATTGCTGGTACGAAATTTCGCGGAGAATTTGAAGAAAGGCTAAAAGCTATTATTAATGAAATTGATCGCGAAGCAGGTAAGTATATTCTTTTTATCGATGAGCTTCATACCCTGGTTGGTGCTGGCGCGATTGAAGGCGCTATGGACGCATCGAATATGCTGAAACCCGCATTGGCTCGTGGAAAACTGCGTATGATTGGAG
>DAIEIZ010000016.1 GCA_027351145.1 Candidatus Moraniibacteriota bacterium | reverse complement strand
AATTTTTCCCCAGTTTCTTTGTTAAGTGCTGATACGTTGACAGTATATTGATCGCCAATGCCTTTTAGAATCGGAAAATAAGTTCTGTTTGTGGCCGTGCCATCCTTATTATTAAGACAATTATAAAATTTATCATCAGGGCATATTTGGGTTTTTCCATCAATAGTCCACAAAAAATCCGTATAATTTTTAGTGTTATCCACTTCCATACCAATGAGTTCGTCTTTTGCTACTTCGCAGGTGGCCAGAGGTGTTTTGGGGGCGTTTGGATCAGGATCTTCAAAAAGACATCTTTCCTGGAGAGGCGTTGTTTTATTTATTTCATCTTGATATTTAATATAGGGAGGTGTGCTCGGGTCGGTAGATTCGAAATAGGCACCTGCGGTATAGACTTTTATTCTTTCTTCGGATGAAGATATTGGGATAATAACGTTAGTATGGCCCTCTCTTTGTCCGTCTGATACTGTGTCTTTTGCGGTTACTGTTACTTTGAGATATTTCGGAAGCTTATTTCCAGTAAGGGTATTTTGGGCGAAGTCGGCATCCTTGAAATTGAGATTGAATTTAAATGTGTCCATGCCAAGCCCGGACATTTGAGTGGCGCCGTCAAGTTTACTTTTTTCGATTGCATTACCCCAATCATCAGGGTTGGCGTTATTGCTGGCAAATACTGCCCATGTGTAGTTGATATAAGAGCTAGTTGTGGCATCGGGAATGGATGTGCTTAGGGAGATGGTGTCTCCATTTTTATTTTCACTGGAATCATTAATGGGATTTTCTGGAAGGTATTTCAGCGAGACGTCTAGTTTCTCATTTGCACCTCCGCCTTCGGCAGGTGTGGTGAGATTGCTATAGAGACAATTATTGAGATCATTAGAATCCATTGTCGTTGCATTAGCCCTTACGCTTATAGCATCTGATCCGATGCACACAAATCCATCTAATGATCCACCGACTTCAATTATGGACGTGGGACAAGTGGAGGTTTTAGTGACTTCATTGAGAACTGGGTTGGTTATGGTCGGGTCTGTTCCAACATAGCTCACTTCAGTTGTTGTCGTTGTTTTTGTTCTGATTGTAGCATTGTCATTGATTTGTGTTCCGTCAACAATTTCTTTTGTGGTAACTGTGGTAACTTTTGTGGTATAGTCTGTTGCCGTATATAGCGTTGGAGGAACTCCAGGCGTGTAAGAGTGATCAGCTTTCGTATTAGTGTATGTTGTCGGACCGGTTGTTGTGCTTATTGGATAATCAGTGGTGCTGCTGGAAGGTATGTCACATTTATTTTTGCTAAACGCCCACATTGTTCTGTAGGAAGAGTCAGAATATTGAGTAGGTTGAACTGCAACGCCTTCCACAACAACGCCGATTTGATCACCTTTTGTGTAGGGAAAAGAAAATACATTTTCTCCGAGGCCAACTACATTGGCTTCATCTGTGCGACCAGTGCCGGCGGTGTCTTTGTTGTGTGGGTTGGTGTGCCAGAACTTTTCTTCACTGAGACCAAACTGTCCATCACCGGTTGTGTCGTCAGGGGCATTTGGAAAAAGATGTTTGCACTTTGAATTTCCGCTTGAGTCGAGCAATTCATGATCATCGCCGGAAGCGATATCATGCACAAAACAATGATTGTTCTTCCCTCTTTGATCTTCGCCGCCAAAAACATTCTGGACGTTATATCCATCATTATCATTGTCGCTAGTGTTAGAATAGGGGGATGGATCAGCATTCCAGGCGAAGTCGTTATTAACCAAGAGTCTAGCGGCTTTAATTTTATAATCTTCAATATCTACCTTGCCATCTTCATTGAGGTCGCAAGATTTAAAATCCGCACTATTTTTGTATTCCGAAGTGTATTTATGCGGGTCAAGGGTGTTGTCATAGCATTTTGCGCTTTTAAGGTACCAAGTAAAAAAAAGATTTTCCGTTGTATTCATGAAATAGGTCGGCATGGCAGTGACAGTTACTTTCTCCCCAGGAACAGGATCAGCCGGATCAAAAGAGAGGGAGACCATCGGCGGGTTTATTTTTTTCTGAGAAACATTGACTGTTTTTATCATGTTTTGCAGCGCGCTTTTATTAACGCCCAGATCACCAAGAACAGAGTCCATTGCCCCGACAGGATTGCCCAAGAGGACATCAGTCATGCCTGCACGAGCAGACAAGATGTTAGTCGAAAAAATATTTAAAATCACAATAAGTGTGGTCAGTATTTTCTTAAGCGCTTTGTTCATTTAGTTAGGTAAATAATATACGTATCTAGAATTATTATAACAAAAATACTCATAAAATACGAATAGAAAAATGATTTTGTTTTATAGGCAAGAAAGCCGGCTGTAATTGAAAGCAGAATGAAGGGTGCTGTTTGCCAAGAAATGGTGTTGGTAAGGAAAAAAAGAGCAAAAAATAACCCTGCCTGAATGGCGATTGCAAGCGATCCTAATTTTTCTTGGAAAATCGACAGGATGAATCCTTGAAAAAAATAACTGAAAACGAAAACGCGAAAATTGGTGATGATAAGTTCGTAAACTAAAAATAGCCAAAAACTGTTTTTGAGATAGGTTTCTATGGTGTAGCCAGGCATAAACTGGGTAAATTTGATCATTAAATAGAAGAGAAAAAGAGTGCCGATTGTGATGCTTGAGCACCAATAAACAGTTGTTTTTTTATTTCTCAGATTCCAGCCAAAATCAGCAAGATTTTTTTTGAGGATAATTTTTATATAGAGGCTTGGAAGCAGGACTAGAAAAAAGAGACTTTTGGTGATTAACTGAGCTGTATTTTGGGTGGGAAAAAATGAACTGGAGAAAAAACAAAATAGTGCCACGCCAAAACTGACTAGCATTTCTTGGTTGCCGGATAAAAAGCTTTTTATGGTTTTAGGCGCTTTCTTTTGATACATTGTTCATTATTGTTATGCGTACACGCCATAATTCATTTCGGCCTTTTCGCCCTCTTCTTGTCTTCGTTCTTCACGAGCTGTTTTTCTTTCCTGGAGAATGAAGACAAAAATAATGATGGCAGTGACTGTTTCTGTTGGGATAAAATTTAGTCCAAAAAAAAACTCAAAACAAGTTCCAGTTGCTAATACGCCCCATTTCTTAACAGCTTTACTTGCAAAATCGTTAACCTTAGAAGATTTAGATTTAACTGAGCTTGATCCGCAAATAAGCATTGAAGCTATGATTACGAATGATGCCATGAGTGTTAGCGCTGTCCCTATGATGGGAAGAGCAGGGATGACAAGGCAATCCAGAATGTCTTTTATTATGGCGGCCATTATTGCGACAAGAAAAAACAAGTCTGTAATTTCAAGCAGGCCAATAAGCGAGGCGGCCGTGGCAATATTTTTTGCTATTTTCTTAGCCTGATCTTTTGGATTGCTTGTGTTGGGTTTTCTCAGGTTTCTTTCCTGGTTTAAATTGTTTTTATATTCAGTTTCTTTCGACATGGCTTTGATCTATTTTACAGCGGCTTTATTTAGCTATGGTTGCTGAGATGCTTTACGGTTTTTCGTGGTAGTAAATTATTCTAGTCCTCCTCTTCACTTAGTTCTTTTTTGGCTCTCTCAATTTCCAATAACTGTGACGGATCGGTGGTAATAATTTGATCTTCAGAGTAAGATGCAATAACTTTAATAGCAACATGATTGGTGCCGGCAAAAAAGATGCCTTCTCCGACGTTGCTTTCCAAAAGCAGAAACTTTTCTTGATTAGTGAGGTAAAAGGTGTCAGAAATCACATCAATGCCGGCGGGAGATTGTTTAAGGAGTAGTTGAAGTGAAGAATTTGTAACAATTGCTTTGCCATATCGGGAAGAAAGAAAATCGTTTACGTCTTGTGTGATCGTAGTAAGGCCGGTGAAGTATTTGCGGCAGCGCTTGGCAAGACCAAAAAGAAAGGATGCAGCGTCTTCATATTTCATCATAACCCAGGCTTCGTCAACTAGGACTAATCGTTTTTTTAGGTTAGTGCGCATTTCATTCCAAATAAATTGCAAAACAATATACATCGCTACCGGCCTAAGTTCCTCTTCCATGTCGCGAATATTAAATACAACCAATTGGTTGTCTACTCGGATATTAGTAGGATGATTCAAGAATCCGGCAAAAATTCCTTCCGTATATTTTTCAAGACGGATTGCCAAGACTTCTCCACCGTCAAGACTGCGCAAGATTTGGTAGAGATCCGACATTGTAGGAAAAGCATCTTTGCCGAGAGTATTAAAGTCAACTTCAGCGGTGATGTCTCTGATTGAGTAAGTTTCATGGATAGCGCGGTCCAAAACGGAATCTTCTTCTGGCGTGATAGATCCGAGCATGATGTGAAGTAGTCCAAGGAGATTGGCGATATTGTTACGCAAAATATCTTCAGGATCATCATCTTCGCCGACTTTCGGCAAATCGAAAGGATTGAGATGGTTAGTTGAATTGAGGGAAATTTTGATAAAGCTGCCTTCGACGGTATCGCAGAGATGGCGGTATTCATTTTCCGGATCGATAATAATTACGTCTGTTCCAAGCATCATTGAGCGCAAAACTTCCAATTTGACAGTATAACTTTTTCCGGCGCCAGATTTGGCAAAAACCACCATATTGGCATTTTCCATCTGAAAGCGATCGAAAATAATAAGGCTGTTGTTGTGGCGATTGATACCATAGAGAATTCCCGTATTGGAAGAAAGCGTTGAGGAAACAAAAGGAAAAGTCGTTGAAAGCGGAGAGCTGTTCATATTAGTTCCCACATCCAATTCGTCATTGGCTAGTGGCAAGGAAGAATTAAAGCCCTGCTCAGATTTGAAAACGGCTGGTTTGACATAGATTAGTTGTGCTTCCAGAATCGCTTCAATTGCTTTTATGCTTTTAGTAACGGCTTGTTCATTATCGCCGTAAGCAGTAATGTAGAGGGAAAAACGAAAGAATTTTTCTGTGCCTTGCTGCAACTTATCTCGCAGTTCGTCGATATCCTGTTGCGCGGTTTCCAGTGAGGGGTCTCTGATTAATCCCTGACTTTGTTCGATCTGAATTTGTGATTCAACCTGGGTGGCGCTTTTTTTCAAAGTTTTTAGGATGTCATAGGTATCAACTGGATGAATAAACATAGAGATGTCAATTGGCATGTCGATGTTTATGATAGGCGAGAACCAGTTACTGTGCAGATAGCGCGGATAGGCGATGATGAAGATGGTTTGAGCAATTGTTTCTCCAATGCGGATAGATTTGGGCATAATTTGGATTGCCGCTGGAGCGATGATGTCATTGAGCTTTGCCAGTCCTTCTTGGTAATATTTTTCTGATTCTAATACCTCATCTGCGGGGACAGTCTTTTTTGTCAGAGTGGAGTTATTCTTGGGTTTTTTTGTAAATAGATTTAGCATTTTCTTAAATTAGAAATTTGAATTACTGAATTTGAAATTGATTTTAAATTTCAAAAATTATTTATTTGAGTTCCATTTTCTCTGTATCTATGTAGCCCTTTGAATTAAGTACAGTTGGATTATAGGAATTGAACAAAAGTTCGATTAACTCCTTGGTTTTTAATGGGACAAGTTTTACGCCAATACCAGAAAGCCCGGCAGTCAGGTGGTCAACTCTTTGATAGAGTTGGCTTTTATATGTCTCAAATGTTTCTCTTTTTTCCAGGATTCCTCTTTTTGGATTGATCATATTGGAAAAATTGCTGAAAAAACTTTTTTCCTGATTTTCAATTGGTGAAAATGGTACAATCAGATAGAAAGCTTTATCCATAATGTCAGACATGGAAACTAATTGTGTGATGAAATTTTTGTATTCCGAAATCTGCAAGCGCATCAGTTCGGTTTTTTGTTGCTTTTCTTGATCTGTTAGAAATTCTATATAGGTGTCTATGTTTAGTTTTCGCGAGCTGATCAGGACTTGCAATGGAAAATCAACCGAGTTGAGAAAGTTTTGATATTGGCTGATGATAGCTTCTTGTTCATCGGTTGCCTTAAGATCAAAGTTGATTGCAGAAACCGCAAGAACCACTCGCATCGAGCCGTTTTTAAGAACAATTACATCCTCCTTCACTTCTGCCACATCTAAATATTGTTGAGTGGGCGAAGTGGCTGTTTGCTTGGTAAGTTGTTGAGAATAAAGTTTTTCCATATATTTTTATATTTTTTTGTTTCAAGCATCGCCCTGCCTGCTTGCTAGTGGGATAGTTTGTTATTTTTTTTGTACAGTCAGCTAATCTGACTAGCGATTTGGATGGTCTAGTAATTGAGAAATATCAAGAAACTCTTTGTTGGTCAAATCTTTTTTTGCTGATTATCGGAGTGTTATCCTCTTTTTTTGCCGCAGTCACTCTTTGAATTTTTTCTGGCGTGCGTTTCCAGATATATATTTTTGGACGGACAGCAAATGCGATTGATGACATGATGAATTTGATGAGCGGTTGGTTGTAGGGTCGATAAAAGGCTAAAGCGCCAAAGATTACCGCGATGATGAGAGCCGAGACGATAAAAGTTGATTTGTCAAACATTCCATAGCAGAGTAGCGCGAGAACTGCTCCAGCAGCAAGCCAGCCGAGCTGCTTTGCAGTAAGCGGCCCGACAATCTTGTCTTCAATATCAATAAATTGGGGAACATTAAATATCATTAATTTGAAATTAGAAATTTAAAATTTCAAATTGAAAATTTTCTTCACTCTTCCTTCAAGTTTACCACATTTTTTAGCATTGGTCTCGGTGCAACATAATTAATTTTGGCAACTGGCTTCCGAGCTTGGTAGTTGGGCATGATTGGGCGAGGAACTTCTGGCGGTTTTTCAGTGGAAAATGTTTGTGGGGATGAAAAACTGATGTTTTTATTTTCCAATGTGTTCTTTTCGGGTAAGTTTTTTCTCCAGGCACTGATTCTTTCTTCATCCGATTGAAATCTTTTTTGCGATTGAGTAGTAAATTGCTTTGGAGGATAATTTTCTTGTCCCCTTCTGATTTCGACTGGCTCTAAATCTTTACGAGTGACATTTTGGCTAATCATCGGCCTACTTTGTATTTGCGGAGTTTCTGCTTTTGCGGGAGTGATAAATAGTACTCGTTTTGTTTTTGTGTTGATTGTGAGTGGGGTTTTTTCTTCGAATGATTTGATGATTTCGGTTAGCTTCTCGCGGTCTTGAGAGGAAAGAGACGCTGCATTGGTGCCCTTAAAAAGGTAATTTCCGCGGACAATTGGGTCATGATTGCTGATGCCAATAGTAAAAGTGTAATCAGAAAGCCAGTTTTTGATTGATGGGCGGACTGGTTCAGGGAACATTTTGAGCTGAATATGGCTAGAGGTGATTAATTGTTCCCCTAACTCTGGATATTTTTCCAATGCCATGTTAATTGGTAATTTTTCTAATTGAGCTTGTTGCTTTCGCATTTCCTCTTCTGCTTTTCTTTTTTCTTCTGCTTTTTCTTTTTCTTCTTCCAATATCCATGGCTCTAGTTCGAGAACTTTTTTCCAGGCTTCGCCTTCAGTTAATAATGGATTGGCCTTTTTTTGAAACCATTCTTCTGACAGATTTTGAGAATTTTTGAAAAAATCTGGAAAGCGAGCGAAAATCCTTTGATTTATTTCAAATGAAATGCCGTAGATAATTTGCTCTGATCGATTCAGTTTTTTAAAAATTAACGATGGATAATTTTCTAGCTTTAATTCGCCAATAAAGATAATGGCGATTGGATATGATAGTATGCTTATTTCTTTTTCATTTAGCCCATACATAAAACAAACGCGTTCTGTTTCAAGATAGGGCATGTCAGAAGAAAGAAAGTCTTGCAATATCAAAGGTAATTTTTTCTTTTTTTCTAAATAATTATTCATGGCACAATATTTATGCGAAAAATATTTGATTTAGTTCATGTGTTGCAATTCAGTGTCTGTGTTTGCTCTTTGTAAATTTCTTGCTGCTTTTGAGCCGGGAGTTGCTGTTGTTGCCCTGGTGTTTCTTATTGCTGCAAGTAGTGCGGATTGTGCAGCGCCATCGTTTGCCATGATAATCGATTTTAGTTTTCCAGGATCCATATTATCCGCAAACTCTTCCATTATGCTTGCATTTGCAGTTACATCTATTCTTTTTGCCGTGTCTGCATTTAGTCTGCTGATGATGTGAGCTCTTGATGCTTGATTGACTCCTGAATGAAAAGCTCCTGTTTGGGCAAAGTGTGCGGTCTGGACTCTTCTAGCGGTTCGGAGTTGATTATCGAGATTTATCCATGCATCGCTTCCCTGTGTTTCAGCGTTTCTTGCTGCTTCTATTCCTGAAATATCTTGTAAGTCAGTTGCACTGGCCGCATCTCTGAGAGAAGCAATTAAGGCTCTTTCATGCTCAGGGCTTTTCTTTCTTGATTTTTCAAGATTGTCATTATTGATCGTGCCTGTCCTGAGTCCAATATCCATCAACCTTCGATTGCCTAATGCGGCTGCTCCTAATTTTTCGGCATTGAAATTATCACTTTGCATGTAGCGCGTTAATGCAGCTTCGTCAAGAACTCCATTTTTTGTGAAAAAGGCATCGGCAGCATAGGGTTTCATTTTATTTTCCAATTGTCTGGTTACCTGGCTATTGTCACCAAATTGTCGGCGGACATTGTCTAATTGTGTTCCTGTGGCGAGTCCTCTTGCTGCAAGCTCTATTGTCGCAGCAGCACTTTCAAATTTATCACTCGAAGCGACTAGTCGTTCAAGCTCTAAATCTTCTACATTTGTCATATCATGACTTTCCCCAGCTTCCTTAACTTTCTTAGCTTGCATTTGATCAGCAACTCTCGGAACTGCAAAAGGCCCTCGTCCAGCACGAGCAGCCTCTCTCTCTGCTTGTCTGTCAGACCCAAACAATCCAGTTTTTTTCCAATTAGCCCATTTTTGTTGCACCCCGCCTGGAATGCCAGTCTTTTTTGCTGCCCACCAGGCAGTTTTGTGAGGAGCATTTTTTGCCCAATTTATGGCTTTTGTCCCCATTCCAACTACAGCTCCCGCGCCGGCGATGCCGGATTTTTGGGCTTGAATGATTCCGAGCCAGAGGATGATGATTGGCAGAGAAAAAAATGATGCATCGCGAATTAGCGCTCCAAGAGGGTTGCTGGCACCTAATACATCTGCCGAAGTGCCAACTTGTTTCATGGCAATGGTTCCCATTTTGATTTGTTGCGAGCTTATGGCGGAAAACATTCTGCTAGCAATATAAAGCATAAAAATCATAGTTGGACCGGAGAAGCAATATTTCATGAAATCATCCCACCACTCTTTGCCGGCGGAAGCAAGTCCTGTGCCAGGGACAATTGGTCCGACAAAGGCAATTGGTGAAAAAATAATATAAATAGTGATAGCAACCGTTCGGATTACTAAAAGAACCGCAATTATAAGTAGTGTTACTGCGAAAATAAAGGTGAAGATGATTGCGGAAAGGAGGTAAAGCGGGTCAGAGCCAGTAGAGCTTACTATGTTGCTGATTTTGCTATCATTAATAATTTTCATGAATGAATTGGAACCGCCAAGATTATTAAGAAAACCAAACATGATTATATTTGACGCGTCAACAATGAATCGTGCGATGGGGTAACTAAAATTGACTAAAAGAGCCATGAGTACCAGGTTGAGAAGGACTTTTTTATAATTATAGTTGGTAGGTGCTTGGAAAATGGTCGCAAAGGCGGAAAAAAGAAGAACCATGATGAATGTGACATTGAAAACATCACGCACGGTACGCCATGTTCCATATACAATATCATTATCCATAACAGCTTTCATATTTTGCGTGTTCACAATCCATTCAAAAATTGTTTCCGCCATTGATAGAAGTAGGGAGCAAAATTTTAAAACAGTCTTGAGCATGAGCGTAATGACGGGCATGACAGTGTAATCAGCTACTGTTTCGAGAGCACTAGCGGAAGCGGAAGTGGTATGTGCGTAACAGAAAACAGCCAAAAATACTAAAGAAAAAACAGCCAAATATTTTTTCTGGGAACTGATGAGTTTGAGTTTAGATATTTTTTGTTTTAATTTTGAGAAAAATAACATGATTGTTACTTATAAAGAGCCCCGGGCCCATAGGAGTTAACTTGCTTATTAACTTGTTTTATTGCCTTATCTGTGACCTGATTGGCCGCTCGGTTAATTGAATTCTCCACACCGCTGATGGTTTTATTGATTACCCCTGTTATCGCCTTAGAAGCTGCGGCAGCGACTAACTCTCCAATGCTTGTTGCGCTAGTGATGGCAAGATTGGGCAGGTTTTCCATGTTTGACTCCATATCCTTGAAAAGTATGCCTGGTTTTGACACTACGCCATTAGTTTTCTCGCTTGAAAATCCTTGACCAGAGATACCTTCTGCGTAGGCCTGATTTTTTTCATCATCTAGTTTTTTTTGATATTCTTTTGCAATTGCAGACTGGGCATCCCAAATGGTGTTTCCGCCATTGCCGTCACCATTGATATAGAGGTTCATGTTGGCCAGCGTATCGCTGTCGAACATGGTTGAAGGATCATCAGAATAAGTCAATTGCCACTCTTTTGGCTCAATGATTTGATTTTGCGCCATATCTTGGATAGTTTGCGCATAATTTGCGCTTTCTGATGCGTCTCCTAATAC
>DAIEIZ010000002.1 GCA_027351145.1 Candidatus Moraniibacteriota bacterium | reverse complement strand
GAGGTGGCGCTACGACACGAAAGAAAAGGGGTAGGGACATTCAAGTGGATGTGGAGATTGATTTTTTTGAAATGGTAAATGGTGCAAAGCGTCAAATTAATTTGCGCAAAAGTACGATTTGCGACCGTTGCGAGGGAACTGGCGGGGAGAAAGGGAGTGAGCTTAAAACTTGTTCGACTTGTGGTGGAGCGGGGCGCGTGCAGAAGGTTAGCCGTAGTTTTTTTGGTAATTTTTCGCAAGTGGCTGAGTGTCCTGATTGTCATGGTGTTGGCAAGGTTATTTCAAAAAAATGTACTAAATGTGGCGGGGATGGCCGGGTAATGGCGGAGAATAAGTTAGAAATTGAAATTCCAGCCGGTATTGCGGATGGTCAAACACTTTCGATGCAAGGTGCGGGAGAGGCTGGTGGCGTTGGTGGAATTAATGGTGATTTATATGTCAATGTTCATGTCAGAGCGCATAAAGAATTCAAAAGAAGCGGACAGGATATTTTGAGTTCAGTTGAAATTCCCTTTTCGGTTGCGGCGCTTGGTGGCGAAACGATCATTGAGACAATTGATAGTCGCTTAACTTTGAAAATCCCTTCAGGAACGCAATCCGGTGAGCAGTTTCGCGTTAAGGGCAAAGGCGTGCCAGATTTGCATTCTGGCTCTCGCGGCAATCAAATTGTGAAAGTGATTGTGCGAATTCCAAAAAAATTGAATCGGGAACAAAGACGGCTTTTGGAAGAGCTAGGTCGGCTAGGAGAATAAAAATAGCTGACATTCATTAATAAAATTGAATGAAATAGGTTTGATTAGTGACAAAAACAAAAAAAAGAGTAAAATGATAATATAAAAATAAAAAATAAAATATTTATGAATCTTAGCGTGATTTTTTCCCAAATGGGACTTTCTGCGAAAACAGCGCAGGATGTTATGCTGTTTCTTGTTATAGCCCTAGTTAGTTTTATCTATGGCATGTCAATAGGTCGTTCCAGACTAATTACAATACTTATCAATATCTATGTTTCCGTGGCACTGCTTAGTGTTTTTCCCAAGGCAATTTTGCCTGATTATACCTATAATCTAATTTTATTTTTTGGCGTAATAATTCTTCTCACGATCTTGGGAAGAAAGATGTTTGAAATTCAGCTTTCCGGTTCGGGCAAGGGTTTTTTGTGGAGAGTGTTTGCGATGAGTTTTCTGGAGGTAGTGCTGATGCTTAGCGTGGCGCTAGCGCTTGTGCCAAAAAAAATAGCTCTTGGCTATATTTCTCCAAATTCATATGGTTACTTGGTCTCTGAGAATTTTGCCTTTCTTTGGATGCTTCTTCCTCTAGTATTTATGTTTATGATTCACAAGAAAATTCTCAGATAGAGCAAATTCTCTTTGTATTAGTTATTATTTGGGGCAAATTAGACATTTTCTTGATTTTTTTCTTGGCTGTGCTAGAATTCTTTGCATGTCTTGCTCTCTTGGATGATGATCGGGGTATAGATTAGTTAGCTTTAGCTTGGGAAAATATGACAATTTTGCGATATTAAATTTTTTATATTCTATGCGAAAAATTCGGTACTTAGACGGGCTTCGCGGTCTTGCTGCTTTTGAGGTCGTGTTTCATCATTTTATTCTTGCTTTTTATCCAGCTCTCTTTTCCGGTCCTGATATCTTGGTTCATCTGAGGCCCGGTGAAGAAGTTTTTTTGTCTGGTTCGCCTTTGAATTTATTGTATAATGGAAACTTTGCCGTTTGTATCTTTTTTGTTTTGAGCGGATATGTGTTGAGTCATAAGTTTTTTTTACAAAAAGATCATGAAATTATCACGGCCAGCGCGATCAAAAGATATGTGCGCTTGGTAATTCCGGTGGCAGTTTCAATTTTTTGTGTTTTTGTTTTGA
>DAIEIZ010000082.1 GCA_027351145.1 Candidatus Moraniibacteriota bacterium | reverse complement strand
ATTCCCCGCGCCAACCGGCCCCGGGCCATGTGTCAACCAGAATTTTCTGAAAACTATCCGGGGCGCAGCTCTCATGGTGCGTCTCGGAACAACAAAATTAAAGAAAGGAGAATCGTTATGAAGGAAGCTTGCAATAGGTTTTTTGTCGTATTGGTCGCGCTGGCTCTGACGGGCTGCGCTTGCGCTCCTGCGCAAACAACGGCATCTGGACCGGTTTCGAACCAAGTAGTATATGCTTCGACGCCGGCAACAGTTTTACCCTGTCAGACTTACAACAATACAAGACCGGGAGGTAATCAATTGTGGTCCGGAGTCGATTCAATGGAAATCCGGCCCAATCTGATCAGAAATGGGGCCCAACTGTGGTTCCATGAAGATGGGCGATGGGACGGACAAGGCGGAAAATTCTCCTTGCTGTTCCATTCACGGGAGCGGCTTGAGGATTATTGCCGCAATCCCAATCCAAGCCCGATGGAACTACGGCAGATGACGGCAATGGAAAACCTCTGCCCATCCTCTGTCGGCAAAGGGCAGAAATGGCTCCCCTTTGACTCTGGGGGCTTTCGTTAACCATCAACAACACCCTGATTCCAAAGTGTGGAAAGCGTATCACAAGATACGCCGACCACCGAGGAATCAGGGCTGTTTTTTATTCTTTTTTTGTGCAGGAGCATAGTTGTACTATGCTCCTTGAAGTTTACGGGTTAAGGATAAGGAAGCAGGGTATAACCCTGCTCCTGCAATTAAACACAGCCCTGCTCCTGCAATCCTCTTTGTAAGAGCATAGTTGCACTATGCTCCTCAAAGTTTACAGGCTAAAAGCATCATCAATTTTTATCTCACAAGATGGGTTAGCTGATGACCAATACCAATCTTCCGGTCGTATCACGTAGTTTTTCTTAACCGGATTATTTTGGATATATTGCATTTTTTGTTCAAAAAAATCTTGTGTTTCAATTAGTTTTGGCATATTGGTTTTTGACCAGAATTCATATTCGCCATCGTTATTTAGGAATATTTTTAAAACAGCTGGCTCGGTCATTTTAATATTTTCCAGTATTTTTTTAGCCGTAAAACATTTGAAATCACGAATAAATCCAGAAATATCCTCGGAGAAAACAATCAAATGGATATGGTTTAACATAAAAACAAAATGGAAAAGTTTGAGACCCTTGTTGGCTTGGCAATATTTCAGGGAATCGGCCAGAATGTTCCAGCGGTATTGGCGGTCGAAAATATAATACAGATTCTTGGTGCTGAAAGTTAAAAAATAGACAGAATTGTTAAATTTTTTTGATACTCTGACAGAAGGCATTGGCTTTTTTGTTTAAATTGTAAACTATAAGGAGCAGGGTACAACCCTGCTCCTGCGGCGGGATTGTAAATCGAGAAGAGCATAGTGCAATTATGCTCCTGCGATCAATACAACCCTGCTCCTGCATACGAGTTATTTCCGCTTATTGAAATCCACGCAACCCTCCTTGATGGCCAGGGTGCATTTGCAATGCGGCACGGCGCAAGGTTTCACTTTGTCGTGGAGCTGCATCCGGCCTTCGAACATATTGCCCAGATTCTCGTTGTCGTGCGGGCAGCGGGTGATCGATCCGTCGGGACGGATGCGGATGAGGTTCTTCCCGGCACTGCATGGCACGCCGGTGAACGAGAGGCTTTCGAAACTGGCAGCGCGGTCGATCTCGGAAGGGATCTTGTCATAGAAGATCTGCCGCTCTTCTTCAGTATAGGCCTTGGGATAGGTCTTGCCTTCATAGACTCCGCGGAAGGCCCGCGCTTCCAGAAGAAATCCTTCCTGCTTGAAGCGTTCATAGATTTCCGGAAAGCGGGCGATGACCGGCGGATACATCACATAGTTGATCTCGACGCGGAAGCCCTTGTCGCGCAGGCGCTTGACCTTGTCGAGCAGATCGTCGACGGAAAGGCCCTGGCGTTCCCGTTCAGCCAGGTGCATCGAGACATAGAGCGACCAGATATTTTCCGGGCTGACTTCGGCGAGGAACTTATCGATCGGCAGGCCCAAATTGGTCCCGATAGTGACCAGGTGCTTCTGGGAGAGGCGCTTGACGATCTCGATGAAGCGGGGATAGACGAACGGCTCGCCGCCGGAAATGACCAGCCACCAGCGTTCGCCAGTATCATCGAAGAAACGGCCGATCTCTTCCGGCGTGATGAAGCGGGTCTTATAGGGATTGATGGCAGGTACTTTTCCGCGGAGCCAATCGGCCAGACGAGTTTTGAGGCTGCGCTGGGAATCGTCAAAAAAACAATAGGGACATTTGAAGTTACACTCCAAATTCAAAAGCCACATAGCGATTCGGTCGTAGTCTTTTTTTTCTGGAGAACTTATTTTTAGGTCTTGGTTCATATTATTTGATTTAATTTTTTTTATTTATTACTCTTCTTTGGCAGGTGTGAGTTTGTAACTCGAATCTTTAAGTTTGCAAATATTATAAGTTAATAAATTATGCGAAATGGGTTGCAAACCCGCTCCTGCGGGATTTTTTAATTATTTTTTCTTCCAATATCTTTCATTTGTTCCCAGCCAACTGCCCAAGAGAATCCAGCTAAGAATTTGATAGGTGAAATCCATTGACGGTGCCTCAACGAAGGAAATAATTACCATCGAACTAAAAAGAATTAGCGGAATAACACCCAAGGTTTTTAATTCGACATTGAACTTCTTTCCCCAGAAACTAATTTTCTCACTTACCTTGGGATAATGCAAGAAGCTTTTGGTTGAATAGTAGAGCGCCCCGATCATGTAGAGAAGATAGAGGGCGATTCCTAAGATTCCGCCTTCCAAAAAGAAGCGTATAAGGTCATTGTGCGGATAGACATTGCCTGTAGCCTTGCCCTGGGTGTCTTTGATTATTTCACTGAATGATCCAATGCCATAACCAACGAGGGGTTTTTTCCAAGACTGGAAAAGCGCCATATCCCAAATTTCATAGCGTCCATACATTGAATCATACATGTGATGCTCAAAAATTCCCAAAATTCTTGTGCGAGTTTTTTCAAAAAGCATAACAGCAGAAATTAGAAGCAGTCCGCAATAAATCATGAGAAGTCTGATGCGTGATTTTAACAGAAAAATCGCGAGCAGGGCGACTGCAAAGCCTGCCCAAGCTGTGCGGGAATAGGTAAGAATGAAGATTATGCCCAAAGTACCGGCGAAAGCATAGATTATGAGTTTGAAAAGATTATTTTTTCCGCTTTCTGATTTTACTGCGAAAAAAGTAATCAGGAATAGGGTTAGAACAACAAAAAGAAAAGATCCGAATGTATTGGGATGGGGAAAGGTAGCTGCAATTCTGCCAAGGTCCGAATCGTTTTCAAAAAAATAATTGCCAGTCAGAAGCTGGAAAATTCCGACTCCGGCTGGAACTAGGGAAGAGGAAATAATCACAAAAATTGTTTTGAGGTAGTTTTCTTTAGAACTGAGAAATAGATAGCTCAAGAAATAGGCGGAAAAACCAGCCAATAAATAGACTTCAAAAACAAGGCCGCCGGAAAAATATTTAGTTGGAAGCAGAATAGCAAAGCTCAGTAATGTGGACAAAAGAAGAATAAAAAAGAGCGGGATTTTTGTCATTTTTTTGCCCATCCTGAGTAGTTCGATGAAGGCTAGGAAAATCAGGAAAAGACAGGAAAGTGAAAAAGGATTGACAAATATGTTGCCAGTTTTCACAATATTTTGAAAAAGAATACCGATATTGATTTGAAAATTACCCAGACCTATGATTATTGGGAGAAAAAAGATGATAATCCAGAGTACTTTTTTTATGTCAAAAAAGGCCAATGCGGCGAGAAACATAAAAATAAAAATGCCCATTATTAGCTGAATATTTCTTGCTATTTGACCAAAAAGGATGCCTGTAAGAAAGAATATGGCAGAAAATAGCAGTACATAGGCATAGAAGCGAAGATTTTTATTTGATCTCAAGGTTTTGTTTAGCATATGTTTTATATCATACAACGAATTGGGCCTGCTTCAAAAGAAATTTTCAAAGCGCGTGGTTTTTGAAGATAGTTTTGAATTCCGGATTATCGAAAATTTTTTCAAATAAATTAAGATATAGCGGTAGTATTTTTTTTGAGGAATACTTTTCAACCTCTTTTTGGTATGCGCTGGATTTTTTAAGCAGTTTTACTGTGTTGATTTTTGCGACGGAATTTTCCCAGTCAGCATAGTCAATCAAGGCTCCCGTATTGGAGCTTTTAATTGCTTTTGCGACCGCGTCTATTTCTTTATTGGTGATGACTGGCAGTCCTGCACCCCAAAAATCGACAATTTTGAGGTAGAGCATCATTGTTTTAAACTCGGCAGTTGTTGTAAGGCAGATTCCCGCATCGCAAGCTGAAAGATGGTGATAGCGTTCGCAAGGGGCGTAGGATGATATTGCATAGTCGTCTTTTTTGAATCCGAATTTTTTAAATATTTCCGGTAATGATTTGAAGATTCCCAATGATTCCGTTCTGGCATAATCTTCTTTCAGAAATAGTTGGAAAAAAATAGAAGGATCTTTTTCTTTAAGCTTCGCCACAAGATCGACCATTTTTTCGAAGTCATACCAGGCTTCCACTGTGCCAGTATAGACAATGACTTTTTTTCCGGTAAAACCGAGCTTGTCACGCATCTCCGCGCGGTTCCAATTTTTTCCTGGAACAAGCGACGCGTCCCAGTAGTTGGGGATGACGGAAATATTTTTTTCATCAATTCCGTAGAGTTTTTCTAAATGTTTTTTGAACTGCTCGGTTTCTACGATTGTCGCAAAACTTTTTTGGATGGTTAATCTTTCAACAAGACCGATAACTTTTTCATAGAGAATATCTTTGATTTTTTGGTAATGTTTGCGTTCAGCCACATAGGCGCCACGGGGGCTATAGATAAAATTGATATGCCAAAAATAGTTGGCCCAAAGGAGAATCGGGATGAATTTATAATTTCGGGCATATAGGATGATGGACCTTTTTTTCTTGTTTTCAACTTGTTTTTTCAAGAGACCGTATGTTTTTAGGGAAAAATATAAAATAGATGGCAGAAAAGTAAAGCGGGGGACATTAATTTTATGAAGTCCGATCTTAGCATTGATTAATTTCTTTTCTGCTTCCGGTCGGTAGCTATCTTGGGAGTCAAATCTTCCTGTAGTTTCCATGATTTCTGTTGCATATCCATGGTGAGCAGAGCTTAGAAGAATAGGAAAGAGTTGAGCTTGAATTACCCCATTGGTAATGGGCATTTCCGAAAGAAAGATGATTTTTTTCTGTTTATTCATGTTGCTTATGCGCACTGGTCGATTGTTTGATTTATAAATAGTATATCATTTTTCCAGCGAATCGCATCTTTTTCCAGAAATACTTTAATTTTCTTTTCTAGCTCTTCTTGATTTTTCTTGGCTAATTGAATTTTTTCCGCCATATCTTTTGGCTTGTGATTGGTGAATAGGGCGACATCGGAAAAATAGTAGCGGATGGCGTCAGAGTCAGTTGTGACAAATGGTTTTTTGAGCGCCATGATTTCGCGGATGGACCAGAGGACGGTGTCGCGTCTTATGGTCAATGCAAGGACGATATCACAGCGTTGCATGAGAGCGATAAACTCAGCGTGATTGAGATAGCTTGTAAGAATGACATTTTCAGGAAAAGCGGCTTTAGCTTTTCGACTAATTTTTTGATCATTTCCCGTGAGAAAGAAAAGCGCTTCAGGTAAAAGCCTGGCTGTTTCGATCACTTCTTGCCAGGCGTCATCTCCGGCAAAACGGTTAACCATGAAAACCTTGAGACCGGTGTGATTTTTCAGTTTTTCTTCCAGTGCGAGTGACAGTTTTACATTTTCCGGCAAAATCTCTGCTTTGGTCGGCGTATAGAATTGCAAAACAGAGCTATTCTTAATGCCCCAGCTTTTCAAGATTTCTAAGTTTTTATAGTTATGTGCCGTGTTCCAAAGGGCGTGTCGGGCTAGAAATCTGTGTAATGGGTGAAAGAAAGCCCACTTGCGATCGATAAATCCGGCTGTGTGAGTATCGATAATATAGCTTGCTGAATTTAGTTTAGCATAAAAATAAGTAACAAGAACGGCGATGATTGGCGGATTTTGGACAAAGATGATTTGTGGTCCGATCTTTCTTAGTTTTTTGTATGTGTCAAAACTTTGGATAATGTAACGCAAAATTACGGGAATGGCAAAACGTCCCCAATATTTTTTACAAGAGATAACAGTTTCGGCATCAATTTCTCGTGCGAAAAATTCGCTTAGCTTGACTTCTTGAACCCAGATTACGAAAGCTTTTTTTGGCATAGTTTTATATTTTAGCTTTACTGGCAAATAATGAACTGTATGCACGCAAGAGTTCTTTTTGGGATGCGGCTTGAGTGAAAAGATAGTTGCCGGTGCGTTTTTTGCTTTCGTTTGCCATTTTTTGGCGCAGGGCAACATTGTCGATTAAATTAACAATCGCTCTGGCAAATTCTTTTTCATTATTATTTTTAACATATATCGCAGCGTCTCCCGCGGTTCTTCTGGCTTCTTTGAGATCATAGGCGATGACCGGTAGTCCGGCAGACATATATTCTAAAATTTTGTTGTGCAAGGAATTGTCCGTGTAGTCATTTTTTGGTTCCGGCATAAGGCCGATTTGCGAAGCATAGAAGTGGGTCGAGATTGTTTTGGCATCAGCCCAGCCGGTAAAAATAACATTATCTTTTATCTTGTACTCCGTCGCCAGTTTTTTTAGGCGATCAAAATCATCACCATCACCCATGAGTACAAATCCAAGATCAATTCTTTTGAGCTCGTGAATAATTATTTTGATGCTGCGCAAAAGTTTGTCCACGCCATCTTGCGGACCCATGACGCCAAGATATGAACAGATGTGACGATAGTTCGCTTGAATTTTTTTGGTTAATTCAGGATTAATCAGTTCCGGGCTGATCTGCGTTGGGTCAGGCGCGGAGCGGACAATGAAATTTTTCGCTCTTACTTTGACTCGCGAAAGTGTCTTTTCTTGGCCAGACTGACAAGTAGATAAATGCATGTTGCAAGTGCGATAACTTATGCGTTCCATGAAGAGTAATATTTTATAAAGCCAATGTTCCTTGGTTTTCCCAAAGCGGCAAAGGAGCATTTCTGGCATCAGGTCATGCTGGTCATAGACGAATTTGACCCCGAAAGGTTTAAAAAATAGTGCAATGAGAAAAAAGAAATCCGGAGGGTTGGCGGAGTGAATGACGGAAAAACCGCGCGTGAGAAAGATTTTCCACGTTAGGTAAAAAGTGAGCATGAAAGAATAAGTGTATTCCCAAAAATAGCTCAGGTAGCCGAGTGATTTTGGCGCTATCAAATAGCGATAGATGCGGATGTTATCCAAGATTTCGAATTTTTTTTGTTCAGGTTTGCGTGGCGAAATGATGGATACGGAGTAACCATTGTTTACAAGCGCTCTTGCTTCCATCATGATTCGCCGATCCTGGGGAACGGGCAAATTCTGGACTAAAAATAGGACAGACTTTTTCATTAGATTATAACTTTATAATTTTTTTCAGCATGAACAATATCGTTTCAATTATAACAATAAAATCCAAGACGATTGAATAATTTTCAATATAATGCAAATCATAATCCAAATTTTCGTGGATTGGTTTTGTGCGATCGGCGTGGAGTTGCCAAAGTCCGGTAATTCCTGGTTTGACAAATAATCGCGTTTTTTCAAAAAGGTTATAGTCTCTTGCGATAAATTCCATTTCTGGTCTTGGACCGACGATACTCATCTCGCCTTTGAGTACATTGATAAATTGAGGAAGTTCATCAAGCCCAGTATCTCTTAGAAATTTTCCCAGTGGGGCGATTCGCGGGTCGTCGCTTCTGATCGGTGTTACCGCATAGGGATTTGTATTGGCATATAGTGTACGGAATTTATAGAGACGAAAAAGCTTACTGTCTTTGCCAACGCGTTTTTGAGAAAAAATGATCGGATCGCCCGAAGTTAGTTTTATGGCAATGGCAATGAGAAGCATGAGGGGGGTGGAAAGCGCCAATATCGCGAGAGACAAAAAGATGTCGGTGGTACGCTTAAGAAAGCCTGAGATTGAACCGATTTCCAGGCGGTTTAGCTTATCAGAATTGCTTGCAACGCTGATTGAAGCGTATTGGAGGTAATTTCTAGTGTTTAATCTGTTCATAGGACTTATGAGTGATTATTTAATCAACCGTCTAGTATAGCGTATTTTTCAATCTTTGTCAAGTGAAAAGCTGCTATCTATTGACAAATTATAATTATGTGTGCTAGGCTAATCCGTTACAGTTTTCGAAAGTTGTTTGTCAAAAAAAAGAGGCTCAATTTCGAGCCAAAATTAACCCAGAAAAGAAGGAGAATCACCATGAAAAAAAGCATGATTACTTTGGCAGCAGTTGTTTTTTTGGCAATGGCAATGTCTTCGACTGCGTTCGCGCAGTATGAGGACGTACAAGTAGTATCAACAACTTCAGATAGTTATGCCTACGGAACAGTGGGCGCGCAACTTTATTACAATTCCAAAGGTGTCTGGACAAAGCAGGTTAAACTGTATAATGGCACGCCTCAGCCGGGATACGATAATCCAGTATGGGCGGCGGCGGAAGCGATGACGCAAAGTAATACGACTTCGTCATCGTCAAATGTCAGGGTCCCAAGTCCGCATATTTTCGCGGCGGATGCAACGACCGCTCCCGCGGTCAGTTACACGTACAAGATTTATGGACGCTCGGATGTAGTTGCGCTTGTAGCGCAAGCGTTCACAAATAAATATAATTATCAGACGGTTATAACTGATGACCAAGTCATCAACGGCCAGTCCGGGGCGCTGGTTTGGTCCACTTCCGGTATGATTTTGTTTCTGCCGGTTACCAAAGAAAATGTTTCCAGCGGAGAAATTGGTCGTTTGGGCGACATGATTGCCGCCTTCATAGCCAATGATGTTAACCTGGGAAATAGTAGTTGGAAAACTAAAAATTAAGCAGGCTTTCCTATAAAGCTTTAAAACTAAAGCAGATAGGAGGGTCTGTTTTAGTTTTGCGAGCTTGACATTTTTCTGATTTTAGTATAGATTGGACGGTTATGCGATTTAGTGATGATAATCAATAAATATTGGTTTTTATGCAAAAGAGCAGTCGTAATTTTATTGTATTTTGGGTTTTTGCCATTCTATTTCTTGCAGGCTGGTATTTTTTTTGGCAAGTAAAGAATAATAAAGAATTTGGAACGATTAGCAAAGTAATCGGTTTTTTGCCGATGGACGAACTGAAAAAAGCCAAATTTAAAACAATGGCGAGCTTTGCTGAATATCTTTTTGCAAAAGATGGAGAAGAAAAAACATTTATGCTCCTTTTTCAAAATAATATGGAATTGCGCCCGGGTGGCGGATATATCGGATCATTTGGAATTTTGAAAATGCAAGATGGGCAAGTGAAGGAGCTTGCGACGCATGATCTTTCTAATTTTGATGGACGCGTGCCGAATGGGGTCATGCCACCCTATCCAATCAAGGAAACATTGAACGTGAAAGATTGGAAATTGCGCGATTCTAATTTTTCTCCCGATTTTCCCGCTAATGCCCAGAAAGCTGGTGAATTTTACCGCATGGGACAGGGTCAGGAAAATTTTGCCGGCATCGTTGCGATTAACAGTAATGTGTTGACTTCTTTTTTGTCCGTAACCGGACCAGTGGAAATTCCCGGTTATCCCGGAACTTATGATAGCGAAAGTGCGGTTCTTAACTTGGAATATCAGGTAGAACAAGGATCCTATCAGCAGGGAATAGAAAGAGGGGATCGAAAAAATGTGATGAATCTTTTGGCTCAGGAGATTAAGAAAAAAGTATTCACACTAAATATGGGTGATAAAATCAAATTGGCAGAAATTATTCTGGATGATTTGAATCGCAAAGATATTCAGCTTTATTTCAAGGATGCCGCATTAGAGAGCCAAGCCCAAGTGGCACAGTGGGATGGCGGTGTTGACAGAATTTGGCCGAGTGACTATCTGATGTTGGTTGATGCCAATATGGGATCGCTCAAAAGCGATTATTATATCCACCGTTCTTTTGACTACACGATTGATCTGTCCGGCGATACGCCAATGGCAGATTTGAAAATAACTTACAATCATACCGCTAAAGAAAAAAGCTGGATGACAAAAGATTATCTGGATTATTTGCGTGTTTATGTTCCCAATGGCAGTTGGCTTACTGGCACGAAAAATGTTGGTGATAAAAAATTCGGGAATGAGCTGGGCAAAAAATATTTTGGAACATTGGTTAGTGTTCCCTTGGGACAAACCAAAACTATCGAATTTTTCTATACCTTGCCGCAAAGCGCTGTTAGCAATTATGATTTTCTGATTCAAAAACAATCTGGCTCTGGCGATGTGCATGGCCAGGTGACAGTGATCTATAAGAGCCAAAAAAGATGGTCTATCAAGTTGATCTTTCGAAGGATTGGAAGTTGAGTGAAAACTAAGCTCCGCCGATACCAAGAATTGGTACCGGTTCGGGGAATACGATGGAATTTAGGATTGTGGTTCCATCGTCTTTAGTGTCTGTGAAAAAAAGCTTTTCCAGGCCATTGTTATGGATGACGAATGGTGAGTCCAGGTTTGTGCTGATAAGGTCAAGACAGTTGCGGTGGTCGCGTCCATCAAGTTCGATTATCTTGGTATATTTTCCGACGCTAAAAATAACATGTTCATAGTCCTTATACCACTGGACATTTTTCAAGTTTTCCGAATAGCGCGTAATATTATTCAGATCATTCTCTTGGCGAATCGGTTGCACGGTCCAATTGCGCGTGTAATAAACCGAAATTTCATTATTAGTATAGAAAAGCAGCTTTTTCCCATCATTGGAAAAGTGCATTTCTAAGACATGATTTCCCAGGGAATGAAAATATTTGTCGTTTTCGCCGTAGTTGTAGATGAAAAGATCTTGGTCTCTAGCAAGAAAGGCGATGCGAAATTCATCATAAACAATAATTCTTTCAATAGCGGGGTTGCTAGCATCCGGAAAGTTGTTCGTAATTTGAGTTCTCTCTGTTTTTCCGTCCAGACTGGTTTTAAAGACGAGGTCATTGGGAGATTGCACGTAGTAAACCCCGTTATAGGCAAGGTCATAGGCGCTGACATCGCTGGCGACTTGGCTAATGTCTGTTGCGTCTTTGATATTGGCGCGAAACAGTGTTGTGCCTTCCAAGAAAAAAAGATAACCTTGTTCTTTGGGATCCCAGCGGACATAGTGAATGTCTTTTTTTCCAAAGAATGTGTTTAGATTCAGTGCATCATTTTGTGCTTGAGTTTGCGTTAGATCGATGATGTAGTAAGCGGTTTGCAGGTCATTTTCTGGTGAATTGCCCGTTGGTTCATTGGTGCCGTTTTTTTCCACAGGAACGGAAAGATAATTTTCATCAGGAGACCATTCTATGTTTTCTTTTTTATCCTCAGCGAGAAGTTTCCAGCCATTCAAATCAAAACTTTTTGTTACCAGCTTGCTGTTTAGGTCAAGATCCTTTACGGAAAGGCCTTGATTGGAATTGACAGTGAAAGCGATAAAACGATTTTTTGGCGAGGTGAAAAATTTGTCAATTCCTCCCGCGGCGTCATAGGCGGTTTTCGTATAATTTTTTCTGGTCAGGACAACATTCCAAAACTCACTGGAAATCCCGCTATGGACATCAATTTTTTTATCCCAAGAGTAAAAGTCTTTTGCGGAAATTTCTATTTCATAGTTTGCCGGAAGAAGACCGGAAATATTGAACGAGTTGTTGATTCTGTTTGGCGTAACGGTTTTGTTGATATTGCCATTGAGGGTGGTGATGATATTTTGGGGATTGGATTTGAAGGAAATCGTTCCGCTGTAAACAAAAACACCTCGATGCCAATCAAAACGATAGCCCCTGGCTTCAAGGACAATAATAGGGGTGATTATGAAGAAAATTAGGACCAATGACCAAAAAAACAGATTTCGTTTAAATTTTTCCATAGGCAAATCTTAGCCGAGTTTTGGATTTTTGTCTAGCAGAGACGCCGTGTCTATTGGCAGTCAGGCAGTTTATTGCTCTTTAGGGCGTTGTATTTTTATGATTATTGTTTTTTGTAGCGTCTTCGCAGGTTTATGTTATAATGTTTTCATGACCAGAAATAAGAGCCTATTTTTAGTTGGAACTTTTTTTTTAATTGTCATTGTTTCCGGCAATGTTTTTTGGCGCATATTTAATCAGAGCAATAGTGAAGATTTTGACAAGATAAAGCAGGTGGTCTCTGCTAATTTGGCGAAAAATCAGGCTGCTATGGCTACCTCAACAACTGTAGCCGCTCCAAATACCTTAGGAGCCTCAACTAAGGCGACAGCTGAAAATGAATCAGCAACATCAGCCGATACGCAAAATCCCGATCCATCAAAAGAGGCGGTCAAGCCGACTGATAATATTTCAGAGAAATCTCCAGATGATATGGCTGATTGGAAAACTTATGCGGATGAAAAAAATAAATTGGAATTTAAATATCCAAGCGATGCTCAGGCGGATCGCAACGGAGATTTGGTACGAGTTACTCAGAATAATAAAACTTGGAAGTTTAGGATATATTTCAACAAAGACAAAACGGATTTGCAGACTTGGTATAATAAAGCATTTTCAGATAGTGAACGAAAAAATTGCATCCTCATTGACTCAACTGCTTTGAAAGTAGGCAGTTATGAAACGAAATATGTCGATTCCAATTCTGGTGCGACGGAATGTTCAAAGGCTGGATATTTTTCAATTAGCGGTGCGAAAGATCGGATAATTCGAGTGGAGCTTGGCAATGAGACGATGGAAAACGTGAATAAAATTTTGAAAACTTTCATATTCCAGTAGAAGCCAATTGTTGCATGATAATTGAATGGCGATGTTGCTATCGTTTTTGACAGAATAATCGATAAATAGTATAGTATAAAAGTAGGAGAATTCCGCTATTGTTATCTCATAGCTTAGCGGATGACAGCGATGGTGGACTGGTCGATCTCCCGATGCTCTCTTACGAAAAAATGTTAATAAACTTTAATCTAGAATTGCATATATGACTACAATCCAAGTAACTGACAAAGAGTTTGTTGAATATGTTGTAAAACAAATTGTGAACAAGCCAGACGATGTTCGAGTTGAAAGAAAGATTGATGAAATGGGCGTGCTTATCACTCTTGATGTCAATCCGGAAGACATGGGAATGATTATCGGACGTGAAGGAGCAACGGCGAAGGCATTGCGAACTTTGCTTCGCGTGATTGGCGCCAGAAACAATGCAAGAGTTAATCTCAAAATTAACGAACCAGAAGGATCTGAGCGAAAACCACGAGAAGACAGAGAGCCTAGAGAAGAAGTTAGAAAAAGTATTGATGATGTTGTTGGCGATATTGTCTAATCTTCGACTTTAAATTTAGGAAAAGAAAGGGCTGACGAAAGTTAGCCTTTTTTGATTTATTTTGCTATCATAGGATTAATATGCAATTTCATGTGGTTACAATTTTTCCGCGGATTCTGGATTCATATATCAAAGAGTCGATTATTGGGCGTGCTCAAAAAAGTCAGCTCATGGAAATTTTTACGCATAATTTGCGTGATTATACGACTAATAAGCATGGAAAAGTGGATGACACGCCGTACGGCGGAGGAGCAGGCATGGTGCTTCAGGTTCAGCCAATTTATGATTGTGTGGAAAAAATAAAAGAGCAAATTGGTGATAAAAGCAAATCGCATGTAATTCTTTTTTCTGCCAAAGGTAAAAAATATACACAGCGGACAACAGAAAGGCTGATAAAATATGACAATTTGATTTTGATTTGCGGACGTTATGAGGGAGTCGATGAGCGTGTGGCGGAGCATGTTGCCGATGAAGAAATTTCTATCGGAGATTATGTGCTCACTGGCGGAGAACTTCCGGCGATGGTTGTGATTGATTCGGTGACACGGCTGCTTCCTGGTGTTTTGGGTAATGAGGAAAGCGCAAAATATGAGTCGTACAAAAATAAAAATTACAAAGAGCATCCGCAATACAGTAAGCCGCCGGAGTTTCGAGGTTGGCGAGTGCCAGAAGTGCTTATGATCGGTAATCATAAAGAAATAGATAAATGGCGAGAGCAAAATTAGTTATTCTTAAAAAATGTCTAAATACAAAGAACACGGAGTGAATAAAAATTTATTGTTTGTGGTTTTTCTGTTGCTCATTTTTGGTTTGGCAATGATTTCTTCGGCTGGTATTGCCTATTCGCGCAGTCGTTTTGGCGATTCCTATTATTTTTTCAAGCATCAACTTTTCTATGGAGTTTTGCCCGGTCTTATTGTTCTTTTTGTGATTTCAAAAATCCACTATACTTTTTGGAAAAAAATTGCCTTTCCTTTTTTTATTCTAAGCATTCTCCTGCTCATTTTAGTTTTTGTGCCAGGTATTGGTTCGCGGGTCTATGGCGCTAGTCGGTGGCTCCAATTAGGACCATTTTCTTTCCAACCATCAGAAATGTTAAAGCTCTCAATCGTTATCTATCTTTCTGCTTGGCTTGAAAGCCGCGACGAAAAAGTAAAGGATTTTTATGAAGGATTATTGCCATTTATCGCAGTAGTTGGCGTGGTCAGTTTTCTTTTGGAAAAACAACCGGATATGGGAACGCTCGGTGTGATTATTTTTATCGCCATGTCTATTTTTTTTATCTCAGGCGCCCGGCTTTTGCATATCTTTTCTATGGCAACTGCGGGCTTTGCTGCTCTTGTATTGCTCATTAAATTTGAATCTTATCGCATGGATCGCTTTTTGGTTTTTCTTCACCCAGAACTGGATCCGCGCGGTATTGGATATCAAATCAATCAAGCGCTTTTGGCCATTGGTTCAGGCGGAATTTTCGGCCTTGGTCTTGGGCATAGCCTGCAAAAATTCAACTATCTTCCAGAGCCGGTCGGTGATTCAATTTTTGCGATCATCGGAGAAGAGTTGGGCATGATTGGCGTGGCCGCTCTGGTTTTGCTGTTTTTTATACTTGCCATGATTGGTTTTCGTATTGCCAAAAATGCTCCTGATCGTTTTTCTCAACTCGCAGTCGTGGGTATCACTTGCTGGATCACTTTTCAAGCACTTATCAATATTTCGGCAATTTCCGGCCTCATTCCACTTACTGGCATCCCGCTACCTTTTATTAGCTATGGCGGCACATCGCTCATTTTTCTGATGGCGGGAATCGGCGTGCTTTTGAATATCTCGAGGCAGACTAGTTTAAGCAACTAATTTATAAAGTTAAATAAATTCTATGCGTATCATACTCACAGGCGGAGGAACAGGCGGACATCTGACACCGCTCGTGGCGGTGGCAAAAAAAATTCAAGAAAAAGTACCGGAAGCAGAATTCTATTTTATCGGACCAAAGGGACGCCTGGAAGATGATATTATCGGGCGGGAAAATATTCCGATTAGGAATATTATGACCGGAAAATTACGACGTTATTTTTCTTTTCAAAACATCATTGATTTTTTTAAGATTCCCTTTGGCGTGCTTAAATCCATGTGGCTGCTTTTTGTTTTAATGCCGGACGCAATTTTTTCCAAGGGCGGGTCAGCCTCTTTTCCGGTTGTTGTGGTGGGCTGGCTTTATCGCATCCCGATTCTTATTCATGAATCAGATTCCAACCCGGGGCTGGCTAACTCGATGCTGGGGAAACTTTCCACGCGAGTGGCCGTGTCATATCTGGAAGCGGAAAAGTATTTTCCGGCAGCGCAGGTTGTACTCACGGGAAATCCATTACGCGAGGGCATAGATAAGGGTAGTGCTGAAAAAGCGAGACAGTTCCTCGGTTTTACCGAATCGCGTAAAGTTATTTTTGTCTGGGGCGGATCGCAAGGAGCGAAAAGTATTAATGATAGGATTGTGCGGCTTCTCCCCCAGCTTTTGCATAAGTATCAGGTTGTCCATCAAACAGGTGAGAATAATTTCGAGGAAGTCGGTCGCATGGCAGGAGAACTTGGCTATAAGGCGGGGCATGCTGGCTATTATGCAGTTCCATTTCTAAAGGAAGAATTAGTGGATGTTTTGGCCGCAGCGGATCTTGTTATTTCAAGAGCGGGGAGCACCTCAATTGCTGAAATTGCTGCCAATAAAAAGCCAGCTATCATTGTTCCATTGGAAACATCCGCAAGCGATCATCAGCGAATGAACGCCTATTCTTTGGCACGCATTGGTGGTTGCGTAGTAATGGAGGAAAATAATATGGGTGAAAATATGCTTTTGGAGAAAATAGATGAGATTATGAATAATAATGAATTAAGAAATAAGCTAGCGGAAAATATCGGGACTTTTTATCATCCGGACGCAGCAGAAAAAATTGCGGATGGAATCCTGGGAATGATTAAGGAATAATTTAAAACTATATGGAACTAGATTTAAAAAACATTAAGAAGGTTTACGTTATTGGAATTAAAGGCTCTGGCGTAGTTGGGGTTGTGGAAATTTTAAAATCCAAAGGTGTTGAGGTTTTGGGATCCGATACGGCAGAGAAATTTTTTACCGATGAAGTTTTGCAAAAAAATCAAATTCAGTATTTTGAGAATTTTTCGCCTAAAAACATCCCTGATGATGCTGATTTGGTGATTTATTCCACCGCCTATAATGTGGGGAATAATGTTGAGTTTCAGGAAGCTATGAGGAGAAAAATGCCTATGCTAAGTTATCCGGAAGTGCTTGCTCAACTTTTCAATGTTAAATATGGTATTGCAATTTGCGGAACACATGGCAAAACAACCACTTCAGCTTGGCTCGCCAGCACGCTCAAAGAGCTTGGAGCAGATCCGGTTGCTGCAATCGGTAGTCGGGTGACAAATTGGGAAGGCAATGCCCTCGTCGGCGCAGGTGAATTTTTCGTGCTAGAAGCGGATGAATATCAAAATAAAATAGCACGCTATAATCCTAATGCAGTTATTCTTACCAGTTGTGATTATGATCACCCTGATTTTTTTCCTGATTTTGAAATCTATAAGCAAACATTTAAAGATTTTGTGGCAAGGATTTCCAAGACCGGATTTTTGGTTGTTTGCGGTGATGCGACTTCCACATTGGAAGTCGCTTCTTTTGCGACTTGTATGGTTTTGACCTATGGATTTTCCGCCGATTGCGATTATCGAATTTCTAATTTAGAATTAAAAAGAGAGGATGCAAAATCTATTCAGATATTCGAGGTGATGCAAGGAGAGAAAAGTTTAGGAAGTTTCGAAATCGGTCTTTTTGGAAAACATAATGCGCTCAACGCTCTTGCGGTGATTGCGGTTTGCCATAAGCTTAATTTTAGCGTGGGAAAAATTCAAGTAGCGCTCAAGAATTTTCAAGGGACATCTAGGCGATTTGAATTGATTGGTGAGAGAAACGGTGCGATTCTGATTGATGATTATGGCCATCATCCGGATGAAATTCGTGCGACATTGAAAGCGACGCGTGAACTTTATGCGGAAAAAAATATTTGGGCTGTTTTTCATCCGCACACCTTCACTCGCACCAAAGCACTGCTTTCTGAATTTTCCCAAAGTTTTTCCGATGCGGATCGCGTGATAATTCTGGATATCTATGGCAGCGCCCGCGAAGCGCAGGGCGGAGTGCATTCAAAAGATCTCGTGGAATTGGTTAATCGGTATGACCGAGGAAAAGCGGAACATATCGCAACGATTGATGAAGTAGTGGAATTTTTAAAAGACAAAATCGGCGCGGATGATGTGGTGGTTGCGATTGGCGCGGGGAATGTTTGGGAGGTGGTCAGTAAGTTGTCTGAATCATAATTAAAAAGGAAAAGACTGGTCATATTCTGGTTGTTTGGATTATACTGGAAAGAGAGAATGGAAGCCTTGCGCGAAAGAAGTAATTTGATGATAATTTCCTGAAATGAGAGAAGTTTGCACGGAATAGTTTTAAAAAATAAAAAATAATTAAAATAAAAGTGCCAAAAAAACATGTGTCCGCCTCGGGCGGGAAGAAGCAAATCTATAATCTTTCTCCTGAAGAAGTTTTGAAAAAGTTCAGTTCCAGCCAAGAAGGATTAAATGCTGATGATGCGAAGAAAAAACTTTCTGAGTTTGGCGAGAATAAAATTGCTAAAAAACAGAATTGGAAATGGTTGAAATTGATCTTAGCCCAGTTCAATGATGCTTTGGTGTGGATTCTTTTGGTTGCGGCGGGATTGGCTTTGGTTTTTGCAGAATATCGTGACGCGATAATTATCGGGATTATCGTGATGCTCAACGCAACAGTGGGGTTTTTTCAAGAGTTTAAGGCCGATCGTGTCTTGGAAAGTATCAAAAAATTAACCGCCAGTTTCGCGCTGGTATATCGTTCAGGCGAAAAAAAGCAACTTGACACGAAGTTGATTGTGCCCGGGGATGTGATTTTTATCGCCGCGGGGGATAGCGTCGCGGCGGATGGATATCTTTTGGAGAGTTATGACCTCAAAGTGAATAGTTTTATTTTTACCGGAGAATCAAAGCCAAGAAGAAAAGAGGCTGGTCTCATTGAGAATGGTTTTGTGGCTTTTGCGGATATTTCCAATATGGTGTTTATGGGAGAGACGGTGGCAACGGGGGAGGCGAGATTTTTAGTGACGGGTACGGGAATGAACACTGAGCTTGGGCGTATTGCGCATCTTACACAAGAGGTTGAAGCTGATCCAACGCCGCTCCAAAAACAAATGCGTACGTTGGGACGGGACGTGACGATCCTCTCGATTTTTATCGGTATTATCGTGTTGATTGCGGGACAATATTTCAAGATGTCGCTCTATGATAATTTTCTTTTTGCCCTGGCTCTGGCTGTTTCTGTTGTACCAGAAGGTTTGCCGGCGGCAATTTCAGTGGCCTTATCTTTTGGCATGAAGCGTCTGATCAAGGAAAATGTTTTAGCCAAAAAACTTAATGCCGTGGAAACATTAGGCTCAGTTTCTCTTATTTGTACGGACAAGACCGGTACAATTACGCGTAATGAGTTGGCGGTCACAAAAATTGTAATTAACGGAGAAATAATAAAGCTAGACGGTACCGGATATGAGCCAGTCGGTAATTTTTATCGTAACAATGAGAAAATCGATCCGAAAGGCGTTGCTAATTTGGAATTGCTTTTTCGCATCGGGACACTTTGTAATGATGCTAGCCTTGCCGTTAATAAGGGAAGATATGAGATAATCGGTGATCCGACAGAGGGGGCGATTATCGTGGCGGGGCAAAAATATAATAAAATCAAAAAGTTTTACGAGCGGGGAGAAAAGAAGATTAATGAAAATCCTTTTTCTTCTGAGCGGATGCGGATGAGCGTGATCTATAAAAATGCAAAAATGGTTTCCTATGTCAAAGGATCGCCGGATGTAATGATTGATCTGTGTAATTTTATCAAAATCGGAGAAAATATCTTGCCCTTTAATGAGGAAGAAAAAAACAAAGTCAAAGCAATCTATAATCAAATGTCGGGAGAAGCTTTGCGAGTGCTAGCTTTCGCTTGTCGAGATCTGGGTGGATTTTCAGAAAATAAATATTTGGCAGAAGCGGAAAAAAGTTTAGTTTGGGTGGGCATGATGGCAATGATTGATCCGCCGCGTTCCGGTGTCGGACACGCAATTGCGGAATGTCGAAATCTTGGCATTGGCGTTGTGATGATAACGGGGGACTATGAGATAACAGCGGAAGCGATTGCGGAAAACGTGGGATTGATAAAATCAGAGCCCAAATCTCGAACTCCGAAGCTGAACTTTGATCACAGCTTGGTGATTAATGGGAAAGCGCTTGATAAGTTAAAAGACAAGGAATTATATCAAAAAATAAAAAATGGCGCTTGTGTTTTTGCGCGGATCGCACCGGAACAAAAACTGCGAATTGCGGCCGTGCTTAAAAAATACGGTGAAGTGATTGCCATGACTGGGGATGGTGTAAATGATGCGCCGGCGCTTAAGAAAGCTGACATTGGCGTGGCGATGGGAATTATCGGGACTGATGTTTCCAAGGAGGCGGCAAGTATGATTCTTATGGATGATAATTTTGCGTCGATCGTGAAGGGTGTGCGGACTGGTCGGACGATTTTTCAAAATCTTAAAAAGTTTGTGCATTACACTTTTACTTCTAACGCCAGTGAGCTTTTTACTGTCATTTTCGGAGTACTCCTGCAAATTCCTTCGCCAGTTTCGGCTATTCAAATTTTGGCAGTTGACTTAGGTACGGACATCTTTCCTTCATTTGCGCTTGGCCTTGAGCCGGAAGAGCCGGGTGCGGCGAAGATGGGACTGAATTCGCGAGGAAGCGTGATGAGTTTTGGAGGTTTTCGCCGGATAATATATCTTGGAATTATCATGGCCTCGGGTGCTGTTGTAGCTTTTCTTTGGTCAATGCTGCGCGGTGGCTGGCACTTTGGTCACGACTTTTCTGCGGACAGTGTCTTATATCTAAAATCAACCACAGCGGCCTATGCTGTGCTCTCAATGACGCAGATGGCCAATCTCCTTCAAGCACGCAGTGAAAAGCTCTCACCGTTCCAATTGGGATTTTTCAAGAATAAATATGCGATTGGTGCAATTTTTCTGTCTCTTGCGATTTTGCTAATGTTTATGTATTTGCCATTTTGCCAGATCTATTTGCGGATGTTGCCAATCGATTGGCAGGATTGGCTAGTTGTCATCATTGCCTTTCTGGCAGTCTTTTTCTGGGAAGAATTGCGCAAAGAGGAATTATAAAAGTCAGTTAGTCAGTAAGCTGGTCAATCGGAGGTTGAATTTCGAGAACTTTCGAAACTCAGCTTCTGATTGTTTGAGTGTGGGTCGTTTTTATGATAAAATAAAAGTATAAATAGTTTTAGATATATATGCCAGATATCCAGAAAAACATTCCACTTGCCCCTCTAACTACATTCAAAATCGGTGGACCGGCTAGATATTTTACCGAAGTGAGAAATGAAACCGAGCTTTTGGAAGCACTGGATTTCGCTCTAGAAAATAAGTTGGAATTTTTTGTGTTGGGTGGCGGGAGCAATATTCTTTTTAGCGATAAGGGTTTTGATGGATTGGTTGTGAGGTTGCAAGGATCGGCGAGCAGTGATCAAAAATCGGCAATCGGTAATCAAGAGGGCATTAAATTAGCAAGAGGAATTATCGAGTGCTGGGCGGGAGAGAATCTTTCAAGCGTAGTTAATTTTGCCAAAGAAAAACAGCTTGCTGGAATGGAATGGGCGATTGGGATTCCTGGAACAATCGGAGGCGCTGTGCGGGGAAATGCGGGTGCGTTTGGCGGAGAGATGGCAAATAGCGTGAAAAGCGTACGCGCGCTAGAAATTTCTGGCGATCGTACTAATATAATAGAATATGAGAACGGGAATTGTAATTTTTCCTATCGAAATAGCCTATTTAAAAAAAATCGTAATTTGATTATTTTATCTGTTAAGTTGACGCTGGAAAAAGGAAGTGCCGAGGATATTGAAAATAAAATGCGAGAAATCATAAAAAATCGCTCCGAGCATCAGCCAAAAGGGTTTAGTTCTGGTAGTTTTTTTCAAAATCCAATAGTGGATAATCCAGAGGTATTGGAAGAATTTGAGAGGGAAACGGGAAAGAAGGCGTTAGGAGGAGTTATTCCTGCTGGCTGGTTGATCGAAGAGGCTGGTTTTAAAGGAAAAAAAATTGGTGGAGTAATGGTGAGTGAAAAACATGCCAACTTTTTTATCAATAACGGAACTGCTACGGCCGAAAATGTCATAATTCTGGCAGGGATTATCAAGCAAAAAATGCGCGAACATTATTCTGTTTTACTCAAAGAAGAAGTCGTGTTTGTCGGGTTTTAGTTCTAATTAGATCAATTAATATATCGAAGGTTTTGGGAAAAATGCCAATTTTCTCATAATCTCGATCAAAAACATATGGCAGTTAGGAAAGAACAAAGTATGCGAGTGATGTTTCGAAATATGGCGCCGGATAAAAAAGCCGAGAAATATGTCGAAAAAAGATTGCAAAAAGTAAACAGAATCATCAAGAATGTATTGGAGTTTGAAGTGGAAATCGATCTTGATAAAAAAGATCAATATCGCGTGGAGCTGATGGTGAAAACGCCCTATGCGCTTTACCGCGCGGAAGAGATTTCCGAAAGTATCGAGGGGTCGGCCGATATTGCGTGCGAAGAATTAACTGCGCAAATCATTAAAGATAAAAGCAAAATGGTCGATCTTAAAAGGCGCGGAGCAAGATCGCTTAAGAAAAAAATCGTGCTGGATGAGGGCGCCCGCTTTAAAAAGTAGATAATTTTGACTGGCTGATAGTTGATCTGTTTTTTCATTTAATATGAATATGTCTGACTTGCAAGATGGGTTTTTCAACTTGTTTCCGCGTAGATGGTTTGTTTGATTTTTGTTTTCATTGGATTGAATTTCATTTTATGCAAAAAAATATTTGTGGTATAATAAAATTGCTTAATCATAAGATAGGAGAAAACAATATTCAAATCGCATAAAATAATTAAATATAATATAATTTTTTCAAACAAAATGAACAACAAAAAAACAATCCTCTTCGCACTGCTCCTTGCACTAGGAATGTGTTCTTTCAAGGTGCAAGCGGCTGACGCGCCAATTCCTCCGGCTTTGCCGAAAATTACTCCGGCTCCTTCTCCCAACCAAGCCACCCTCATTGCCGACATCAACTTCAGAAGTCCGCTCATCTCTTCTCAAAAAAATAACATATTTCAAATCTATTTTCGTTTGGAAAACAATTTTTCCAAAAGCGAAGCCGGCATCCGCTATGGCGTGCAACTGGTCAAGGACAATAAACTGGTTGATGAAAAAATCTATACTAACGACACACTTTCGGTCGAAAACAATAATTCCATTCAAAAGATTTTCACCTATACAGCTCCCGACTATTTATCCGGCAATTTTGATTTATGGCTTGTTGCCAAAAACGAAAGCGGACTGCCACTGGCTGCTTTCAAATTAAAAGACCCAATCACATTAAACGGCAATGGTGAATATCTGGAAATCAATCAAGACTCTTGCGCCCTAAGAATTGACGGAGAAGCGGCGGATAAGAAATATACTTTGATACAAGGCGTTTCGCTTAATGCCAATGAAAATCTAAAACTCAGTTGTGATGCAACCAGCCATTTTAAAGAACCAAAAACTATTTCAATCACCCAAACCGCATTTTTCCGCTCCGCTTTCGGTGAACAAATCGGACAACCTCAAAAAGAAACTCCCATCACTTTTCAACCGCAAGAAAAAAAGACCGTCATTATTGCAATTAAAAAACCAAATGATCCGCAAGCCTATGACACATTGATCAATTTCTACAACAGTGATCAAATCGACCAAGCCAAAATTGCCCAATCAATCGATGTTCACTATGTCATCGCCGGAGAAACAGCTACCATTCAAAAATTTGATTTGGATAAAATTGGTTATCAAAAAGGAAATATGATTGAGGCTAGTTTGCGCTGGAGTGGTTCGGCTGATAACTTTGACGGTTCACGCACGGAAAAGACCGCGCAAAAAAAAGTGCTGGCAGATATTGATATAATCAATCAAACTAATCAAGTTTGCGCTCAAGTGAAAGATCAAGCATTGGATCAAACCGCAAATACTGCAAAATTCACTCTTAAATCCGGCATTGATTGCACAGATCCGAATGTCAAAGTAACTCTCAAAAATGAACAAGGCAAGGTTTTGGCAGAAAGAGATTTTCGTTTTCAAAAAGACAAGATTATTGAAGGAAAAACTCAAACAAGTAGCCAAAATAATGCCAAAAAAATAGCCTTGCTGATATTTTGCATAATACTGTTGTTTTTAGTAATTGCTATTATTGCTAAAATATTTTTTTCCTCGAAAAAAAGTGGGACAAAAAAAATTATCTCTATTCTGTTTTTCTTATGGTTTTTGTTGGGGTGTGGGCGAAATGTGGCGAATGCGGCAACATTTGCAGCAAACCCGGGATGGTCTAGTTTTGACTATTCTATTAATTTTACCGACAATAGTACGAATACTTATTCTTCTGGCGCAACGGTAAACTATGCTCTTACCGGCGTATACCACGAGACTTGCAATAATGTTACTAATTGGACAATATTTTCAGTTGATTGTGCCGGGGGGAGTAATTATTTGCAGCTGTTCTATGCAAACGTAAGTAGTAATGTTAGTGCAAATGGATCATGTACTGCCTTAAGCACTCCCGGTCAACATTATGTTAATTTTAGAAGCGAATTATTTGGAGAATGTGCCTCTGATGGTCGATATGATTACAAGGGAACTGCAACTTCTTGTGATGGTTATCCTAGCACAAGTAATATTGATTGTTACGGTCAAGTGGGGTGTGTGAGCAAAGGAAAAAACTGCATATATCATACTTTTGCATATGATGGCACTTCCTGTAATCCTGTTGAAGAGTCCGGTGGGGAAATAATAACAGGTACCTATGGCTACAATTCAATAACTTGTCCATCGGGAGTTTCCAGTGGAAAGATTTGTTTTAATTATAATCCTTGTTCATATGGCGAAGTATGTAATTATTGCATTAGTTCAGGCTATACTTCTTATGCTTCATGTGATCCAACATATGAGTTATACACAAGAGCCGGAAATTATGTAGATGCACGTGCTTCATATTATTATACAACATCTGCTCCTCCTACTGCCACTTGCAATATTTCTTTTGGCAGCAGTTCATATAATGTTAATGATTGGGGTCCGCTTACATGGACAAGTAGCAATGCGACGGGAGCAACTTTGTACTGTGCGATTAGCGGCGGCAGTAGCGCGATTGCAAATGGCGTTGTAGCGACTACTAGTACTGGTTACACCGGCGGTGTTTATGGAGTGCAACTCAATTCTGCAGGAACAGTCACTTGCACGCTCACGCCATATAACGGATCAAAGGCAGGAACTTCTTGCTATGCAACAGCAGAAGTATGCGCATCCGGTTATTCATGGAACTCAACAACTAATTCTTGCGTGGCAACTTGCACAGTAAGCTCCTGGACTCCTGATCCGTCAACGGTTTGTTCCGGAACATCTTTTACTCAAACCAGCAACTGCAGTACAACGCAAACGGCTACTGGCACAAAAACTGACACTTGCCAAACTAGTGGTACCGATGTACACGCTTGCCTTTCATCATCAACCAGTCTAACAGGCACTGCCCTTGGACAATTACGAACAATAACAGATCAATCATGCTGCGATAACACAAAAAGCTGCTTTGGCTGCGCTACAGGTTATACTTGGAGCTCAACAACTAATTCTTGCGTGCCAAACAGCACGCCATCTTGCACGGCTTCATTTGTTCCAACCAGCTTGACAGCTCCCGGCACCGCTTCTCTGACATGGAGCTCGACAAATGCAACCGTAACTTACGGATATTGTACCGGTCCGTTGCCCATTACTTATGGCAATTACGGCTTGAGTTATACGGCAGGATATCCATTTTCTTTTACAGCTTCCGAAACCGGAACGGAAACTTGCACATTCACGCCATATAACGGATTAACGCAGGGAACTGATTGCTCGGCAACCGTTACCGTTACGGCATCGCAATTTTCCTGCACCGGAACCCTTCCAACCGGCGCAACAGAATGTCCAAATACCCAAAGCGGTCTAACTGCAAATACGGCTTGGACGCAAGTAGCTTCAGCAAGCGCTTGCAGTTCAACAACCAGATGTCAATATTATACAAGCGGCAGTGTTGTTGGTTGTGGGGCTAACTGTTCTGGTGGTAACACATGTCAAAGCGGACTCTCCTGTATGCCACTTGGAAATTTTTGTCTCGCTCTTTGTGGCAGTGGTCCGGTTCGAGTATACTCTGATTTTTCATGCAATTGCTCATCGTATAATGCTAGTTGTGGTGATACTTGTACGACTAGCTATGATTGCGCGGGCGTTACAAATGCCATTTGCTATAATACGAATTGGCATGAAGATAATAGCTATATCTATAATAATAGTTATTATGAGCCAAAATATTTAGAGCAATATGGGGTTTATCCGACTGGAGTTTGTCGAAATGGAGATTACCCAGAATCTACGGATTGCAATCCTCCTCAGTGTAATGACTTGTGCAATACTGTTTTTGGAATATATGTGTCAAAAGGTTGTAATGAGTATGACCCTTCTAAAACTGATAGGATTTGCACACGAGAAAATGTTTCCAATTTGCCACAGGATGATATCTTTAATTATGTAGGCAAGTGTCGCCTTTCTAGCAATACTGCCAGCGAAACCTGCACTAATTCATTAGCAACCATTAACTGTGGCGGTTCAGTTCCTAGCGGTTATTATAAATGTCCGGGAACGCAAGAAACCGGACTTACAACAGCAAAAGATTGGAAGGAGGTTACTTCTTGTTCCACTAGTGGCAGTTGTGAATATATCGCTTGTCCGACTGCTGGGCTATGCTCTCCTGCTACGCTTAGTTGTGATGGAAATTGTGGAACAATAAAGCAAGCGTGCATTTCAACAGCACCGACAGGTTCTGGCTGTGCTAACAATTGTACGGCGAGTAGTTGCACTGGATCCCTTTACTGTCCTTGCAACTCCGGCAAATGGCAAGAAGTAGCTCCCAATTAAAATTAACTAAAAATAATACCAAAAACATGCGCAAAAAAAACATTTCCATCTTGGTCTTGGCGATAATCATCCTCATTGGTTCGATCGGTTTTGTTATTTGGAAAATAGAGCAAAAAAAATCGGTCACGGCAAAAACAGCTCAAGAAAAAAATAACATTAACAACAACGCTCCGGAAAATAATGTTCCGAAAGATAATGTGACAATTGACCAAATGACCAAAGAGCAAGCTGATTTTGCCAATAAATTCAAGCAGGATATGGATAAGGCAAAAATGGCAAGCAACGACAAGGAAGCTTCTTTCACGGGATCTGTCAATAATATAACTCCGGACGGAAAGATTATCGTGCTTAAGGGCATGGATAATAAAGAAGTGAGATCATTTGGCGTGAATGATGCCGCTAAATTCTTTCAAATTCTTACTGACAGCAAGAATAATCAGACACAATCTGAAATAAAGCTAAGCGAGGTTAAATTAGGAGAGTCGGCCAAGGTCGATTATGCGCCAAAAACAAACAATCTGATTTCTTTGACAGTTGCTCGGGTGATGGCGGGGAAATAGTTTTGTTGCAAGAAATAATCCTTTTTTGTCGGGGTAATGGTCTAAGTACTCTAATGGTAGGGAATAGTTGATTGTTAAATCGGTCTTATCATATGGTTAAATTTTTTAAATGTTAAATAAAAAAGAGTACATTGAATTGACGCATGATGTATATTAACGTTCATTATTTTAGCGTAGAGAAGATTGGATGTTACTGTTTTTGGTTCAATGCTTCCATTTATAAAAGCGTTCCAATTTCCGGAACGCTTTTTTGTGTATTTTTCCCCGCATGTCTCGTATTTGTAGCACGGGTTCGCAAGGTGAATGATGCTATTTTCTCCCAATTCCATGATATTTAATGCCCAGTTTTTTAATTTTTTCTTTCTCGAGGCAATTCATGCCGTCGACAATTGCCTTGATGTTATTTTTCTTAAATTCTTTCGGATCAAGCGTGGCAAATTCACTGTGGTTAGTGACCAAGATGATGGCGGTACATTTTTTGAGGAATGTTTTGAGGTCCGGAACATCAGACATTTTCTTGATGAATGGATCATAGCGAATGATTTTGGCTTTCTTTTTTTTGAGCTCTGAAATGATTTTGATGGCGGGGGATTCGCGCAAGTCATCAACGTTGGCTTTATAAGATAAGCCCATGACACCGATAGTTGTGTCTTTCATCGGGAGCTTGATTTCATTTAAAAGATCTTGCATTGCCTCTACGGTATAGTTTGGCATGGAGTTGTTAATCTCTCTGGCGGTGCGCAGAAACTTGTGGTCAAAGCCGGATTCTTTGGCGCGTTCAATAAGATAATAGGGATCAACAGGAATGCAATGTCCGCCAACGCCACGGCCGGGGTAATGGGCCATAAAGGCAAACGGTTTGGTGGCAGCGCCATCGATTACGTTTTTGATGTCGATTTCCAGTTTGTCAAAACTCTTGGCCAGTTCATTGACAAACGCAATATTGATATCGCGAAAAGAATTTTCCACTACTTTGCAAGCCTCAGCTTCCTTGATCGAACCCATTAACTTAATCGGCGCGTCAATAATGGATTCATAGAACTTTTTAGCCATCTCTAGACCTTTTGGCGAAGAAGCGCCAAGAACACGGGGAATATTGGAAACATTCCATTTGATATCCCCCGGATTAATTCGTTCCGGGCAGTGTCCAAGAAAAAAATCAGCACCTTCTTTCAGTCCAGCTTGAACTAATATGGGCATTAGTATTTCATCGCAGATACCCGGATTGATGGTTGATTCAATCATTATCAGCTGTCCGGCTTTGTGATTTTTTACAATTAGTTCCATGGCGGAGGAGAGAGGAGTGAGAATGGGAAAAAATTTCTCATCAACTGGCGTAGGAACGCAAACAACAACAATGTCGGCATGTTTCAAAATTGCCGGATCAGTCGAGGCTTTAATTTTTTTGAGCGACGCTTTTCTTTCTTCAATAAACTTTTCCTTGAAAGGGCTCTCGCCACGCTTAATCATGTCCACTTTCTGTTTGTCAAGATCAAGTCCGTAGGTCTCATAATCTTTTTCGGCGCAACGCATTGCGAGTGGCAATCCGACATAGCCTAAACCAATAATTGCCACTGACTGAACTTTCTTTTCATTTGCCATATATTTTTCATTGTTATTAGTTAGCTCTATACCTATTAATAGTAGCGAAAAATGAAGTTTTTGGCAAAGGTCTGGTTAGAGGTGCTATTTTGTGTTAAATTGGACTTATATTGCGTTCATGCTAAAAATCATTATATAATTTAAATGCAGGCAAAAACCTGCGTTTAAACTTTAAGCTACAAAATCAATGAAAGCAAGACCAAAAATCCATCTAGATTCTTTCGAGGAATATCGCATTTCAGTCTTGCGCTATATCGAATGGATGTTGCATAATCATTATAAGGATCTGAAAAAAGTTACAATTTCTGATATTAAAAAAGACGAGAATGAAATTAATTGCTATGAAAATTTCAATCAACTGGGGCCGATAGATCAAGATAAAATTATCGTCTTAGATGATGATAAGATCGATACGACTCTGGCGGAGAAAGCGATTTTGGCTGGAAAATTTATGTGGGAGCATACAGCTGCGGGGGAAGCAACGCGATTAGGCTTAGGGACAAAATACATTTTGAACCTAAGCCAGTTTTCCCTGGAAGATGTTGTATTTCAT
>DAIEIZ010000066.1 GCA_027351145.1 Candidatus Moraniibacteriota bacterium | reverse complement strand
TCTTTTTTTAAATTGCAATTTTTGAATGTGTCCTTAATTTGTTTATCCAAATCTTTTCGATCCGTCACGATGATTACCCGAGGACTCACGATATGCGGATTCTCAATCAAGGCTTTCACGAACATCACCATCGTCAATGATTTTCCCGATCCTTGCGTGTGCCACACCAATCCTCCCTTCCTTCGCGTGATACCTTCCTTGGTCGTTTCTTCTTCTGAAATATGCTCAAGCATTTTATGGATAGCGAAATATTGTTGATAACGGGAAAGTTTTTTTACTCCGGCATCAAACAAGATATAGTTTTTGGTCAGATCCAAAAGCCGCGCCGGTTCAAAAAGAGAAACCACGCCGCGGTCCTGCTCGGTGGGCAGGCGATCAAGTTTTTGTGTGTGTCCGTCCGTTGCTCCGTTCAAATCAGCCAAGGCTTGTTTATAGGTCTCAAGCGGAATTTGTTTTTTAATAAGCTTCTCAACACACGCGTCTATCTCTTCTTCATTGGATTCTTTTTCTTTCCAAACCGCATAAAACTTGTTCGGCGTGCCAGTTGTGCCATATTGCAATTCTTTGTTATTGGTACCGACCAGAAGCTGGGTGTATGCAAAAAGTCTCGGGCAATATTCCGGCCCCTGATTACGGTTCATCTGATTGATTGCTTCGGAAACTGCCACGCTGGATTTCTTGTTTTCAATAACAGCAAAAGGAATGCCGTTCACAAAGCAAACGATATCCGGCCGGATATTCTGCCTGCCGGTCGCTTCAAATTCCGCCGTCACATGAAATTCATTGTTCTTGGGATTTTTAAAATCGATAAAGCGGAAGTTTTTGGAGATTGATTTTCCGCCATAGCTGACTTTGATCGTACGCCCTCCGCTAGTTGGCATAATAATATTGTATATTTTCTGCGCCGTATCGATCAGTCCTTCATATTGGATGTTTTCCAATTCATCAATCGCGTCCCGCACATCTTTCTCGCTAAATTTATATTCCGCGCCGGAGATTTCATAGCTGTTTATTTCCATGAGTTTTTTGGCAGCAATTTCTGAAAGGATAAAATTCGAAGTGTTGCCCTGGCGCTGCTTCAAAGCATCTTCTGCAGAAATATATTTATATCCCATATTCAAAAGGAGCTCAATGAATGGGAGCTGTGATTGTCTGGCTTCGTCAAAGTGGACTGATTTAAAAATAGATTCGGGCATAAATTTATTTTAATAATTGAGTTATCAAAGCCGTCATTTGATTTTTCTTTTTTGGATTGCTCTCAGCAATTAAAAGTGTCAACGCAGTGAGCGTTGCTGGATTGATATTTTTTCCGCCTTTTACTTTTGTTTTTCGCAAAAACCACATAAAAGCAAACGCGCCACTACGCTTATTGCCGTCCACAAACGGATGGTTTTTTACCATAAAATATAGAAGATGCGCCGCTTTCTCTTCAACAGTTGGATAGACCGCTTTGCCACCGAGTGATTGCATCACATTGCCAACAATTCCCTCAATATTTCCATGACTTCTTTCTTGGGCGAATAGTTCCGTCGCTTCTTTTTTTCTCATCAGCTGGGCGCGCAAATTTCCAATCGCATCCACTAATTCTGTTCCGGTCAATTGCACGGACTTTTTTGTGGTTCCGATTATTTTTAATTTTTCTTTGTCATACGCATCCAAAGACACCCAAGTTCCCGCAAATTCTTTGATCAAATCCAAAACCATTTTTGGATCAAGCGTGATATGCTCCGGCAAAAGCATTTGAATATCAGCAACTGACTTCATGAAAGCGTCATAATTTTTGCCAATCACATTTCGATTGATAGCATAGCCGTTAATGACATATTTTTTCAAAATATTTGTCGCCCAAATACGAAATTGTGTCGCCTGTTTGGAATTAATTCGGTAACCAATTGCAATGATAGCATCAAGATTATACACTTCTATTGAACGTTTTATGCTTCTTTTTCCCTCAATTCGAACTGTTTCCATTTTGGAAACAGTTGCTTTTTCTGAAAGCTCTCCAGTTTTAAAAATATTTTTCAAATGCTTTGAAATTGCGGCCTTTTGCACGCCGAAAAGATCGGCTATTTGATTAAGATTAGCCCAAATAGTATCTTTTTGAATATCATGCTTAAATTCAATCGCTCCGTTTTTAGCTTGATAGATGGCAACTTCATTTATTATTTTATTGATTTTTTTCATAATATCACACTTTAGTTCTTATATTTAAATATACGCTTTTCTTATTATTGGCAATATTTTACGATGTTGACATTTTACTCGTTAGGGTGTATCATAGGCGTATTAAGACGAAAAGGGATCCAAACGGTGTTGGTGCCTAAGGAGCCCTTTTTTTATGGCTCAATTAAGGCGATTTTACTTTTAATATGCTCTTTATCTAAATAATCAAAATATTCTGATCCGAGTTTTTTATATAGAGATGAGGCAAATTCTTTATTTGGAAAAAGCACTTTTTTGAATTTTCCTTCTTCTATAAGAAAATCCACCATTCTTTTATAATCACCATCGCCTGAAATTAAAACAACCTTATCAAATTCTTCATCTTGATATAACTTTTTCATTACAGAAAAAATTATATCAGCATCAACATTTCCTTTTTTCTTTCCCAGCATAGCGGGATTATGTTCTCTGAAAACTAACACAAATCCGGATTCCTGAAGTCTTGTATACAAATCACGTTTTTCCTCAATAACACAACCTAGGAAATAATAAGCTATTTCGATATGATATTTATCTCTTAAAAAAGTTCTGAATTTTTTGAAATGAATTCTCCAAGAATTTTTAATGTTAGTAACTCCCATATGGAGATTCTGCCCATCAATAAAAGCGTAATTCTTTTCTTTTTGCATATATTTTATTTTGCATTAATTAATAATTTTCTAGGAACTCGGATTTGTCCGGTAATTAAATTATTCAATAAATATTTTTTCTGTTCTTTTAATATTGTGAGTTTTTCCTCGAGTGATTTTATTTCTCCATCGGAAGTTGTCAGGATTTTTTCTATAACGTTTTGTTCTTCTATTTTAGGCATGCCTATGGTTATGTATTGATATTCTGATAAATAATGTCGCTTATGCTGACCGACGACGAAATTTATCAATTGCATTTTTCCAAAAACAAATTTTAGATTTATATTTTTATTTTTTGCACTCAGTATCTTGATAGCAGAAGATTTCACCTTAAACTCAAAATCGACAAATTTGTTGTCCACTGTAAAATCATCAAAAATTATTACCGGATGTTTTTTATAAATTCCACTAGTTTCATTTGTATATCCCAAAATAAATGCCTTATTCGCCGTCAACACTGGAACTTCATGCGCGTTATTATAGTCAGTCGTTTTGACAATGTATTGAGTTGGTTGCTCATAATCTAAAAGCTCGCCTAGTTCATGGGTTTCCCATTTTTCATTAAATCCCGCCAGACGCACTTTTCCAGTCAAAAGATTTTGCATTAAACCTTTTTTGATATTTTTCTTGATCTTAATTTTCTTTTCCAATTTTTCAATCGCAAAATCCCAAGTTTCAAGAACGGAAACGATGCGTTTTTGTTCTTGTAGTGAGGGAAAGATAAATTTTATTTTTTCTATTGTTGACTTTGAAAGACTTGGAACTCCAGAAGCCTCGTTATATTCTTTCCAATTAATTTTTTGAAAAATTAGATTGACATATCTTGCAGTAGTTTCATAAAAATCATATGTGTAAAACAAAGTATCAACTGTCCAAAAATCACCCTTAAAATAGAATGGCTTATCAATGGTTCCTTTTCTGCCAATAAAGACAGTTTCTCCTGAATATAGAGGAGTATCCACTGATAACATATATCCTCCCGTGCCAAAAACAGGAATATTGCCACCATTAAGATGTTTGTAATCTTTTCCACTGCCAACCCTCAAAACATCGCCAAGTTTTACTTCCTTCCATCCAACAGGAATATTTTTTTGTGATTTATTATTTGTCATAAAACAATCCTTAAGATTTTTCCAATGCTATAATTTTTTCGACATGTTCCCATGAAATTATATTGAAAATATTTTTTGTTTGTTGGGGATGATTAGAAACAACTCCGATAACAAAATTTTCAGCATCGACTACTGGCGATCCACTAAATCCACCTTCTACCGATCCTGATATTTTAATTTCTTTTCTGAGTTTATTAACTGAAGATCCAGCATGCGCTATAACACCTTTTGAAAATATGGGCGTGTGTTGTTCATTTAATAAGTGATTGCCTAACGGATAACCAGCAAATCTAATCTCAACTCCAATTTCTTCTTTTTTATTACTCACATTTAAACAAAATTCTTTCTGAGTATTGTGAAAATCCTTATCTGCTACTTGTAGCACAGCGAGATCGTGTTCCAAATCCAATATAGAAACAGATGCTTTGAGATAAGGTTGTCTATTGCCACCAACTACTAAAGCACCAACTAGTTCAATCGGTCCCGACAATAGATTTTGGACGACATGAGCGCAAGTCACAAAAACACCCTCCCCAACCCAAAAACCTGTTCCTAAAATACTTAGCTGTGCAGGTAAAAAATTTTGAGTATTAAAATCAAATGCTGGCTTAATTATTCCAATACTTCTAACACTGTTTAGTAGCTTGTTATTATCCATTTTATTAAATTTAATAATTAACCATCTGTTTTTCCAATTTTTCGATTTCCAGTTCTAGCTCTGCTGGATTTTATTTTTTCAATTTTTAATCCTTTTTTGCGTCAAATAATTCCCGCCATTCACAATTTTCTTTCCTGTCTGCTCTTCCAACTTTTTCCTAGCGTCGCCGGAAATTTTTCCGCCTCTTTTGGCGCATGATTCATTTGGAGCATATCCTTCGGCTTTTTCAGTTTCAGAAATTTGCCTGGTGGAAAGTTCAGCGAGAGCTGTGAAAATCAATTCCGCTTCGCTCATGTGGTCGCGCAAATTATGTTGTTTCAACTCTTTCAAATTTTTATGGCTTTTGACTGATAGATCGCTCCATTCTTGATGAATAATATTTGTCAGCTTGGCAAATTCGTCGCTTTTGGAGATTCCATGATCCGCCCAATAGTCAGTGAGTTTATTTCGTGTTTCCACGCCCAGCATTCTTTGCTCGATCCATTTTTTGCTTCTGCCCATTTGCACCCAAGTTTTGCGACCGCGACTCACTGCCAATTCCGGATCGATAGTTTCCTGCATTCTCTCATAGCCTGTTTTGGCTAGCCAGAGCTTGAGCGGTTCCGCTTTTGGCGATGGCACAGACTGAACCAGGCGGAAGATCATTTCTATATCTCCTGCGTCAGTAAAATAATATTTTCCATCTGAAGCCTGCATTTTCAGTCGGTTACATTTTGTAACCACCTCGGATCCTTCTTTATTCAAGCGATTTTTCAGCACTTTCCAGTAGTTTCTAGGGTCAGCGCTTTGGGTTAATATTGCAATAATATCCACCACTGAAAAATACCATTTTTCTTGTTTCGCGTCCCAATGCCTCCGCACCGGATGTTCTTCAAAAATCGCGACTAATTCATTGTTTGTTTTTGTCATAATTTTATTCTTATTTTTTAATTTTCAAATCCCGCAAATATTCATCCATCTGTTTTTCCAATTTTTTAATTCCCACACTTCCGATCAATGATTTCATCTGCGCAATCGCGCTGGCGTTCAATTTCAAAAGACGTTCTTTTTGAGAAAGACCAGCTCTAATAAATTCAGCATTCAAACCTTCCAGATTGGCCAAACACACCAATTGCGTCACATCGGCATAATCCCGCATATTTCCACTTCTATTTTTATTCTTTTCTTTCCATTGTTTCGCCGTCATTCCAAAAAGCGCCACATTCAAAACATCAGCTTCATTGGCATACGTAATATCTGCCATTTTTCCGGATAATTTTTGCGGAAAAATAATATTATCTTTGATTGCGTCAGTGTGAATTTTATAGTTGATTTTGGTAAGCATCCTTTTAGCGTCCCAGCCGAGAACCAACCGCTCACTTTCTTCAATTTTGAGCCGCTGGAATTCCTTGATCAGATAGAGCTTGAATTCCGGCGAAATCCAGGTGGCAAATTCAAAGGCAATATCTTTGTGGGCAAAAGTTCCACCGCCATAGCGGCCGACCGAAGACCGAATACCTATGGCGTTAGTCCTTTTTATCCAGCGAGAGGAAGATACTATAAAACCGTTTGAACCAGCCTCATTTTTAATGTTATTGAATTCGATAACATTAAAATTAGGATTATGCAGTTGCTCCCAAGCACCTATAAATTGGATTGTATATTTCCTTGAAAGCCAATTAGCAATAACTATTCCTGTGGCCTCAGTATCCTTAAATCTCGCTATATCGGTTAGTGAAATATAATCATTCTCTCTTTCCGACAAATTCACGGTTATTAGCTGACTTCCGATTTCAATTTTTTTATTTTTCATGTTTTTATTTCTTAATATTTAATTCTTTCAGATATTCATCCATCTGTTTTTCCAATTTTTTAATTTCCGGTTCCAGCTTTGCCAGTTCTTTGAGATTTGTCTGAATGTCAATCGGCGCTTCTTCCTCAAAAGTGTCCACATAGCGGGTAATATTGAGATTGAAATCATTTTCCTCAATCTCTTTGAAATCTACCTTGCGAGAAAACTTTTCGATTTCCTTACGCTTGGCGTAGGTGTTATAAATCTTCTCGATGTTTTCCTCCGTGAGCGTGTTTTGCGCTTTTCCGGGTTTGAATTCTTTGGAAGCTTCAATGAAAAGCACGTCCTTCTTTTTTTCATTCGCTCCACCTTTCTCGCGTGAACGATCGATAATGAGAATTGCCACCGGAATGCCGGTTGTTTGGAAAAGTCCGGCTGGAAGTCCGATCACGGCGTCGATGATATTTTCCTTGAGCAGTTGCTCGCGGATTTTTCCTTCCGCGCCGCCTCGAAACAGCACGCCATGAGGCACGATCACTGCCACGCGTCCAGTTTTTGGTTTGGCGGTTTCAACCATATGAGAGATGAACGCGAAATCACCTTTGTCTTTCGGCGGCACTCCGCGCCAAAATCTTTTATACTTATCCGCTTCGGCGTTTTCCGCGCCCCATTTTTTCAGGGAAAATGGAGGATTTGCCACGATCGAGTCAAACCTCATCAAGTCATCATTCTCAACTAGAAGCGGATTATTCAAAGTATCGCCCCACTCGAGCATGGCTGAATCTTTGCCGTGTAAAAAAATGTTCATACGCGCCAGCTGATAAGTTGAACCGGTTGATTCCTGTCCATAGAGAGCGTAGTTTTCCGAACCTTGTTTTTCCACTTCTTCACCAGCCAGCAAAAGCAAGTTCGCGCTTCCACAGCAAGGATCGCATATTCTTGCGCCCGCTTTCGGCTGCACGAGTTTTGCCAACAATTTGGCCACTGCGGTGATCGTGAAAAATTCTCCGGCTTTTTTCCCCGCGTCGGCTCCGAAGCGTTCGATCATATACATATAGGCATTCCCGATGATGTCATCACCCGCGTCGGAGAGATCGATCTTGTAGAAATCATGGATCAAATGGCGGAGCATTTTGTTTCTCTGATCGAGTTTTCCCAAAATTGATTCGGAATTGAAATCCACGCTGAAAACTCCTTCAAGTTTTTCCTTGTTGGCATCTTCGATTTTATGCAAAGCCTTGTTGATTTCTTCACCAATATTGTCCTGCTCAATGATGCTATAGATATAATCAAAGGAAGCTTTCGGTGGCAGATAGAAACGATCGAGTTTCATTTTTTCTTCGATGCGTTTTTCGTTATTGCCAAATCGTTTTTTGTATTCTTCGTATCTTTTTTTTGAAAGGTCGCCGAGGTATTTGAAAAAAAGCATCACCAGCGCGTAGTCCTTATATACGCCAGCATCCACACTGCTCCTTGAAGAATCAGCCGCAGACCAAAGAATTTTATTAAGCTCTTCTTGTGTGTATTTTCTGACTGCGTTCATAGTTTTTAGTTTTTTAATAATTTATTTATAGCTACTTCGCTAACATTGTTTATGAGATTTATCTTTTCCGACAAGGCTCTTTGCAATTTTTTGTTGGTATGATATATTCCGATTATTTTTTCCTGCTTTTCAGTGTTTGGCACAACGATAAATATATTTTCCAGATCGTTTTTTCGAATTGCTTTTATGGCTGCACCGGTCGAACTTTCAATGAGTTGCTTTTGTCCCTCGATTGAATTCAGATAAATCGCCAAATATTCCGGTTGAACATCCTTATCTTTCAACCGTAAAATATAGACCGATGAAGCAGTGATTGTATTCTTGGATGCCGAACTTACAAATCCGGCGCGAAAACTCCCGCGCGAAGAAACCACCACATCATTTTTTTTCACAACCGCTTTTGAACGATAATTTTCAAAATCTATGCCATCCAAGTTCTCCTCATCAACGATTGAATTTTCCAAAATATTTTTGGCTTGAAGCACGAAAAGCGAGGCATTCTCTTTGCCTCGCAATGCAGTCCGAAAAGAGTAGCCGGCAATCACTTCTGCAATATCTTTTAGATATTTTCTAGTTTCCATAAACCCAGTCTACTTTGGATGCTAATTCTTGTCAATTTTTTAATTACAGACCAAGCCCTACTGTTTTTATTTATTTGATATATACATTTTCCAAGGCTTTTTAAGCAGTGGATGAAATACAAACAAAAAGCCATTTTGGAAAAATGGCTCAAGCATTAGACAATCGGTCTTGCACGATACTAAATGTAGTGTGCGGGGACGGCCGGACTCGAACCGGTGACCTACTGCGTGACAGGCAGTCGCTCTAACCAACTGAGCTACGCCCCCAATTCATGTAATAATTATTGATTGTTGCATGTTGTATGTTTTTGTACCAGGAGTGAGACTCGAACTCACGACCTCAGCGTTATGAGTGCTGCGCTCTAACCGGCTGAGCTATCCTGGCCAAAGTCATGAAACACGAAACAAAAATACTGTCTGTTACTTGCCTAACGGCAGGCAGGCATATCACATGAATTTTGTTGCGGGACCAGGATTCGAACCTGGAA
>DAIEIZ010000028.1 GCA_027351145.1 Candidatus Moraniibacteriota bacterium | reverse complement strand
TTAGCGCGTGCGGCAACCCGTTGGTATCCACGACAATATGCCTTTTAATCCCAGATACTTTTTTACCTGCATCGTAACCTTTGTGTCTGGCTGATTCGGTATTTTTCACGCTTTGAGCATCAACGATACCCATGCTGGTGTTGCATAATCTCCCATTTTTCAAGCGTTCTTCGCTGACCAATTTTTTTTAAGACCTCCTCCAATACGCTGGGGGTGTTTTTGTTTTTCCTGCTACTCCATACAGTGAAATAGTAATGAACCAATTTCCATTGGGGAAAATCAGATGGCAACATTCGCCACTGGCAACCTGATTTCAACAGATACAACAAGGCGCAGAACACGTCGTATTGGTCAACTTTTCTTGGTTTAGTCGTCTTGCGTGCCGAGGCAAGCAAAGGACTGATTTTTTCAAATTGCTCGCGAGTAACATCGCTTGGATACATTTTTCTTTGCATAGTTTTTGTTTTAACAAAGCTCTACAAAGAAGTATACATCAAAGAAAAGAATTTAGACAGTTACTAAGAAGATTCCGGGATTTGGTTCTTACTACCTCTCCATTAAGAAACGGAGGGGAACAAAAACCGCTGCAGTGGCTACTGCTAGAAAACTTTTAGCAGTAGTGTGGAGGCTTCTGAAGGATAACCGCCCTTATGAAGTAAACGCTCCGCACTGTTGGAAGTCAGGGACGCTTGTCTAAAAAATATCGTCTATTAGGACGCATTCCATAATTACAAGACCTTGTGTTTCCAACATCCTATTGTGTGCTTCTGGCACGTATCGGTAAGTGACAACCTGTGTCTTTATGTGTACTGTTTTTAGGCAGTAGTCACTGCAGCTAGTTTGAAATTTGAAAGAACGGAATTATGTGAAATCACTGATGCTAATTTGGCTTATTCTGAACACTTGACTTTTTTTATCGGTATTTTATTTTTTTAAATTTACTAATTAATAAAAAGTTTCTCCTAACTATTGCAATAATTATACTCTATTTTCTACCTGGATGCAATTAAACACGACACGCAATAAATTCAAAACCCATTGGAAATGCAAGCCATAGACTTAACAAATGCACACCACGTCCTCCAATTTCTCTTTCCCCATAACATGCAACTCGAAAATCGCCCGCGTAAGCGCGACATAGAGCAAGTCTTTTTCAATTCGCTTTTTCCCTTCGGCGAGTTCCACGTCTTTCATGTACGCATAATCAACAGAAGCATCTTGGCCAATGCCAACCAAAATAACCACATCAAATTCCACGCCTTGCGCTTCGTTCATGGTCATAACATGAATTTTTTGATTGACCAAAAACGCTTGCCTGAAATCCGAGAGATATTCGTCTTCTTTGGCTAAGATTCCCAAGCTGGAGAAAGTGCTCTTTTTGACAATCTTTTTGATCTCATCAATTTCCGCTTGTGCATTTTCCAAAACATATTCGCCCACTTCCGCCCCAACTTTCAGTTGCTCGGGAATTTCAATCGCATAACCCAATTTTCTGATAAATTGCAAAATATTTTTTGTGTTACGGTAAACTTTTTCCAAAACAACTTTTCGCTCTTTGTCCATTTTTCCCCAATCTCTTCCCACTGACGAATCGTACCCAGTTTTACTTGCTGAGCCATATCACCCACATAGAGCGCGGCTTGTGTTTTAATGCTCAAGCATGATTTCATTAATTTCAACTGATCCGGCAGATAGTTTTGAAACTCATCAATCACCGCTAGAGAATACTCAAGCCGTACTGAGCCTCTTTTCTTTTTTACTTTGCCATTTTTTTGTTCAACATAATAATCCCGCACCACGCTTAAATCAGTATTATTTTTCTCAAATATTTTCAAAAGCACCGTAAGATCGATTCGGTCATAAAGGTTTTCTTTGCTTTGACGTGAAAATAGTTCTTGCTGCGCCTTGTCAAAATATGCCACGTATATTTTTTGAAGAGTTGAGAAATAATTTGCGCTATGTAATATTTTTTTAGGCAAATTTTTCAAAGCTTTTAATTTTTGAAATTCATAAAGATCTTTCTCTTTTTCCGAATTGCCATAACGATCAACCGCGCTGCCACTCATTCCCAAGATGGCAAACGCCCACTCAAAAAAAGTGGTTATTTTAACGTCGGAAATCCCCAGCTCAGGAAGAAGATGGGAAAAATATTCTTTTGTGCCGTTGTCTTGAACAAACACCACAATCGATTTGCTTTGATAGATTGACGCCAAGTCCGGCGATTGCACCAAATAGGCCACGCGGTGCAGCGCCAGCGTTGTTTTTCCGCTGCCCGCCGGACCGGAAATGAGAAACGGTCCCGCGTGATGAGCACGAATCACCGAGTCTTGCGCTTTTTCCATTTGCGCCACAATTTCCGGAAGAATAAACCCGGATTTTTGAGTAGAAAAATATTCTTCATGGACCAACTCCCTTGGCACGCCAATCGCTTCCGATGAAAGAAACTTAATCTTTCCGTCCACAATCATATATTGATCCTTTCGCAAGAGTGTCGCTTTTTGCCATGTGCCATCCGGCCGCCGATAACGTACCTCGCCCGGCTTTTCAAAACGCATGACTGAAGCCGGAGTTATCCAAGAATAAATCGCTTCTTTGTCAAAACCAAATTTAGCAAAATAGATGCTTGACTCCATCTCATCATTTTGAAACAAAACGTCGCAACGGACAAAATAGGGTGAGTTTTCCAAATGCTCAAATTCACCAATCCGCTTTTTCCCATAGGCAATGATTTCACTTTCGACAATTTGGTCGCCATAGGAAAGACTACTGAAACGTTCTTCGCTCAGTTTCAAACTTTTTCGCAGTTCCCGAAAACTTGTTTTCAGGCTGACACAAACACTGAGCAAATGCTCCCTGACAGAGACGAGAATTTTTTCTTTATTATTCATAAAAATAGAGACTTATGCACCTGTCCGAAAGAAGTTCGCACGTTTGTTTTTCCTAGCATCCGAGGCGTCCAGTAGACCAACAAGGGCTCGCCAAAATGAGGAAACCGTGCTCTTGAGAATTTTTTTTGGGGCTTATGTGTAAGTCATAGAGAAAAAAACGACTTAATTAATTATAAGCTCGGAAATTGCCTCGTAAGACGCAATTTGACCCGAGTTTTCATCAAGTCGACTTCAAACAGAAGTTATTATATTTTTCACGCAAGTTTATTTCAGTAACTAAACAGTAGCATATTTCAAAAATGTAGGCAAATTAAAAAATTTAAACAAAAAAAACGCCCTGTGATTTCCGCAGAAACCACAGGGTCCAAATTGTTATGAAGGAATTTTCCTTCAGAAAGTTGTTGCAATAAATTACTTTGGCAAATCCTTTGCCTTAAGCATTTGGGTCAGGTTGGAATTCCCGATCATGCTTTGAACCTGATGCGTATCTGTGGCATATGGATACAGAATAAATGCATTATTCGGTCCCATTGCCGCTTCACCCATTACCTTGATTTGATGCCACATCAGATATTCAGGAGCACCCGCCAGCTTTGATTTGATAATATCAATTGACTCAGCGATCGCCTCGGCCTTTTTCAATTCAATCAGCTTCTTGGCTTCCTCCACAAGAAGATCGCCTTGAGCTTTTTTGAGATCAGCCCGAACATTGGCATCTGCCGCATCCTCTCGAAGCTGAATTTTGACCAGTTCCTCCTGCGCATCCGTGATTGATTTCGGCCAATCATAGTTCGTAATTTCCGCGTCATCAACAATGAGCGGGGTAGACTTGGCAAGTGCCGTAATCTGCTTACGAATTTCTATTGCAAGCGCTGGACTATTGGCGATGGCAGTTTTGATATCCGGCTGAACTTCAAACACACTTCGAGGCACCGATAATGCCTTCATCCTCAAAAACGTCACGTAAAGCTGATCGATGCTTATCCTGTAAGCAGTATCCTTATCAGTCTTTGTCGCTGTGACACTTTCGAAGACTTTTTTCATCATTTCCTGATCGCCGGTGTTCGCGCGAACTCTGACACTGAAATTCACCGTCAGATTCACTTTACCACCAACAAGAATGTCCATTTTTTCATTAAAGGCTTTGTTGGTGATGTCCACCAGGTACATCTTGTCCCTGTTATAACAAGTGTAAAATCCTGGGTTCAAAACCTTTTCTTCCCAGCCATCGGGCGTATTAATTCGCCCAACTGTTCCCGGAGGAACTTGCTCGGTACAACCGCTCAAAAAACTCATTATCATCAAAACCAACGCGGCCAATACACTTCTTTTCATGTCAGAAATCCTTTCATTTTGTGTTATACAGTTGTTATTTCGATGTTTCGATTGAACGTTTACGGATTTTTTCAGCCTCTTCCCGCATGCGTTTACTGAAGGAGTCGATTGCCTCCTCGTGAGGCTTGGTATTCGCGCGAACTTTTTGTTCGGCCCGAACTCTGTCAAGTTCCTCATTCGCCGGAAGACTTGTTTCCGAAACGCTCTTCTGATCCGCCTTTTCATCCGGATTTTCATAGGTCGAAACATTGGCAGTCATCGACTGCTTCATATTCCACCCCCATGTGCACGCTAAGATGAAAATCGCAACAACGATTACCGTCCTTACTGCCGGAGTGGTCCATGCTGGGATTTCCTTGTTCTCATCCAATGAATTTTGAAAATCCATCGAATATTTTTTCCAGACCCCGAACAAATAGCTGGCAACGAAGACCAGCGCGATTACCACGACGGCATAATACATTACACTATAGCCACTGTTCATACCCATTCCAAACATACTGCCTCCTTTTTCCCTGGTTATATTTTTTGCATTCTGCAACAACACGTTGTTGATTGCATTTTTCAAAGCTCAAAAAACCCTGAAAAATGCAACCAACAATCAAAATTTGTAAATGTACTAACTCAGTAACGTAGCACTTTTTAGGATTTTTGTCAACATAAAAATTACTTTGCTAAGATTACGACTTACGCATAAGCCAAATAAATAACAAAAAGCAGAGCATTGCCCTGCTTTTTTTATTAGAACTTCTTTAAATCTATTTCTTCCTCCCTTTTTCCGCCTTAGATATCTTAGTAAAAATTGCTTTACCTATTTTATAGAGAGTCCAAGCCAGAATCAGATAGAGAATTATTGTCGGAATGAAAGTTATTATAAAGATAATCAGAAAATCAACAAAATTTTGCACCTTAACCACCAGCGCGCGCGTAGCATCTTTCGCCACTTGCCATGGTCGCCAAGAATCAGATACTGCGATGCCGGAGTCTTCCGACATATTGATTGTGATTGTTGACATGTCGGTCTGAGCTGCCAGATAGCGCAATGTTCCCTGCAGCGATTCAATTTCTCCCCTCACTCGAGAAAGCGATTGTGTCACCTCAAGAATATCACTCACTTTTTGCGCCTGATCCAAAACTTTTTGATAGGCCAGCTCTTCAGCTTGCTTGTTTTTAATTCGACCTTCAAGATCCTGATACTCCCGCGTTACATCTTGACCGCTAGTTGATTCGCGAACGACAGCCGCCGCCACTTTTTTCACTTCAGTGAATGTTTTTTCAAAATTGGCAACAGGAACTTTAATCGTAAGCATTCCGCTTTTGAGATCCTGGCTATTTTTGAAAAAGTTAGAAGAAAACAAATCTCCGCCATTATCTTTGGCTATTTTTTCAATTTGCGTAACTGCGTTGTCGACATTATCCACTTTCAAAGTCAAATCCCCATCCTTGATGACTTTTTTGTCTGTCGCCACGGGAGCGTCCGCTGATTGATAATCTCCAGACAAAGCATTACTGGGAGTGGGCATTTTTTCCTGGCTCACCGCCATTGGACTGCTAAAAGTTGCCGCGGAAGACGAAGGCGATGATCCTGCAGACAGAGAGCTGTCAAAACTCCTACTTGGCATTGGACCACCAATTATAGTCTTGAAAACCAATCCCTGCATAACAATAATCACTGCTAAAACTAAAATGGCAACTCCTATTACAATTGCAACTATTTTTGTTTTTTTCATTTTTTTATATTAAATGTTTATTTATTTTTATTATACCATATTTAATTCTTAATTTGAAAATTAGGCACATAGGAAGAGAAAAATTAATCATGGGTCATAAAAACATAAAAAACACCCGTTTGGATGCTTTTTATGCATAAATTTAATAATAAAACTAACTAAATTATTTGACAGGAAGGGTAATATCTCTAAGTTTCAAAATATTTGAAACAGTTGTTCCGGTCACTGTTCCTCTCACGGAAATTTGATGTCCGACTTTAATGTCAGAAATAGCAATGCTAGCACCCTTTTTATTAACCGGCGTAACACCGGAAGCCTCTATTGTATAAGATTGTCCGCCTTTTTTCATCGTAATAGTTGTGCCACTCATAGCAGTAACTTTCCCCGACAATGTTCGTTTATGTCCTTTAACTGTTTAACAGTTTTTACAGTTTTTGTCTTAGTGTTAGTTTTCGCGCTTACAATCGGACTAAAACTAATCACTCCCATGATGACTGCCAACCCGCTGACAGCTAAAACTTTTTTTCAAATTATATTTCATATGTTTTATTTATGTTAATTTATTAAATGATTATCCTGTCTTCTTTCGTATCGACCAACGCAAGAAAACTCCCACGCCAGTCAGTATATTTTCTCCAAATGAAGAAAATATGAAGAATTTTTTGGTTTCTATTATTGCTAATGCTGCCGCATTCAGCTAAAATTAAGCTATAAGCAAATATTTAGAAAAATAGAAATGTCTATCGGAGCAATCATTATCGGACTTGCAACTGGTTTTATCTCAGCTTTTTTTGGTATCGGAGGCAGCAGCATTGACACTCCGCTTTTGCGAGTTTTCCTGCATGTTCCGCAATACATCGCACTAGCAAGTCCTTTGCCAACAGCACTGCTCACAATCATCATCGCATTTGCAGTATATCGAAAAGAACATTTAGTCAATTATCGAATTTTTAAGTGGAGTCTCGTCGGAGGCGTGCCAGGTATAATTGTTGGCTCATATTTATCAGAAAGGTTCTCCGGCCTTTTCCTCATGCTTTTTAGCGCTTTAGTCTTATTTTTTGTTGGCGTAAATTTTATCTACAAAAAATTTCACAATAACCGATTTAATAAAAACGGTCGGAAACAAAAACCAGCCAATGCCGGTTATGTCACAATTATTGCTTTTATCGCCAGCGGCATTTCCGGCATTCTCGCCAACGGCGGCGGGCTGCTGCTCATTCCGGCCTATGTCCTGCTTTTTAGGATGAAAATTAAAGAAGCCATTGCCACTTCCCTTTTAGCTGTCTCCGTGCTATTCATACCAGCTTGTCTCATTCACTATCGCCTGGGCCACATTGATCTTGGCATCAGCGCCGCCATGGCACTTGGTGTAATCCCCATGGCCTACATTGGAGCAAAAACCAATCTCGAAACAAAATCCAACACCATTCAATTCCTTTTCGGACTAATGCTGATCATTTTTTCAGTCTATTTTTTCATCTCGCAACTTTGGGGATAAAAAATCTTTTTGGCAAAACAAAAACAGGATACCAGTCCTGCTCAAACAATCATCACTCAAATCATTCAATCGGCTCCGCGTGAATTACTACTCTTTTGATTGTTTTCATCCGTTCTTTCATGAGACATTCAAATCTATTTGTCGCCTCATGCACTGCCTCCAAAGAAAATTCGGCTGGCGTCAAGCAATGGAAGGAAACAAAAAACTTATCGCCAATTTTTCTTGCCAGAACATTATGTATCTCGCTTATTTCCTCAACCTCCTTGTCAGCTTCTTTTAGCACTGCCATTATTTCATCCATTTTATTTTCAGACACATCAGAACTCAACACTGCTCCATTTCTGAGAGGTTCGATATGAGAATTAAGTTCTATCTCTTCACCCAATTCATTCTTAACATCCTCCTCTAAGCTAGTCGCTATTGCGTGAGCATCTTTCATGTTCAATGTATCGGGCAACTCCAAATCATAACTGATGTACTGCTTGCCGTCCAATAAGTCAACCACAACATCATGCACCGGAATATTATTTTTTACTCCCAAAGCCTGCACAGCCTCTACGATAGTTTCATCGTCCAGCTGGATCAAATCGATATTAACCAATATTTCCGCGGTCTGAAACTGCGCTTTAATTTTCTGTTCAGTATCTTTCTTGATATCGCTTGCTCTGGCTAATGAAAGTTTGCGACTAAGCTTAATACATACTTCAATAGCTAAACGAGAGCCCAGGGATCTAACCCGGATATTGCTAGTTCCTATCACCCCAGGAACCTTACAGACAAGATCCTCAATAATATCTGAAATTCCATCCGGCGCGCGATCCACCAAGATATTTATCGTTCTTTTTCCCAATCGATACCCGGCCATCATCACAAAGATAGAAACACCGATAGCCGCAAAGGTATCCGCGCCTCTAATTCCAATCATCACTAAGATTAATCCAATCAAAACTACCACCGAGCTCCAAATATCACTGCTAAAATGCAACGCATCTGCTTCAAGTGCCTGACTATTGGTTTTTTTGGCCACTTTAATAAGCGCACGACTGCGCGAAATATCGACGATAATAGAAATAATAACTACTGCAAAAGCATACCAAGCAATTTCTACTTCAGTATTTCTAACTATGATCCGATGAATTGCCTCATAAATAATCCAGATGCTGGTCACAAAAAGTAACCCTGTTTCGATGAGCGCAGAAACGCTTTCAATTTTTTCATGACCATAGGGATGGGAATCATCAGCCGGCCTGTCGCCAAACTTGATCGCAAAAAAGGTCAAAATTGTCGCTCCCAGGTCTAGCAGAGAATGGACCGCCTCAGAAAGAATACCCATGCTGCCCGTCATAAGACCCACGATCAATTTTACCACCGTCAAAAAGAAACTTGCAAAAATAGAACTTGCCGCAACCGATTGCTTATTATCCTTCATTTTATTAGCCCGACTAACAATTATTAATTACGCAAATTAATTATAACATGTTTCATTTTTTTGTATTTATCCCCACAGTTTCGTGCTTAGATATTTTTCTCCTCGATCAGGAAAGATAACACACATTCGGCCGGAAATATTTCTTTTAGACAATTCGACAACCGCGAGCATAGCTGCGCCAGACGACATGCCGACAAAAATTCCTTCTTCCTTTGCGATTCTTCTTGCCATCACAAAGGCTTTTTCACTTTCGATGATCACAAATTCATCAATTTGATTTTTATCATAGATTGCCGGCACAATTGCCTCTTCCATATTTTTTAGCCCCTGGATGTAATGCCCTTTCTCCGGATAAGCGCAAACGATTTTTATTTTAGGATTATATTCCTTCAGATATTTTCCCACACCCATAATCGTCCCGGAAGTGCCGATGGAAGAAACAAGATAATCAATTTTTTCCTCCATATCTTCCCAGATTTCTCTGGCCGTCGTTTCATAGTGCGCGATTTTGTTGTAGACATTCGAAAACTGATCCGGCATGAAATATTTCTCTGAATTATTTTTCACAAGCTCTCGCGCTTTCATAATTGCACCATCTGTCCCCTTGTCCGCGTCAGTAAGAATTATTTTCGCACCAAACGCTTCCAGCATTTTTCTTCTTTCCATGGAAACCGCCGAACTCATTACGATTTCCACCGCATAGCCCAAAACTGCACCGATCATAGCAATTCCGATCCCGGTATTACCGGAGGTTGGTTCGATAATTGTCTTATTCTTTGTCAACTCACCATTTTCAATAGCTTTTTCAAGCATTTTCAGCGCCACACGATCCTTAATGCTTCCGCCAGGATTTTGACCCTCCAATTTGGCAAAGATTTTCAGATTTAGATTTGAGTTAAGTTTGTTAATTTTAACTAATGGAGTGTTGCCAATAGTTTCTAAGATATTTTGATAAAGCATAAATTTGCGTTTAATCATTAGGGTTAGATTTATTCATATATTCGCCCGCCTGCAACGCTATGCGCAATATTGCAAACAGACAGAGAAAAATAAAATCCCGACTGTTTCGGGAGTTGGCATCAAGTCTTTTCTTATTGCGCATCAACAGAAAAAAGCTGCTCCCAAAACAATCGCATGGTTACAGCAACAACAAAAAAGATTATTGCGAAAATTTTGAGAATTTTGTCTTTTTGGATACATTTTTTTGCAAGTCTTAACCTAAAACCAATATAACCCAAGATTGAAAAATAAACAACTGCTAAATATTGCCTATTCCCCAAATTAACTATATAATACGATGAGTAGCCAAAACGCCATGCGCGAACAAATCGAACAAATTAAAGCTGAATATGCCAAAATTGCCGAAGAACTCAGTAATCCTACGGTGGTTTTTGATACGCAAAAAATGACCCAGCTCTCCAAAAAACAAGCGGAAATGAATGAAATAATCGGCAAAATCGAAGAATTGGAACTGGTAGAAAAAAATATGCGCGAAAATGCGGAAATTGTGAATGGCGAAGAAGATGGCGAAATGAAGCAAATGGCTATAGATGAAAACATAGGACTGTCCAATAAAAAAACTATTCTAGAGAAAGAACTGGAGACTCTTCTTTTACCCAAAGATCCCAATGATGAAAAGAATATTATAGTGGAAATTCGTGCCGGAGCCGGCGGTGACGAATCAGCGCTTTTTGCCGCCAGCCTTTTCCGAATGTATGCGCATTATGCCGAAAAAAATCGCTGGCAAGTCTCACTCCTCAATTCACATCAAAATGGCGTGGGTGGGTTCAAGGAGGTTGTTTTTGAAATTAACGGCTCTGGGGCGTACGGCAAGATGAAATATGAATCCGGCGTACACCGCGTTCAACGCATCCCGGAAACGGAAAAAAACGGACGTATTCATACTTCCACGGCCACCGTCGCCGTTCTTCCCGAAGCAGAAGAGTTTGATTTCAAAATTGAAGAAAAAGATATTCGCATTGACACTTTTTGCTCCTCCGGTCCTGGCGGACAGTCTGTCAACACCACCAAATCAGCCGTGCGCATCACTCATCTGCCCACTGGCGTCATCGTTTCCTGCCAGGATGAAAAATCACAGTTGAAAAACAAAGACAAAGCCATGAAAGTGTTGCGTTCACGCCTCCTACAAGCTGAGGAAGAGAAGCGCGCGAAAGATCTTGGCGACCAAAGAAAATCGCAAATTGGCACCGGCGACCGCTCGGAAAAAATTCGAACCTACAACTTTCCCCAGGATCGCATCACTGATCACCGCATTAAACAGAATTGGAGCAATATCAATGGCGTCCTGGAAGGCAATATCGAATCAATAATCTCTGCACTTCAAGAGGAAGACATTAAGATGAAAATGACTAAACTTTAAGCCTGTGGCCACAATTCAAACTATCCTCGATAAATACAGGCCAAAAATAGATAATCTGGATCTTGAACTTCTAATCGCTCACGAAATCAAAAAATCTCGGGAATTTGTTTTGGCGCATCCAGAAGAAAAAATAGGCAGGAAACGGGAAATAGAAATCAACAAATTGCTAGCCAGAAGATTCAAAAATGAACCAATTGCGCATATTCTTGGACACAAAGAATTTTATGGCATAGATTTTAAGGTTACAAAAGATACTCTCATCCCCCGCCCAGAAACAGAACTTCTCGTCGAACGAACACTGCAAGAGATATTAGTCGCCAAAAACACCCCGCTGAGCGTTATTGACATCGGCACCGGTAGTGGAAATATCATTATTTCTATTGCTAAAAATTCGAAAGATAAAAAAATAAACTATTTCGGTATTGATATTTCCGGAAAAGCTTTAATAATCGCGAAGTACAATGCCAAAAAGCATAGTTTAACAAAAATAAAATTCATAAAATCAAATTTATTTGAGCATTTTTTAAAAAACAATGCAACAATAAAACAATTTAACAATTTAATTATTGTTGCCAACCTCCCTTATCTCTCAAAAAAAATTTATTCTGCGACTGCGCCAAATGTAAAAAACTTCGAACCAAAATCTGCACTGTACAGTCCAAAGGCCGGACTGGATCACTACGAAAAACTCCTAAAGCAAATCGGAAATTTAAAAAATGATTCTCATATACTGCATGTTTCATGTTTCATGGAAATAGGTCCCGAGCAAAAAAAATCTCTAAATATTTTAGTCAAAAAAATCCTGCCTGCTGCCAGTATCCAATTCGAAAAAGATCTAGCCGGAAAATGGCGAATTTGCACAATTAAACTGGTTTAGACTGCATCCTCCATCACAAACAAAAAACCGCGTGTTAGCGGTTTTTTGTTTGTGTTCAACGTTGATATAAGTTCTGTGCTGACAACTTGCCAAACATAGAACATGACCCGAAAATCGGAATTTAAAACTATACTAAAAGACTATTTTTTCTTCTTAGTAGCTTTTTTCTTAGCGACTTTTTTTACAGTCTTCTTTACAGTTTTTTTAGCTGCTTTTTTCTTTGCTGCCATATTAATTCACCATCCTTTCTATTTTTATTTTTTTCCAAAGCTTCACGCAGGAAACTTTTCTGAAATATTTTTAATAATTTGTTTTCGACCTTTTATTTTACAAAAATTATTTATAAATTTTTTAGAAATAATTTTTGTATCTAAATTATACAACATATATATTTTTATGCAATAGCAAAAAGTTATCCACAGATATTTTTTTTGAAAGTAAATTAAAAAAAGTAAATATTTCAATCCAATAATGAAAAATAAAAAAAATATTGAAAAAAAATAAAAAAAATATTGAAAATTTAAGTAAAATATTTATTTACTCATTTTATATTAATTATTTTTTAAAATAAATCACTTGTCATCCGCGCACAATCCGATCACAAAGATGCCTGCCTTTTGCATGTTTAAAATTAACCTGATTATACTAGACACTAAATATACCCCCTTGTCTAGTTGACGCACTTCCCAGCTTTGCTAAAATTTAATATTAGAAACCCCCGGTTGCTAAAAAGCAACCAACGCTTCAACGAAAGCACATTAAAAACCTAACCCCGCAAATCCTGCCAAGGCAGGATACGGGACAAACTAGAAAGGAAGGTGAAATTTATGGAATTCAATCAAGAATCAAATAACGAGCAAGACTCAAATGGAGAAACAACCGACGAAGAAAACAATCAGTCAACAATGCAACAATGGCTTCAGGACAATCTGAGAATAATTGTCAGCATTTTCATTGTCGTAGTTATCGCCGCTGGAATCTATTCCTATTCCAATCGTTCACAAAATGTTGATCAGAAAGATCAGACCCAGCAAAGTGACGTTCTTAAAGATTTAACAAAAGATAATGGGAATACTGATGCGGCAACTGCCAATAGCGATACTAACGCAGCCGACAAGGCAAACACTGCAGACAAAACATCTTCAGTCACAACCAGCCAAGAAACAGACCAGTCATTTATCGAAACAGCTGGCAAAGGAGATGGCACCACTAAACTTGCACGCAAGGCTCTAGCGGATTATTTGGAAAAAAATTCAGACTCATCCCTCACTCCTGAACACAAAATCTACATCGAAGATTTCCTAAGAAAAAATGTAGGTCATAAGGGAGGAGTGCGAGTGGGAACGTCAGTAGAATTTTCCAAAAGCCTGATCGCCGACGCAATCACAAAATCTAAAAATCTCAGCGCCGGACAACTCAAGAATTTACACAAATATGCAGTAAGAGTACCATCTCTATCCTAAAGTCTGAAAAACTTAATTATTGCAAAATAAAATTCTACTGCTCTTTTAACTCAAGCCAAGTATAACGTTACTTTCCTTATAAAACTCAAAACCCCTTAAGTTGTTTAAGCCTAAGGGGTTTTGAGTTTTATAAGGCAAAGATCATGCCAGCTAACTTCTTCTAATCTTGGCCAGTCTTTTATTTATCATCAAAGACGCAAAAAGCATAATCGAAACTGAGGCGATCAAGGTAATACTCTTACCAATAATTCTAGTATTTAAAGCAATAAGCGCAATAATAATCGTTACCGTATAATAATATGAAGCGATTTTTTTCTGAGACCAGCCAATCTCCAAAAGCTTGTGATGAAGATGATTATTGTCTGGTTTAAAAATCGATTGTCCCCTCCTTATTCGCTCGCCAATAACCCAAATAAAATCAATAATTGGAATCGCAAGCACTAAAATGGCAGTGGCAATTTTTGTGCCAGAAAAAATGGCCAGAATGGCAAGGGATAGTCCCATAAACATTGCGCCGGACGTTCCTGCCATTATCCGCGCTGGATTAAAATTAAAAATCAAAAAGCCTAAAATAGCTCCAAATATGATACAGGAAATAATCGCAACGGGAGGCTGGTCAACTTCCGGTTTAAAACTTAGAAAAAAAATAGTCCCGATGGAAATCAAACTGATTCCCCCGGATAATCCATCAACTCCATCAATCCAATTAACAGCATTTATCACAAAAACTATCCAAAAAACCACAAGAGCCAATGAGATCAAGACGGTTTGACCCAAATCTAAGTCAATCAAGCCTCCATTTAATGGATTTGTAACGCAATATATCCTCACGCCAAATATAAAAATGAGAAAGGCAGTAGCAATCTGAATTGAAAGCTGTGTCTTCCAAAAAATTTCCTCAATATCATCTCGAATCCCCATCGACATCAAAATAATGGAGGCCGCCATAAAACCGAATAATTCAGGCGTAATGACTAAATCTCTATTAAATAGGATGGTCAAATTGAACGCCAGCACCATTGCGATTCCTCCGATGCGATATACGCCCGCCTTATGAATATGCCTCTCCGTATTGCGTCTGCCCCAATGAATTTTTTTCGCTAACGGCAAAGCTAGAATAATAATACAGATGGTGAAAAAAAACGCTTCCAAGAATGGAGTGAGATATTTTATCATAAGCAGTATCTTAGAAATTTACTGAATAGTTTTTTTATTTCTGTTTTTCTACACTCTTTTTCGGCGTAACCCAAAATTCGCCAAAATATTTCCCTAAAAGGATTCTCGTCTGCGAATCAATTGCTGGAAGGGACCCCAGGAATGGTGCAATAATAGGCACAAGAATCCATTGCAAAAGCATATAAATATTTCTCCAGCGCGAGTATTTTTCCGGTCGCGGGGGAAGCAGAAGAAAACTCAACGACATTGAAACCCCCAGTCCAATCATGGCCAGCATCATCAAATAACGCGTATAGATTGGTAGATTTTTTGCCAAAACCTGCTGATTAAAAGCATCTCCACCCAAAATCAACGGCAACCAACCTAAAATTGCCAGAATCAAAGACGAAGTTGCCCAAGAATGATGTCCTTCCAGCATCTCAAAAGCCGTTTTAAATTTTTTTCTAAAACTAATATTCTTACTTGGACCAATTGCGCGCATAATTACTGGAAAATTTTCAATCCCATAAGCCCAGCGTCTTTTTTGCTTATATTGATTAACGATAGTCTGCCAATAAGTATCCGCAAGAACCGCATCAAGAGAAATCGGCAAATAAATCGGCTTAACCCTGTAATCTCCATTATAATAAGTAAAGCATTTCCAATAAATAATTGAGTCTTCACTTATCATATTGACCGGCCAAAAATCGACATTATAGAGCGTGTCGAATGGTTCGCTATGTGAAGAAAAAGTCACCATGCCATCAAATCTTGTGCTTTGAAAGATATGCCAAAAACTAGAACCAGTTACAATTACCCGCACAAAAGCATTCGTATCCCAAAGATTATTATGATACATTGGAAGAGGTTGATAGCTACGTTGTAATCTTTTCGGATCAATAATGTAATTATAAGTTAAAGCAGCAAAATATTCTTTATGCGCCACACTATCACAATCAAAATTAGAAAAAATAACTCTCTTAAAATCAATATTTTTTTCTTGCAAATATTTTGCTAATTCGCGAGCGGCGAAAGTTGCGTTGGAACCCTTGGCTTTCATTTCATCATCACTAACTTTATGCGTAGTAACAATAAAATCACGAAATACGCCAATAAATTTATTACTAAGATACGCCACTTTTTCTTTGCGCTTTTCTTCATTTTCTCGCTCTTCCGTCGCAAGAAGAATGATGATTTGCTCATTGGGAAAATTTGCCTCAGCAACAGCTTTGATTGATGGCTCAATAACATCGGCCGGTTCGGATGCTGTTGGCAACATGATAACATGGACAATCTCCCGCCAATCTAAAATCTGATCTGAAATTTCCATTATTCTTTCCACTTCTTTTGAATAACGTTCTTGCTT
>DAIEIZ010000020.1 GCA_027351145.1 Candidatus Moraniibacteriota bacterium | reverse complement strand
ATGATCGACAGATGATTTTCTATCCTCTGAATGTGTTGGTTAAGGCTGGGATAAAAGAAATTCTCATCATTGTTGCTCCCGAGCATTCCGGACAATTTATCAATCTTTTGGGGTCAATTTTTGAAGGAGTGGGAATCCATCTGGAATTTCGCGTTCAAAAAATTCCGCGTGGCTTGGCTGATGCTTTTATTCTTGGGGAAACTTTTATTGGAGGTGAACCAGTGGCGATGGTTTTGGGGGATAATATTTTTGAAGATGATTTAAGTGCTAAAATTAGAAAGTTTGAAAGGGGTGGTTTGGTTTTTGCTAAAAAAGTGAGTGATCCGGAAAGGTTTGGCGTGGTAGAGTTTGATGAAAATGATCGCGCTATTTCTATTGAAGAAAAACCTAAAAAGCCCAGGAGCAATTTTGCCATTACCGGTTTTTATGTCTATGATAATCAGGTGGTGAAGATTGCCAAAGATCTTAAGCCTTCTGTGCGCGGAGAGATTGAGATCACTGATATTAATAAGCACTATATGAAAATTGGGGAGTTGAAGGTGGAAAAAATTCGTGGCGCTTGGTTGGACGCAGGAACCTATGATTCGCTTTTAGAAGCTGGCAGTGTCGTCAAGAGAAAAGAGATTTACAAAAATTTTGATCCGGCAATTGATCGGGCGATTAGCAAATTCAACCTAGAGCTGAAAACTATCGCCAAAAAACGTTTAAGCTAGTTTTTGCTTATCCCCCCTTTTTATAGTAGGCTATTGCTATGGGAACAGATATTGAAGAAATCAAAAGCCGCCTGAACATTGTGGATGTTTTGGGTGAATATCTGAGACTAACGAAGACAGGGACCAATTACAGGGCGCTCTGTCCTTTTCATAATGAAAAAAGTCCGTCTTTCATGGTTAGCGAAGAAAAGCAAATTTGGCACTGCTTTGGTTGTCAAAAGGGTGGAGATATATTTTCCTTTGTGATGGAAATTGAAGGCTTGGAATTTCGCGATGCCTTGAAACAACTAGCGGAGAAGGCGGGGGTGGAGCTGAAAAGAGCGGCACCGGGAACAGCGGAGAAAAAAAATTGTACACTGGAAATTTTGGAACTGGCAACCAAGTTTTATGAGATTCAGCTTTGGAAGGGTGCGGGAAAAGAAAGGATTGTGAATTATTTGAAAGAGCGGGGACTGACGGAAGAAACAATCAAAGTTTTTCGTCTGGGTTATGCTCCGAATGGCTGGAGAAACATTTTGGAATTTCTAATCAAGCGTGGCTATGCAAAAGACGAGATAGAAAAGACCGGTCTTTTGGTACGAAAGGATGATGCGCAAAACCAAAATTCCAATGTGAAGCTGTATGACCGTTTTCGTGACCGGATTATCTATCCAATTTGTGACTATTCAGGCAGGGTTTTAGGCTATAGCGCGCGTGTCGCACCAGGTGGAGACGAGTCTCAAGCTAAATATGTTAACTCGCCGGAAACAGAGGTTTATCACAAAAGCAAAGCACTCTATGGTATTGATAAGGCTAAGAATGAGATAAAGCTTAAGGATTTTGTGCTTCTCGTTGAAGGAAATATGGATGTGATTGCGGCTAGTCAAGCGGGGATTAAAAATGTAGTGGCGGTTTCCGGAACGGCGCTTACGCCGACGCAACTGGACACATTGAAGCGTTATACGAAAAATATTAAAATGCTTTTTGATATGGATTCTGCCGGAGAAGCGGCGACAAAAAAAAGTATCAAGTTGTGTTTGGAAAAAGATATTGCCGTGCAAATTGTGGAATTGTCTTTTGGCAAAGATGCAGCTGATGTTGTAAAGAATGATCCGGAAAAATTATGTAAGGCAATCGATAATTCCAAAAGTGCCATGCAATATCTCTATGACAAGGCTTTTAAAGTATTTGATGGAAATACGGCCGAAGGAAAAAAGAAAATTAGCGAAGCTCTTCTTGAAATGATTGCTAGTTTTTCGAATGAAGTGGAAAAAAGCCATTGGATTAAGAAATTGGCGCAAGGTTTGGATGTGACTGAATTGGCATTGACGGCGGAGCTAAAAAAGGCTAAGCTAATAGATAGAATATCGGTAAGTAAAAAAACTCAAGTTGACGAACTTGAAAAAAACGAGAATCGTCAAAAAATTGATATATTACTTGAAGAACTTGCCGGCCTTATGCTCGTTTCCGGAGAAATCTGGAAAGAGGTGCAAGAAAAAAAAGAATACCACGCCTATTTTTCGCGTCATGCTCTTCTCGACTTGATGTTGAAAAGGGGGGTGGAATCTAACTTCGATTTCAATAGCCTAACGAGATCAATCGACCGCGAGCTTAAATTGCACGCGGAGAAACTTTTTTTTCGCAAGAAATTTCGACTGGGGTTGAATAATAGTCTTGAGGAAGTCTTGATGGAAAATTTTCCCAAAGAAGTCAAGGAGCTTTTGTCGGAGTTGAAAAAAGAGATTAAGAAAATAAAACTAGTTCAAATCACTAAGGATTTGAAGCTAGCGGAAAGTCGCAAAGACAGGACAGCTCTCAAGTTTTTGCGATCAGAATTTGAAAAAGTACTGGGAGAATAGCGTGGGGATCAAGTAATTTTAAACTTTTAATTTTTATGGCTAAGAAAAAAAGACCGGAAAAAATAAAAAAAAGTTTGCTTAAGAAAAATAATCTGCCTGTTGGCAGGAAAAAAACAAAGAAAACTATGCCAATTAAAAAAAAATCAAAGCCGGTTAAAAATAAGCCAGTCAAGGTTAGGGCGGGAGAAGCTGTATTGAGGAAGGTGTTTAAAAAGCCATTGAAAAAAGCGGTTATTTTGAAGCGCAAAGATGAAAAAAAACCAATCTCCAAGCAAACTGCCGGTCGTTTTACGATTAAAATTAAGCCTAAAAACAAATCAGCAGTAAGTGAATACAAAAAGGATGATAAGAAGGAAGCGAAGTTTAAAAAGGGACAAATTGAAGAAAAATCAGAGGCGGAAACAGGCAAAAAGAATAAAATTGAAGATTTGGTTTATCGTTCCAAGCAACGTGGTTTTATTACGGAAGATGAGATTTTGCATGCCTTTCCTGATGCTGAGCGGGATATTGAAAAGCTGGAAGAGCTCTATGAAAATTTGGAAAAAAGCAGTATTAAGGTAGTCAGTTCGGATGAGATGATCAGATTTGAGACGGACAGAATCTCTGATGATTTTGAAAATGAAAAAGCTGCTAAAAAAAGCAAGAGTCCTCGCAAAGACAATTTGGCTGTGGGGATTTCTGATGATGTTTCATCGGACTTGGTGCAAATGTATTTACGAGAAATTGGACGCGTTGATTTGCTTTCTACTGCAGAAGAAGTGGCGCTGGCAAAAAGAATTGAAAAAGACGATCTGGCTGCTAAGCAAAGAATGACCGAAGCGAATTTGCGTTTAGTCGTGAGTATTGCTAAGAAATATGTCGGACGATCGCATAATTTGTCTCTCCTTGATCTTATTCAAGAAGGCAATATCGGTCTTTTTCGGGCGGTGGAAAAATTTGACTATCGAAAAGGCTACAAATTCTCGACCTATGCCACTTGGTGGATTCGCCAAGCTGTGACAAGAGCGCTAGCTGATCAATCTCGAACTATTAGAATCCCGGTGCATATGGTGGAAACAATCAATAAATATACCCAGATTACAAGGCGTCTTGTGCAAGACCTGGGACGTGAGCCGCTTCCGGAAGAAATTGCGGTTGAAATGGGTGTTGAGGTGGAAAAAATCCGTCACATCCAGAAAATTTCGCAAGAAACGGTTTCCCTTGAAACAACAGTTGGCGACAGTGATGACGACTCAGTTCTTGGCGACTTTGTTGAAGACACGGAAACTGTTATGCCAAACCAATTGGCATCAAGAAAAATGCTCAAAGAACATGTCGAAGAAATTCTAAAAGATCTTACACCTCGCGAACAAAAAATTTTGAAAATTCGTTTCGGCCTGGAAGATGGCGTGACGCATACCTTGGAAGAAGTAGGTCAAGAATTTGGCGTCACCAGAGAGCGCATCCGCCAAATTGAAGCCAAGGCTCTTGATAAAATTCGGGATCATAAGACTGTTAAGAAACTCAGGGATTACTAAAAAAGATGACTCCCATTGGATACAGGAATCATCTTTTAGAATTTGCCAGGCAGGTTTTTTACTTCGCGTCCACTTTAAAGGGTGTACTTCAGCAATAGGTGTTTTTTGTTGCATAAGTTCAGATACATTTGACACCTTCCTTCTCACACGTTAGACTATTTCTATGCAAAAGATAGTGTTAAAAATTATTGAAATTATCAGCATCGTCATCATTGGACGACAATTTTTCGTGCGGGTTTGCATATAAAAGCTAAAAGAAGAAAGTAAAGCATAGCCCGGCGGAACCGGGTTTTTTAATTGTTAAAATATTATGCAAAAAGTAGAAATCTACGACACAACTCTGCGGGATGGCACACAAGGAGAGGGAATGAGCCTTTCTGCGGCTGACAAAGTGCGAATTGCGAGGAAGCTCGATGATTTTGGCGTGCACTACATTGAAGGCGGCTGGCCGGGATCAAATCCGAAAGACCGGGAATTTTTTGAGCTCATGAAAACGCAAAAACTCAAAAATGCGAAACTGACGGCGTTTGGTTCAACGCATTTGGCGAAAAATACGCCTGAGACGGACGAGAATCTGCGCGAGCTAATCAATTCTGGCGTGACCGTGGCGACTATTTTTGGCAAAAGTTGGACGGTGCATGTGGAAGATGTTTTGAAAATTTCTCCCGAGCGTAATTTGGAAATCATCAAAGGCAGTGTGGAATTTTTGAAAAAAAAGATCGAGACAGTTTTCTATGACGCGGAACATTTTTTTGACGGGTATAAAAATAATTCGCAGTATGCCCTGGCCACGTTAAAAGCAGCGAGAGATGGTGGCGCGGATTGTCTGGTGCTTTGTGACACGAATGGTGGATCACTCCCTGATGAAATTTCGCGCATTATGAGCGAAGTTAAAAAACAATTTCCAAAAACTCCACTTGGGATTCACACGCACAATGATAGTGAGCTCGCTGTTGCCAATACGGTCGTGGCGGTGCTTGCTGGAGCGACGCAGATTCAGGGAACATTGAACGGCGTCGGCGAGCGTTGCGGAAATGCCAATCTTTGTTCAGCTATCCCAATTTTGCAGCTAAAATTAGGGATCGAATGCGTCCCGATGGAAAAGTTAGCTGAGTTGCAATCACTTAGCCGCTATTTTATGGAACTGGCCAATCTTCCATCTAATCACTATCAAGCCTACATTGGACGCAGCGCCTTCACGCACAAAGGCGGCGTGCATGCCAGCGCGGTGGCCAAAAATCCACATACCTATGAACACATTAAACCCGAGTTTGTGGGAAACAAAAGAAGAATTTTAGTTTCCGATTTAGCCGGCAGAGCGTCGGTGGTGATGAAAGCTAAGGAATTGGGAATTGAGCTCAATCCGAAAAATCCAGTTGTGGCGAGTGCGCTGAGAGATTTGAAAGAATTGGAAAATGTCGGTTTTCAATTCGAAAGCGCCGAAGCCAGTTTTGAACTTTTGCTTGCCCAGGCTCTGGGCAAAAAAACTAAATTTTTTGAACTGATTGGTCGGCGCGTGATTGATGAAAGAAAAGCGGGCGAGGAAAATCCGCAAGTGGAAGCGACGATAAAAATCAAAGTGGGGGATAAGATTGAAGAAACTTTTGCTTCCGGTGACGGTCCGGTGAACGCTTTGGACAAAGCGCTGCGAAAAGCCTTGGAAAAATATTATCCGGTTTTAAAAGAGATGAAACTTTTGGACTATAAGGTGCGGGTGTTGTCCGGCCGAGCGGGGACAGCAGCGCGCGTGCGAGTGCTCATTGAATCCGCCAATGGCGAAGCGGGACGTTGGCATACGATGGGCGTGTCCTATGACGTGATCGAAGCCAGTTGGCAGGCGCTTGTGGATAGTGTGAATTATAAGCTCTATAGAGCGAAAAAATAAAAGCTTGACAAGATTTTGGTAATTTGCTAATGTACCTTTATGAAATTAACGCAAGCTAAAAACCTCTATATTTTGCTTTTGTTTATGGTCTGGATTATCCAGTCCGGTTTTGGCTTGCATGAAATGAAAATGTAGAAAAGATTCATTTTAGATAAGCCAAAGCTGGACTTAGAATGTCCAGTTTTTTGTTCTTTTAAAATTTCGGCCCAATATATTATTTTTTCATTCCCACATTTTTGTTTGTTTTTTAATTGACAAAAATGTGGGAATGAAAAATGAAATCGATGACATAGGCATAAAATCCAAAAGAAGGAGACACATTCATGACAAGGGAGCAATTAGCAATGTTGAAAATGTTTGATAGGCATGTGGAATCCTCGGCACAGCAAGAGTTGGGAGTTGTAGCAGAAAAAACGGATATTCAAACATCAATCGGTCCGTTCAAATTTCTGCCTGACTATAGAATCACTTACCCGAGAATTATTATTCGAGCGTTAGGGGAGTTGTATGAAGAATACAACAAAAATTTCATTCCATTGGCGGAGGCAAACATGGAGTGGAAAACAGATTATCAGTATTGTTATAGAATCAAGGGACTTACCCCAATCAATTTTGCAGTTCAAGTTGATATGGTAGGGTTGCCTGATAGTTTTCTACAAATCGCCGAGGATGAAGAAATTTCCCAGGAAGAAATTCGGGAGATCCTGAGAATGCGAATTTTTGAAATAGAGAACTCGCTGGCCATGTATCAACTTCTGGAAAAGATTTTCTCCAGTAACGGTCAGAATTCCTTTTTCAAAATCAACTTCCGCTCTGCACTGAGTAAGTTGCGGAAAAAATTTCAAAAACCCATCGCCTTGCTTGCAGTAACGGAACAAAAACACCAGGCCATGCTGTCCTCAGAATTTGGCAAACAAGCTGGCGAATCCGTCTCCGACGCTGAAGTTTCTGAACTTTCTGGGTTTGATCGATTTTTCGGTCCAGACGATTTTCGGAAATACCTGATGGAAAACAAAGGCAGGTGCGATTACCTGCTTTATGCCAGGACTTCTGATCCGGTTAGCCGATTGAAGGATCCGAGCCTACAGGTGGAACATCCGTTGCTTGGAGACCCAGAGATGCGAAAGGTCATTAAAGCCAATGTTCTCACCTTTAATATTGACTCTCCGGAAATGGATTCCAGTCGACGGATTAACGATACCAAGGAATACCAGCCCCGCATGAAAATGGCCTTCCCAATCAGTTCCGGCGCCGATCTTTTTTCCCTCGATTTTGCTGAGTTTTTGCTTGGTGGGAAAAAAGGATACGCGACTTATACTGGATCATCTAGGCTTTCCAGTCAGTTTAGGAGCTACCTGCATACTTGCGGGATAGATCCTCAGACTGTTGAGTCCGGAGAAACTCTTCTGCGTTGCAAGCCGGCCAAATGTGCCTATGGGTGCTACGGTCATGTTGTCGGTTCGTTAAACGACAATAAATTCCGCGGCGAATTACGGAACAACATGCGGCAACGGGAAGGAGGCTATGTGGTTCAGCCGGAAATGAAAACTCCGGTTATCGAAAACATCACTAACGGTCAAGCGTATACTTACATCGACCGAAACTTTCTCCTTTTCACTGGAGGCAAGCCCCATTTTGCCGGTGGTTTCCGTTCACTGATGCCGGTGGACTGTCATGAGGCAAAAAAGCATCGTAACCATGGCAATGGTTCAACGGTCTGGGCCGAAATCGTTGCTTAACCTTAACATGACCGAATGGTTGTGCTAAGCTTGATCCATGCACTTTGGTGGAACAAAGTGCATGGATCAATTTAATTATCCGAACTAGCTAAATCACATTTTTATTATATATAAATCATAATCAATTTATGTCAAATAATATATTAAAACTAGCAAAAGAATTTATATCTATAAAATCAATACCAGAAAATCCAGGAGAATTGGAAAAAATCCTGGAACTTGCTTTGGTTAATTTGAAAGAATATACAATTGAAAAATTTGAGCGTAATGGAATTAAAAGTGCCCTAATTTATAATTCGAAAAAAAGACCTAAGAAATTTAAAATTCTATTAAATGGTCATTTGGATGTTATTCCTGGCAAAGAACATCAATATGTACCAAAAATAAGGGGCAATAGACTCTATGGTGTCGGATCGATGGATATGAAATCAAACGTTGCTTGCTTGATTGCAGTATTTAGGGATGTAGCTGATAGAGTTAGTTATCCAATTGGTCTGCAGTTAGTAACAGATGAACAAGTCGGGGGATTTGATGGGACTAAATATCAAATAGAAAAAGGAGTAAAGGCGGATTTTGTTATTGCCGGAGAACCAACAAATTTTGATATTGTCAATAAAGCGAAGGGAATCTTGTGGTTAAAAATTTATACCAATGGCAAGTCGGCACATAGCGCTTATCCCTGGAAAGGGGAAAATGCAATTTGGAAAATGAATGAGTTTCTTAATTCTATCAAAAAAAAATATCCAAATCCTGAACAAGAAAAATGGGTAACTACGATAAATTTAAGTAGGATCGAAACTGCCAATCAAGTTTTTAATAAAATTCCCGATAACTGTTCAGTCAATCTTGATGTCCGCTATATTCCAGAAGAAGCAGGAGTGATTTTAAAAAGTATTAAAGATTTATTGCCTAAAGAGTTTAAATTAGAAATTATTGCAAAAGAGTCTGCCTTAGCCACTAGTGGCAATAATGAGTATTTGAAAATACTTCAAAAAGCTGGTGAGAGGATTATGAAGAAAAAAATTTATTCACGTGGAGCGCAAGGATCTTCTGATGCAAGACACTTTATGCAAGTAAATTGCGCCGGAATTGAATTTGGACCAATCGGTGATGATAGTGGTAGTGATAATGAGTGGGTGGATATTTTAAGTCTAGAAAAATATTATCAGATACTTAAGACATTTTTATTATCAATCTAGTCGGGTCTTATAAAAATAGCTTATCACATAAAAAAACTTTCCCGCAAAGGAAAGTTTTTTGTTTCAAGAATTTCTAAGAAACCAATTATGCCTTTCTCGAATGTCTAGTTCTTTCAGTTTCGCTCAAGTATTGTTTTCGCAGACGCACGGAAATCGGAGTAACTTCCAAGTATTCATCATCAGCCATAATTTCCAATCCACGTTCCAACGTGATTTTAATCGGAGGCGTTAGCTGAATGGCTTCGTCGGCTCCGGATGAGCGCATGTTGCTCATGGCTTTGCCCTTGGTTGGATTTACGGCCATATCTTGGCCTTTTGAGGTATTGCCAATGACCATGCCTTCATAGACTTCAGTGGAAGGTTCGATAAAGAGTGTGCCGCGAGTTTGAAGATTGGCTAGAGAAAAGCCGAGTGCTTTTCCGGTGGCCATAGAAATCATGGAACCGGTGTCGGTCTTTTTGATTTCTCCGGCGTATGGTCGAAAGCCAATCACACGAGAGCAAAGAATGCCTTCGCCGCGAGTGTCGATCATAAATTCGCCGCGATAACCTAAAACTCCGCGAGTTGGGACTTCAAAAATCATGCGCATCTGTGATCCGGTTTGTTTCATGGTCATCATTACGCCCTTTCGTTTCCCAATTTTTTCAATCACAATTCCCGAAGATTTTTCCGGCACGTCGACCGTTAGTTCTTCAAATGGTTCAGACTTCACGCCGTCGATGTCTTTGATAATAACTTTAGGTTTGGAAACTTGCACTTCAAATCCTTCGCGGCGCATATTTTCCAAAAGAATCGCAATGTGCAATTCTCCTCGTCCTAAAACGGTATAATATTCCGCTTGGGAAAAATCAATTCTGAGTCCGACGTTGATTTCCAATTCTTTCATCAAACGCTCTTTGATTTGCTTGTTGGTGACTAATTTGCCTTCTTTTCCAGCAAAAGGGGAGTCGTTAACCAAAAAGCTAAGTGAAATGGTTGGTTCGTCAATGCTGATGTAGGGCAATGCTTCTTGGTCGGGCGTCGCGCAAACTGTTTCGCCAATATCAATCTTAGGAATTCCGGCAATCATCACGATGTCGCCAGCAATCGCTTCGGCTACTTCTTTTCTTTCCGTTCCAAGGAAGGAAAACAGTTTCACGATTTTTCCAGTTTCAACTGAGCCATCACTTTTTTTGACCGTCACAGTATCCCCGGAATGAATTTTTCCTTCATAAATTCGTCCGATACCAAGGCGCCCGAGAAAGTTGTCATAGCCGAGATTGAAAAATTGCATGCGCAGAGGTTTCTCAATATTTTCCAAGGGCGTTGCTGGAATGCGAGCCAAAATTGTATCGAGTAGTGGTGAGAGATCAATTGACTCATCTGTCAGGTGCAGCTTAGCGATACCTTGACGAGCGATGGCATAGACCGTAGTAAATTCTAGTTGTTCATCATTGGCGCCCAAATCCAAGAACAGTTCAAAAACTTGTTCTTGAACCATATCAGGATCAGCCGCCGGTTTGTCAATTTTATTGATTACCACAATTGGTTTTAGGCCGAGCTCTAGTGATTTCTTGAGTACAAAACGAGTTTGTGGCATTGGACCTTCTTGGGCATCAACGACCAAAACCACGCTATCAATTGAGCGCAAAACACGTTCCACTTCAGATCCGAAATCGGCGTGTCCTGGAGTATCTACGATATTGATTTTTGTATTTTTATAGATGATAGCGGCGTTTTTGGAATAGATTGTGATTCCACGTTCTTTCTCTAGGGCATTGCTGTCCATCGTATCTCCTTCGGGGGCGTTTCCAGTTTGGCGCATAATTGCGTCAGTTAAAGTTGTTTTTCCATGGTCCACATGGGCGATAATCGCAATGTTTCTGATTTCCATCTGAGTTTTTTCCTGCTCGCGTACGAACAATTAAAATAAATTAAACATAAACCTTATTCTACACTCAAAAAGGCTTTTTGTCAAAGAAAAGCTTGAACACGGTTTTTATTGGTTGCTTTTATTTTCAAGTGTGATCACTACAATTTCCGAATTACTGTCAGTGCGCATAGCTGGTCCCCATGTGCCAACACCGCTAGATGTGTAGAGTGTGTAGTCTCCAATTGAATGCAGACCATAATCATAGCCATGATAGATTAATTTTGTGATAAAATTGAAAGGAAAAATTTGTCCAATATGAGTGTGTCCTGACAGTTGCAAGTTCACACCTTCTTTTGCAAGTTGTTTAATGTTGGTCGGGGAGTGGTAAAGCAGGATATTGGGCGAGCCGAAATATTGCGGTTTTAGTTTTTGCAAAGTGGTAACGACATTTTTTTTGAGATCGCGATCGGAATAGCTGATCCCGATTAGTTTTAGCCCGGAAAGATCGACTACCTGGTCATTAAGAATTTGGACGGGCGTTTTCTTAAGTACTCCAAAAGTCTTGTCTAGGCCAAGATAGGTTTCGTGGTTTCCGTTGATAAAAAAAGTGCCTTGTTTCGCATTGAGGCTGTCAAGTGGCGCAGTCAGTGTGTCCAAATCGGTATTATCTGTTCCATCAAACAGATCACCAGTGATGACCACTAGGTCGGGACTGATGGAGTTAGTTTTGGCTATAATTTTTTTCAAAAAATCTTTTTGATAGATGAGACCCAAATGCACATCAGATAATTGAACAATTTTTTTGCCTTGCCAGCTTGAAGGCAAATTGGGAATGGTGACTGTGATATTTTTTATTCTCGGTTGAAATGCATTCCAGGCTCCATAAATTGAAACTAGGATAGCTAGGCCAAAAAAGATTGTCGCTGTAATTTGAAGATTGATATTCGCATTAATAAGGAGCAGCGACCAGTGTAAGAATAAGATCGGGATAATAGCAAGGAGAAGATTGGTGAGTAGTCCTAGCCAAAAACCAGAAAGGAAATATCCTGTGCGGGTGAAAATATCTTCTCGCATACGGGCGAGGAGGGAAGTTAGAAAAAAACTGAGCGCTAGAATGCTCAGGGTTATAATTAAGCCACTTCTGTAATTACCGAAAAAAGGAAAAAACTTAACTAGCGAGAAATATAAAAAGTAATGTGAGCCAAAAAGAATGGCGATAAAAACGGCAAGGAAAAAGGTGGCTTGAAGGATGACCATAATTTTTTTATTATCTCCAGTTTAACACAGAAACTGCTAAGAAATAAGTCTATTTTTCCAAATCCAAAACTTCATCAATCCGAATTTGCGCAACAAAATCCGATATATGACTTACAAGCACCATTGCGCCAGTGTATTCATCCAGAGCCTTTGCAATAATGGGCAAATGGCGAAAATTAATATGATTGGTCGGTTCGTCGAGAATAAGAAGGCCAGGCTCCAAAAGAACGAGCTGCGCGAAAGCGACAAGTCCCTTTTGACCTTCGGATAGGCTGCCGATTTTGGAATAGATTAAATTTTTAGTAATCAGAAATCCGGAAGCGACCGAGCGCATTCGCTCTTCATCTTTTAATCGCATAACAGCTAAAAGTGAATCATATACCGTATCTTCGAAATTAAGCGTGGAAAAATCTTGGCGATAATAACCAACACGAACATTTTCGGCTATTTTGGCGCTCAATGTTTCTTGCTTGGCGATTGATTCAAGCAGGGTGCTTTTGCCAATGCCATTTGGTCCGGAAAGCAGCAGATGTTCATTTTTGCGGAGTGATACATTGACGGTTTTTTCTGTCGGTTCATAGTTTTTGACAATTGTGACTGAATCAATATGCAGGATTTCTCCACCAAGTTCCGTTTGACAAGGAATTTCAAAGGGACGGATAGCCTTATCTTCTCTGCGCACATCCACTTTGGCTTCTTCCATTTCGGCGGCTTTATTGCGCATTCTTCTTGCTACTAGGCGCATTTTCCCTCCTTTATTGGCAAAAAAGTTGGCCTTTTCCTTGTTGGCAATAATCTCTTTTTCGTATTGGGCATTTTTACGTTTTTCTTTTTCAATTTGCGCGGCAATTTCTTCTACTACGGTGTAGTAGTCGCCCGAATATTGCTGAGTTTTATGATTGAAAATGTCGAGATAGAGCACGCCATCAGTAAAGGAATTGAGAAAATCAGCATCATGGGAAATAACTAAGCAAGTCTTATTGTAACCAATCAAAAATTGAGTTAAGTGTTCAATGCCAGCGGGATCGAGATTGTTAGTTGGCTCATCCAGAATTAACAAATCCGGGTCTGTGATAAGCGCTGAGGCAAGGAGCAATCTGGCTTGCTGTCCGCCGGAAAAAGATTTTACTATTCGATCCAAGGGTGCTTTGAGATTGACAACAGAAAGAACTTTTTCAATTCGGGGTGCGAGGTTATAGATTTTTTCGGAAAAACGCTTGGCAAAAAAATCATTCACAGTCAACTCTAATTCATCACGAGGAATGACTTGCTTGGCATGGGCAATTGTGAGGTTATTAGAGATATAAATTGTGCCAGATTTCGGCTTGAGAGTTTTGGTTATGAGCTCCAAAAGAGTGCTTTTTCCTGCGCCGTTCTGACCCATTAGGGTTATTTTTGAACCCTGGCGCAATGAAAAAGAAGCATCATCCAAGATGATTTTATCACGAGAATATTCAAATGAAACCTCATTGAATCTGATTGCTACTTCGTTTGCCATAGTTTTTTTAAAATTAACTTATAGTGCTCGAGTTTGTATTCTAACGCATAATTTCAAAAAAGGGAAGGGGCTATATTATAGAGACGCGCTTTATTGTGTTTCTATTGTTAAATAAAAAACTACGACAGGATAGCCGTAGTTTTCTTGAATAATAAAAAATCGATCAGTAGCAGTAGCTTTCAGAACTAGCGTTTTGCTGCCGGAGTAGTGGTTGTGGTAGTAGTTGGTGTGATTACTTTTGGCGTGGTTGTTTCGGTATTTTGGTCGCTTGGAACGGTAGTGGTAGCTGAATTGTCCTGTGGGGCAGTATTGTTAGCAGGGATCGTCTTTTTCTTT
>DAIEIZ010000018.1 GCA_027351145.1 Candidatus Moraniibacteriota bacterium | reverse complement strand
ACAACCGAAAAAGCCTTGCGTGATGCCGGAGACAAAGTTACTGCTGATGAGAAAAAACCAGTTGAAGAAAAAATTGAGGCACTAAAAAAAGTCAAAGACGGCGATGACTCTGAGGCAATCAAAAAAGCCACCGAAGAACTCTCGCAAGAGGCGCAGAAGATTGGCGAGAAACTCTATAAAGCTGCTCAAGAGGCGCAAACGCCCCCGGCAGAGGAGCAACCCAAAGAAGGCGAAACTCCGAAAGAAGAAGTGAAAGAAGCGGAGACGAAGGATGAATCTAAGGCGGAGGAGGGTAAAAAAGAATAATAGACCTCAAAAAAGAGTCCTGCTTAAGCAGGGCTCTTTTAGATAAAATTATGAAAAAAACAATCAATATTTTTTGGCAGTAGCATCACTTGAGGGTGCGAACTTTAAAGTCTTTGAGCTGTATCAACAAACTATGAAATTATATGTTGTGAGGCATGGGCGGACGGTTGATAATGCTAAGTTTATCTTGCAGGGTCATCGTCCAGGAAAATTATCCAAGGAGGGTTTTCGTCAGGCGGAAAAAGTGGCTGATAGGTTGAAAGATGTCAGGTTCGACGCGATTTATGGCAGCGATCTTAAAAGAGTGGTGGATACTGCGAAAAAAATAATTATTCATCACAAAGCCCCTGTGTATTTTAGGGAAAATTTGCGGGAAAGAAATCTGGGGAGCTATCAAGGAAAAAAGGCGAGCGAGGTTGATTGGAACAATCTTCCTGCCGATATTGAAACCATATCGGAAATGCGCGAAAGAGTGGCTCGTGCAGTGAGTGAAATCTATGAGAAGCATTCGCAAGGAAGCGTATTGATCATCTCTCATGGCGGGTTTATTCAGGTTTTGCATGCCATTATGTCAGATATTTCGATAGAGCGTTTTTTTGAGATGAAGAAACCAAAGAATACCTCGGTGTATATCTATGAATTGAATGATGGTGTGAAAGGTAGGATTATTTTGGAAAATTGCGTGAAACATCTGGAGGAGGTTTAGAAAATAATATCTTAACCAATGAAAATAATCTTTAGAAAATGATGTGAATTCATGGTTGCCGGATTGAAAATAAAATAGTCCGTCATATGCTTATAAAAAAACACCGTGAATTCGAATTGTTTTTCGAGTCCACGGCGGATGTATGTGTTATCGGCAACGATTCCTTTCTTGCTGGCGATGATGATGTTTGCGGCAATATCTTCGATATCCATCTTGACGTTCGCGGTATTGATAATAATGTCGCGATGAATGAATTATCGGATGCTGATATGGATACCGCTTCCCATATTCATAGCGAGTCGGTGTCGGCGGAACCCAGTAGAGTTCAATCGGCCGATAAAGCGGGTAGCAACAGCCACTCATAAATATTGTTGCTAGCAGAATGATTGCCAGAAGGGCGATATGCCTCTCATTTTTCATATTTCCTCCTTATTTTCTATTTGTGGTTTTTTATCCTATGATTGTTAACGCTACTAATTGTTTACTATACGTTTAATTTTATTTTTTGTCAAAGTCGGCGGTCTTTTAGGATTGGCTAAACTCTGGTAAAATGAAAACATAATTTTTAGGAGCTAAAATGAAAAAAAACATTCTCAAGTTTTCGTTTTTCTTTCTTTCTCTGGTCGCAGCTTTTTTCTCTTGGTTTTCGGTTAGTCGCGCTATTACTGTTCCTAACTCCAGCGTATGGCTTCTTCCGATGCTTTGGTTTTCTTTTTTGTATATTATATATTCACTGGAATTTGTCTTAGTCTCGGAAAAACTTTTGATTATGCTTTCGATTGGGATAGGAATTTTTTCAAGTTTTGTTTTTGTGCATAACTTTTGGCATTTTTTCATTTTGCTTTTGGCTTTTGGACTGCTACTTATCTCTTATCATCAGATTAAAACTGATTTGGGACAGAATGTAAAATTGCATTTGCCAAAAACCTTGCGGATGGGAAAAGTTTCTTTTATTTTCGCACTGGCGCTTGTCATCTCCAGTCAATATTATTTTCAAGCCAAGGCGGTAGGAATTTTGAAATTGCCAACTTTTGACGCTAGTACGATCTTGGAAAATAGCTGGGCGCGGCAAATTCTCTATAAGCTCAATCCCGATTTACAAAAATTAAATGATAAAAATTTAACAGTTGATCAGTTGATTTTGCAAAATTATCAAGACAGTCAAGCGAATAGCGATGAAACTGATCTGCTTAATTTGGCTCAGGGTAATCAGGTAATTTCTCCGATAAATCTGCAAAGGATCGAGGATTTGCGAAAGCAAAAAATTCTAGAAGCAGGGCGTGAACAACTGGAAACAATGGCTAATCGAAAACTGACCGGATCGGAAAAAGTGTCTGATGTGCTCACGGAAATTATGAATCAAAAAATTCAAAGCCTGGTTTCACCCGACTATGCCAATGATAAATTCCCAGCCGTTCCGCTTGGTATGGCGTTTATTCTATTTCTAACCGTGCTTTCACTTGGTGCATTTATACTAAGAATAACTGTCTATATTGTCAGTTTTATTTTCTGGATATTTAAATCCACAAGAGTTGTGGCGATAAGAAAGGTGACGGTGGAGATGGAAGCAATTGAATAGTCTAGGTAAAAAAAAGGGGAGGGATTAGCACTCACCGCAGGGGATTGCTAATTTTTTTAATTTGTGTTAATATTTGGAGTGTGAATTTTTTTCTAATTTAAACTATTTATTTTTTTATGACTAATAATTATTATGATACATTAGGTGTTTCCAAGGGTGCAAGTGATGATGAAATAAAAAAGGCTTATCGCAAGTTAGCGCACAAACATCATCCGGATAAGGCTGGCGGGGATGAGGCGAAGTTTAAGAAAATCAATGAGGCCTATCAAGTGCTTTCGGATAGGACGAAGCGTTCGCAATATGACCAATTTGGTCAAACTTTTGATCAGGCGGGACGATCGGGCGCGGGTGGCTCTCAAGGTTTTGGCGGCTTTGATTTTTCTGGTTTTTCATCTCAAGGTGGCGGACAAGGTTTTGGAGATTTTGAGTTTGGCGGTGGTGATTTTGAAGATATTTTTTCTTCTATTTTTAGCGGCGGGCGAGGTGGC
>DAIEIZ010000012.1 GCA_027351145.1 Candidatus Moraniibacteriota bacterium | reverse complement strand
GGCAAAATCAATAATAGCTTTTTGTCGATCATTTAATGTGACGTAAAGTGACATAATTGTATCATTTATACTTATTAACATGCCTTAATTGTATCATTTATGATACAAAAAGTCAAGCCGCACACTCCAAGATGATACGATTATATATTAGATAGAAAAATAAGGCGTGTTTAAGCCTTATTTCCATTTGCTCGGCAAGTGGCGTACATTTGGAACTACAAATCTTGTTGATTCCTACCCAAATATTGAATATTGTTTGAAACAAATAGAGGAATTACTGGAAAATAAAAAAGGCAGGTGATATTTCTATCCCTGCCCATTGTCCCCATGTGTTTATAGAAGACTTTATTAGATCGTTAAGCACCGCCACACCAGAGCCGTCCAAGAAGCTCCAATGACCACCCATGTGACCGGATCCTTTTGCGGCCTATTCGTAAACCACTCGGGAGCGTACAGACCCAGGAAGATATGCGTGCCATACAGCACATGAAATCCCAGAATGGCTGCGATGACACTCGCTTCCGGCCGCGTGATCTTTGAATAGAAGAAAAACAGAATGATCCCGGCTATGGCTTCCACGAAATAAATCGCATGAATGAACCCAGCCACTGTCATCTTCCCGCCATATGTGTGAGCCTCAGGCAATCCATGCTTGGCTCCAAAAACCCAAAGGAATCCGAAGCCGATAATTGCCATGATGCCAATAATGTTAGCCAGAACGATGTCGCTCCTTTGCCATTCGTTGGCATGTGTCGCAACAATGTAGGCCAGCACGGGAGTGATGATTAAGTCACCCCAGATGCCGGCATGATACAGAAGCGGAAGCCCTTTTGCAAAGCCTTTGGCTTTCATTTGGGCAAGAGTTAGAAAACTGTCTGCATAAGCGGCAACTACCTGGGCCGCTATAAGACAAAGACCCACCACAACCGTCACTGAAAATTTCATAGTCTCCTCCTTGCTCGTCTTTGCGAGCGATATAGTGTGCTAAAAATTGTTAAACTTCAACCCAAATCAAGAACGCATGATAATAGCACAAAATGAGTGCCGAGTCAAATTCACGAAGTAAATCAAGCAAAACCTTACCAAGAGCCTAGTCGATTTATCATTCAGCACCTTACCATAAGGATAACTAACAATTATGGTTATCCCTATGGAAGCAATCGAAAGCAATCAAGCAATCGAAGCAATCGAGGACCGTCCTCGACTGGGACGTTATTCAAAATTAGTACCGTCAATTTCTTTTATTTCCTGCATTCTAGCAATTTGATTTAACGCATATTTGCGGTATTCTTCTTTATTTTTAAATTGGTCCAGGACAACTTCTTTTTGACAAAGAGACTCATCTATATTTTTTATGTATTCCAAAAAACTTGTCCATTGATAATTTTCTGATTTTGCAAAATTGTGAATTTCACAATTACAATTGACATAGGCTGAGGCGTGTAATAATTGCTCATTTGAACCTATATGCACAGCCTTAAATCTGCCTTGAAAAAGAACGCCTGAATGATTATATTTCTTATTAAAATACATTGCGTAGCCAGTGCTAATTTTTTTCATAAATGTTGCTATGCCGTTTTTCTTGTTTTCTTTCAAAATTAAGTGAAAATGATTTGAATTTAAGCAATAGGCGATCACGTCAACTAATCTCTCCTCTGGTTTTGGGATGGCATTAATTCCTGATTCGCGAACATCTTTTACGATCCAACTTGGCTTTTCGGTATTGAAGTAAATAATTGACTCAAGAAAACGCAAAAAATCTTTATCTTTAGTGAAAATAGTTCTTTTTTCAACACCGCGGTTACGAATGTGATAATGTTCACCAATGGCAAACTCAATTTTTCTTCTCATTGGTAAATACTAGCACAAGCACCTATTCTAGTCGAGAACCGTCCTCTACTAAATATCCGAACAAAAAACACCTTACTATGCGTTGTTGCTTTTTGCTCCGCGACCAGGACTCGAACCTGGAACCAATTGATTAACAGTCAACTGCTCTACCATTGAGCTATCGCGGAATATTTAATTTTCAAAAAGTTTTTTTAGAAAACAAAACTATTGTAGCAGGGGATTTGAAATAAATCAATAGGGGGCTCCAAATTTTTAAACTTTTATTAACCAAGTTGCTGAATAAGATGTACTCATCTAATACAGTTGCTTGACGAAATCAATTTTTGTGCTAAACTAGCCCAATGCTTAAATTAGGCATAAATAATTAATTTAACATGCTTGAGAGGCTCCGAAATGTTTCGGAGGTGGGTAGAGCGAAAAAGAGATGGACAAAATAGCATTAGCGGCAAAATCGAGAGATGTGCTTGGTCGCAAGACTAACAAATGGCGCAAAGAAGGACTCATTCCAGCCGTAGTTTATGGTAAGGGGATTGAGGGAAAAAATATTTGGGTAAAACTGCTTGATTTCAAACGTTTGATTAGAAAATCCGGAGAAAGTACTGTAATTGATTTGAAAATTGACGAGAAAGATAGTCGTAACGTGCTCATCTATGATACGCAAAAAGATCCGGTTCGAGATACGTTTGTGCATATTGATTTTTTCCAAGTGAGAATGGATGAGGAAATTGAAACGGAGGTGGAATTGGAATATGTCGGAGAAGCGCCGGCCGTGAAAGAGTTAGGAGGAGTTTTGGTGAAAAATATTGACGCGATTGAAGTTAAATGTCTTCCTGCTGATTTGCCATCAAGCATTTCTGTGGACATCTCAAGTCTCAAAACTTTTGATGATCGTATTACCTTGGGAGATCTTAATATTTCAAAAAAAATTGAACTGAGTATCGACCTGGAAACTGTTATTGCCTTGGTTTCCGAGCCAAGATCAGATGATGAAATGTCCGGATTAGATACGAAAGTCGACGCTGACGTAACAAAAGTTGCCGGAGTAGTGAAAGAAACAGCGCCAGCGGAAGGGGCGGAAAAGAAAGAAGATAGGAAGAAGTAGAAGTTAATAAAAATCCAGGTTTCTATTGAAGACACTTCGCTGAAATGGTGGAGTGTTTTTTTTGTGTTAAATTTGACTAAAGCGAAATTTGGTAGTAGTATTTTTTATTGGTTCTTTTATTTGGAAGTAGCAAGAGAATTAGTGCTTAAAACTAAACAACAAAGCGGAGGAAGTAAAAAATGAAAAGCGAAAAAGTGCAGGGTAATTGTTCTTGTTTTTGGGAAGTTGCCAAGACTCTCCTGGAGGAGGATTCTAAGAGGCATTTTCCAACCGTTGTGGCTATATTTTCAAAGGGAGTTTGTGTGCCTTCTTGCGAAGCTTTGAAATTGCTCAGTGCAATAAGGCGAGCCGTGAAAGAAGTGTATCCGGCAGATGCGATTGCAATGTTGCAATGCAATATGGCGATATGCAGTCTGGAGAAAATCGCTGCTAATAGCGACGAGAATAAAAACAGATCGTTTTATGAGGTGACGGTGGATCTCCTGGATGAATATCCGGGCAGATATATCTATACATTAGCGATGATTTACGCCAGAGGAATTGAGACTTCTTATGGCGAAGCCATTGATCTCAGCTTAGTGTTTGATTTGGCAGAAAAAAATGCTAAAAAATACGAGCAGGGAAGTTTGACAGGTAAAGTACTTATCGCTCTTGATCAAGCTTATCGCAATCTTGAGAGACAAGCCATGATCAACTAAGAGATTAAGCCTCGGCGTCTTCTTTTTTGGAAGACAGCCGAGGTTTTATTTTGCAAAAAATATAATCCAAAAGAGTTGATTTTTGAGTTTTGCTTGTGGCAGATTTAATTTGAAACAATTAACTTAAAAATTATCTATGTTGCAAGCTAAAATAATTGAACTTGTCGGCAAAGAAATAATCGTTAAATTCGGTGGAAAATCGTGCAATAGGTTTTAAATCCGTGATTCGCGCAATATCTTGATATGTTTTATTTTTTAGAGTAAAATAATTAAATAAAAATTAGAATCATTAAAAACATTTTTTATGAAAAAAATAAAAACAGAGGAAGAAAACGTGCCTATTAGAGTGGTGGTTGATAAAACAAACAAGATCGACGGTAAAAATAGAAATAAAAAAACTATTTTTAGCGCAATTTTTATCTTATTGATCTTGGGCTGGGGTGCTTTTTTTGCTTGGAAATGGAGAGCGAATTATATCGCTCGAAAAAATCAAGAAAAATCTTTGTCCGGAATTTCGGCGGAAGATCAAAAAAAGCTAAAAGAACTTGCCGATAAGGCAAAAAGTGGAAAGCCGGAAGATTTGTTGCCTTATGCCTCAATGCAATATACTGTGCGGGAT
>DAIEIZ010000005.1 GCA_027351145.1 Candidatus Moraniibacteriota bacterium | reverse complement strand
TTCCCGCGGAGGCGGGAATCTAGTCGCAAGGCTATCTTAGGATATACACCCACCAAACCAAGAGCGACTTCTGATTGATTAGATTTAGTCTTCTAATTTTTCTATTATTTATATTGCTTATCAAAACACCAGAATGATCATTTTTTACTAAGTCTATACACTGGATTCCCGCCTCCGTGGGAATGATATGTTGGTTGGTTTTTATTTTTTACAAAGTATTTTTCTACTCCATAAACCTCTTCTTTCTCAACTTCTTATGATACATAATTGCAAAACGATGCGCTTCGTCGCGGATGTGTTCTATGAGTTCGTCGGATATCTCCGGCACACTGCCAAAAGCATAGCGATCCAGTTTTTTGCGGGTCGGACCTTTGGCGACAGCCAAAAGCGGAATTTCCAGATGAAAATTTTTGAGCACGCGACGCACAGCGGTGAGATGACCTTGTCCGCCGTCTAAAATTATGAGGTCTGGCATCGGCCAATTATTGCCAAATCTGCGCCCCAGCACTTCCGCCATTGAAGCAGTGTCATTCGCACCCTCTACAGTTTTAATTTTAAATTTGCGATACTGACTCTTGTTCGGACCAATTTCCCCATTCGCATTATCAAATACCACCATTGATCCAACGCTCGATTTTCCGAAAATATTGGAAATATCATAACCCTCAATGCGAAATTTTGAATTTTGAGTTTTGAATTTTAAATTTTTTTGGAAATTGGAAATTGGAAATTGGAAATTATCATCGCCCTTAGCGATGAGCGCTATATCCTGGATGTGTTGCAACGCAAAAATCGCATTGCGCACTTTAAGCGCTTTTTCAAATTCCTGCTTCTCGCTTAGCGCTGACATTTCTTTTTTCATTTTGGCAATGAGACTTCTTTTCTTTCCTTCCAAAATCATCCAGATGCCCCGGATATTTTTCGCATAGTCCTCCTTCGAAATCGCCCCGGCATACGGCCCCGGACAAAGCCCGATCTGAAAATCCAGACACCCCTTTTCCGTTTTTTGCGCCTTGGAATGATAGGGAAAAATTTTCCTCAGGATTTTCAACGCGATTTCAATATTTTTCTTGGAAATATACGGCCCGTAGATTTTACTAAATTTTGATTTTATATCACCATCTTGATCCATCTCCCTTTTTCGTAAAAATAATATGCGCGGAAAATCTTCTTTCGTAATTGCCACATAAGAAAATGATTTGTCATCTTTTCCGTCCACATTCAATTTCGGCTGCCACTTCTTGATCTGTTCTTGCTCTAAAATATATGCCTCCAAAACTGTTTCGGTTTTCCGAACTTCAATATCCGCCACTTGAGAAATAAACATTTCAATCGGTCGCGCATATCTACTGCGCCCTTGAAAATATGATCCGACCCGGTTTTTGAGCGACGTCGCTTTACCCACATACAAAATTTCTCCGGCATTATTCCGAAAAATATAGACCCCCGGAGAAGTCGGCAGACTTTTCAGTTTTTTACTAATTTTAGTTGACATTTGCTTTAAATCGGCGATAATCAGTGACTTAAGATTTCCTTAAGATATTTCCCCGTCCAACTCTCCTTGTCCCACTTCGCCACTTCTTCCGGCGTACCGGAAACAATCACACGCCCACCTTCTTTTCCGCCTTCCGGTCCCAGATCAATAATCCAATCGGCGGTTTTTATTACGTCTAAATTATGTTCAATTACAATCACTGTGTTTCCCGCATCAACCAAACGATTGAGAATTCCCAACAGTTTTTTGATGTCATCAAAATGCAAACCGGTTGTCGGTTCGTCAAGAATATAAAGCGTATCGCCAGTTGCACGCCTGGAAAGTTCAGTGGAAAGTTTGATGCGTTGCGCTTCTCCGCCGGAAAGTGTCGTGGCGGATTGACCGAGTTGAATGTAGCCCAGACCGACATCTTCCAAGACTTTCAGTTTGTCAGCAATATCGTGAAAACTAGCAAAAAATTCGCGCGCCTCAGTTATGGTCATCACCAATACATCAGCGATATTTTTATCACGATACTTCACTTTGAGCGTTTCGCTGTTGTAGCGCTTCCCGCCGCAAACATCGCAAGGCAGATAAACATCCGGCATAAATTGCATTTCGATTTTGTTGTACCCATCGCCCTGACAATTATCACAACGTCCGCCTTTGACGTTGAAAGAAAAGCGACCCGGGGAATAGCCTTTTGCTTTGGCGTCCCTTGTTTCTGCGAACAGTTCGCGGATCGCCGTAAATAGTCCGGTGTAGGTTGCTGGATTCGATCTCGGTGTACGTCCAATCGGCGACTGATCAATCATAATCACCTTGTTGAGATAATGATCGCCAACTATTTCACTGTGCTTGCCCGGCCGTTCCAGTGAGTGCATAATTTTAGCCGAAAGCGCTTTGTAAAGAATATCCCCTACTAGTGTTGATTTTCCTGAACCGGATACGCCTGTCACGCAAGTCAAAACTTTGAGCGGAAATGACACGGTAATGTTTTGCAAATTATGCTCGCGCGCTCCTCGCACCACAAGTGTTTTTTTATTTTTTAAAGATCGCCTGGAAGCCGGAATTTCAATCTGCAAATCTCCTCGCAAATATTTGGCGGTTAGTGATTTTTCACTTTGCATTACTTCTGCCGGCGATCCCTCAGCGACAATTTCCCCACCATATTTTCCCGCTCCCGGACCAATGTCCACAAGATAGTCCGCCGCACGCATTGTTTCTTCATCATGCTCCACGACGATCAGGGTATTTCCTACATCTCTGAGTTGCAAAAGTGTCGAGAGCAATTTTGCATTATCGCGAGCGTGGAGACCAATTGATGGTTCGTCCAGAATATAAAGCACGCCAACTAATTGAGAACCGATTTGCGACGCCAGGCGGATGCGCTGCGACTCTCCGCCGGCAAGAGTATTGGCAGCGCGACCAAGCGAGAGATAACCAAGACCCACATCTTGCAAAAAACCTAACCGATTTTGAATTTCTTTGAAAATCCGACCGGCAATCAGTTCTTCGCGTTTGCTAAAATTTATTTTTTGAAAAAAATCCAAAGTCTCTCTCACACTGATAGTGGAAACTTCATGGATATTTTTATCCCCGACTGTCACCAAAAGCACTTCTTTTTTATAGCGAGATCCAAGGCAAGTCGAACAAGGATTTTGGGACATATATTTCTCAATGTCTGTACGCACTGCTTCTGAATCCGTCTTGAGATAACGATCTTGCAAATAGCCCGCCACTCCTCGCCAACGCATATTATATTTCCAACTTGATCCGGTCTTGCTCCGCAACGTCACAGGAATTTCATCCGCTTCTTCTTCGCCAATCATATCAGTTGCTTCAGGTCCGCCATAGAGCAAGGTTTTGAAATCATCATCGGATAAATCCCGCAACCGCACATTGTCACGAATGTGATAGAAATTTGTCACCGCGCGAAGAATCGTTCCCTGCCAATTATTTTTTTTATAACTCCACGGCATGATTCCGCCTTCGGCAATGGTTTTATTCATATCCGGCACAACTAAATCAGGATCGATTTCCTTCTTCATGCCCAGACCATCACAAGATGGACAAGCACCAAACGGACTATTGAAAGAAAATAGGCGTGGCTCCAACTCAGGAAAATCAATCTCATGAATTGGACAAGAAAAATTCTGATTAAAAATCATCTCACTGGCTTCATTTTTTTCACTAGCCTTGCTTTTATTTAGCATTTTACCCTTTTTGTCATTGGAAATTGAGATTTGGGATTTGTTTAGAAATTGGAAATTAGAAATTGGAAATTTCACTTTGATTATTCCTTTCGACAAATTCAACGCTTGTTCCACGCCCTCAAAAATCCGTGAAATATTTTCCGAATTTATTTCTACTTTATCAACCAATATATCAATATTATGTTTTTTATAGCGTTCCAATTTCACTCGCGTGCCAATCTTTTCATCCAATGCATATTTTTTTCCATTCACAATAGCAGTGGAAAATCCTCGCCGAAACATTTCTTCCAATAGAGTGGAATATTCACCTTTGCGTTCCCGTACAATAGGAGAGAAGATTTCAATCACACAACTGTCTTTTGCCGATTTCTTATCTCCTTCCGTGCAAATATTTAAAATCCGATTCACTATCTCATCCGTCGAGAGCCTAACGATTTCTCGTCCGCAAATCGGACAATGCGCCATGCCAATTTTGGCATAGAGCAATCGCAGGTAGTCATGAATTTCCGTCACCGTTCCCACCGTTGAACGCGGATTGTGCGAAGCGGCTTTTTGATCAATCGAAATCGCCGGACTCAGACCTTCGATCGAATCAACTTCCGGTTTTCCCATTTGTCCCAAAAACTGCCTGGCATAGCTCGAAAGACTTTCGAGATATCTCCGTTGCCCTTCGGCAAAAATAGTATCAAAAGCCAGCGTACTCTTGCCTGAGCCGGAAATTCCCGTAAAAACAATAAACTTATTCCGTGGCAAATCAAGATTGATGTTTTTGAGATTATGTTCTCTTGCTCCGCGGATAATTAATTCGTCTTGCATAAATTTTTAAATCATACTCTAGTTTAAAGCCTTTTGATTTTTACTGCAAGCTAGCGCAGATGAAAAACAAAGCCAACCTCAAATAACACGAAGCTGGCTTTTTTTGCTAAATTTGCAAATTATAAACTCACATACTTCACCGGCAAAACTTTTCTAAAAATTCCGGCGAAAATGAATGAATCGGATTTATGGATGAAGATTGGCTGATGAATTGGATTGGTTGATTTGGGAAAAAGACCAATCACATCTTCGCTAACTTTTTTATAGCGCTTAATGGTGGCCATGCCATTCACCACTGCGACAACAATCTTGCCATCCAGCTCTTCTTGCTGTTCATATTTCTCAAAAATAACATAGTCGCCGTCATTGATTTTTTCCTTGTCCATTGAATCGCCCAGTGCTTTCACTGCAAAGAGCAATGACTCGTCTTTATTACGAAACAGCGCTTTGGAAATTTGCAAAAAGCCATCGATATTGTCCTGCGCATAAGCCAAAGCTTCGCCACAAGATGCCAAGCCATAGACTGGCACAGAAAAAATATTTTTGAAATTAGTATAATTCTCGTTTTCAATAAGATAAATCTTCTTATTCTTGTCACGCTTAATAAGATCTTTTTTCTCCAGCGATTCAATTACTTGCATAACTGATTTCAGACTATCTTTCACCCCCTGTGACTCCAAAAATTTTTGCAAGCGGTAGCTAGTAGGATTTTCCTTCATCTGATCAATTAGTTCTCGAATTGATTCAAGGATATTTTGCTGCTTGGCCGTCAGAATCATAATTTTGTTTTGAACTTGTAAATTCATATTCCAATAAATTTACAAATCCTGCTTTTTAATTATTACAGTGTTATTTTAACATTGATAGACTAACACTGTCAAGCGCCTCCTTAAACACCAAAAAGCCCTGAATTATTCAGGGCTTTTTGACCTAACTGAGCTTTAGATTAGTTTCCGCAAGCAGCACCAGTAGCTGCACCAGAAGTGGCACTCGCAGCGCCTTCGCCAAATCCTGCTGCGGGAGCAGCGGATGATAGCGTAGTTGAACATTCCTTAGGAGCAGTCTTAAATCCTGAGCAAATCGTTTTTAAAAGACTCGCAGAATCTCGTCCGGCGGCAGAGGCCTCCACGCCATTGATTATAAGCGTTGGAGAACCTTTCACTCCATATTTATCATTATCCGCCTTGTTCACTTCAAATAATGGGAAGCTTCCTTGATAAGTACTCTTGTCATTAAAATCTTTCGTCACATTAAACTGAGCATCTGCTTGCGTCATGCAGGTTGCCACTGTTGTTGCCGTAATGCCAGCCGATTTCATACAATCAGCTTCTGTTCCCTGGCCTTTTTTCAAAAAGCAAGTCAGATACGCATTCAACTTGGTTGGCTGATTTTTCTGAATACAATATTGTCTCAAATTTTCATCCAACTCTTTTCGATCATTGGTTGCCAAATCATTATGCATTGAATAGGAAACAAATTTCAGAGTATAGTTGATTTTCGAACCCAAGGCAGTTAATACTGGCAAAATTCCTTTTTCAATTTGCGTTCCATAAGGACAATAACTCATCACAAAAAGTTCCACTGTTGGTTTATCAGTTTGAGGAATTGGCTGTTGAGCTGCTGCTGCCGTTTGATTGGCATCCGGCTTTTGTTTAGCCTGTGATTCTATTTGAGCAATATCCATTACGCTAGGAAAGAATTTCGTTCCGTCAGCTGACAAATATGATGTAATGTCCTGTTTTTGCGCTCCGGTGCCAATTGACACCATCACCTTAAACATACCATCTTCCTTGGTAATCGAAGTAATATTCGCCTTCATTCCGCTTTGCATCAAATTATTGTTGATAAAATCATCAACTTTCGCCTTGGCCTGAGCTTCAGTCAAATTATGCTTTTGCCAGACTAGTTTGTAATAGCCAAATCCGCCAAGAATAACCACCAAAAGCACTAGGGCGATTATTTTTGACATATGCTTCTTACACTTCTCCAGACTGCATCTTTTCCTTTTGTGATAATGCTCAGTTTCATGATGCTGTTCTTTCGTGGCCTCGACAGCCGCCTTCTCTTCTTCTTTCATACTTTGTATTTGATTAAATTTATTATTTATTAAACTACCGGCTTTCCCCGATACTTCTTGTATTATAAACAATCGCCAAATTTCGTGCAAGCATTGCTAAGCAAATCAGCTTCTTTGCATTTTCCGCAACTGCGAAATCTCATCGCGAATAATTGCCGCTTTTTCGAACTCCAAGTTTCTCGCAGCGTCTTTCATTTCACGTTCACGCAGCTTCACATAGCCCGCAATATCTTCCAGCGTTTCCAGTTGGGAAAAATCTTGCATAATTTGAGGATTAATTTCATGATCAACAATTGAGATGATTTTTTTCTGGATTGTTTTAGGAGTGATTTTGTGTTTCTTGTTATATGCTGTTTGCAGAGCGCGACGGCGATTAGTTTCGGCGATGGCGCGCTTCATCGAACCAGTCATTTGATCGGCATAGAGAATAACTTGACCATGGACATTTCTGGCCGCGCGACCAATGGTTTGAATGAGTGAAGTTTCACTGCGCAAAAAACCTTCTTTGTCCGCATCAAGGATAGCAACCAGCGCCACTTCAGGAAGATCTAGTCCTTCACGAAGAAGATTCACCCCCACGAGAACATCAAATTCACCGCGTCTCAATTTTTCCAAAATTCTAACCCTGTCCAATGTATCCACGCCACTATGCAAATATTCCGCTTTTATTCCGCTTTCTTTCAAAAAATCCGAAAGATCTTCGGCCATTTTTTTCGTAAGCGTTGTGACCAGCACGCGATTTTTCTTAGCGATCGTTTTTTCAATCTCCAGCGCCACATCTTTCACTTGCCCCCTGGCTGAGCGGGTGATAATCTCCGGATCAATGAGCCCGGTTGGGCGGATGACTTGTTCGATGATGCCATTGGCCTGTAGAGGCGTACTGCGATACGCTTCTGACTCTTTTGCAGATTTTTCAATTTCATATTTTCCCGGTGTCGCGGACACGAAAATTGTTTGCGCCATTTTCTTTTCGAATTCTTGAAATTTCAGCGGTCGATTATCAAAGGCGCTCGGCAAACGAAAACCATTATCAATCAGATTTTCTTTGCGCGAATGATCGCCGTTATACATTCCGTTTAGCTGCGAGACAGTCACGTGCGATTCATCAATTACAGTAAGGAAATCCCTGATAACCATATTGCCATGCGAGGCATTACTGGCAGAAAAATAGTCCATCAAGGTATATGGCGCTTCGCCAGAATTGCGACCAGTAAGATAGAGCGAGTAATTTTCAATTCCATTGCAATAACCGACTTCGCGCATCATTTCCAAATCCTGCCTCGTTCTCCGCCAAATCCGTTCTGCCTCCAAAATTTTTCCCGATTCTTGAAAATATTTTTTTTGCATTTCCAGCTCTTTCTCAATTTTTCCCAAAGCGCTTTCCATAATTGCTTCCGGCACGACAAAATGTTTGGCCGGATAAATGAAAGTTTGCTCGAGCGTCGCCAGTTTTTCGCCGGTCAAAAAATCATATTCCACGATTTTCCGAATCACATCCCGCTCCAAATTGATCCGTGTCACAATTTCTCTCCCTGGCGCGATCACTTCCAGTGTACTTCCGGTCAAGCGAAATTTTCCGCGCGCGAGAATTTCAGAACGCACATATTGCATATCCACTAAAATCCGCGCGATTTTTTCCCGTTCCATTTTCGCGCCGATTTTAATTTCTAGCATCGAATTACGATAATAATCCGGTCTGCCCAAACCATAAATGCAAGACACGGACGCGCAAATAATCACGTCGTCGCGACTCATCAGCGCTGCCGTCGCCGCGTGGCGCAAACGATCAATCTCTTCATTGATTTGCGATTCTTTTTCAATATAGGTATCAGTCGAGGTAATGTAGGCTTCCGGCTGATAGTAATCATAGTAAGAAACAAAATATTCCACCGAGTTACGCGGAAAAAAGGTGCGAAACTCTTGCGCCAATTGCGCGGCCAAAGTTTTGTTCGGTGCAATCACTAGTGTCGGCTTTTGCACTTTCTCAATTACATTGGCAATTGTAAATGTTTTCCCAGACCCCGTCACGCCCAAAAGCGTCTGGCTTTTTTTGCCAGCCTTAAGCCCACGAGTCAACTGCGCAATCGCGCTGGGCTGGTCCCCTTTGGGCTTGAATTTGGATGAAATTTTGAATTTGTTTTCGAACATTTCTAAAGATATTTTCCACCTCTTTCCTTCAATTCCTCCACAACTTTTTTCACCTCTTGCGAGCGACCCTTGGGACAAATAAGCAATGCGTCCTCCGTATCGATAATTACCAGATCATCAAGACCGATCGTGGCAATCAATTTTCTATCCCCTCCATAAATGATGCAACCGGACGTATCAATATTCAACCTTTCTCCACGCACGAGATTTCTGCGCTCATCCGTCTTGGTAAGCAGATTTTCATGGAGCGTGTCCCAAGCGCCAATGTCTTTCCATTCAAATTCACCTTGAATGATAAGCACATCTTTAGGATCCATTCTTTCTGTAACCGCATAATCAATGGAAATTTTATCCATCGACAAATAAAGTTTTTTAATTTCAGCTTCTTTACCGCCCGCTTTCATGAGAGTCGCAATTTCTTTAAGCTTCGCGTATAATCCTGGAGCATTCTGAGCATAGGCTTCCAAAAATTTCTTCGGTGTCCACATATAGTAATTAGCGTGCCAAAGATAATTTCCATCTTCAATATATTTTTTAGCCGTTTCAAAGTCCGGTTTTTCCTTATGAGCCAGAAATTCAAAAAATTCCACGCCATTTTTTTCAAACTTCTTTTCTCCGATTTTAGTGTAGCCCAGGGCAGTATTGGGAATAGTCGGATAGATTGAAATGTCCAGCATTTTGCCGGTTTCTTTGATAACATTTTCCGCCTCACGAATAGAGCTGAGAAATCTGTCAGTTCGTCCAATGTAGTGATCGGAAGGAATAAAAGCCATCGGTTCGTCTTCATCAATAAGACTGAGATATGTCGCGGCGTAACCCATCGCCGGTCCCGTGTCGCGCCTCCCCGGCTCAACAATGATATTGCTTTCAGGAAATTTCGGTACCAAAGCCATTACTTGTGGCAAAAGATCCCTTGTAGTGGCAATATAGATTTTTTCCAATGGATAATCACGGAAACGCTCCAACGTTTCTTCAAACATCGTTTTGTCAGAAATCAATTTACAAAATTGCTTAGGCATATCTTTTCGACTCATCGGCCAAAGACGGGATCCTCCTCCGCCAGCTAAAATTACAATGCGCATATTTTTTTCATTAATGCTAATTACACCATAATTAAAACACACTGCCAAAAAAAACGAAAGTCCGATAGAGACACGGCAGCGCTACGTTTTTATGCCGATGATTTCCAGAACATAAAACTACCGCATCCCTACTGCATTCCTTTTTGGCTATCGCAAGCCAAAAAACCACCAAAAACCGCCTTTTAACGCTTGACGAAAGAACATTAGCATGCTAATCTCAAGTGAGTTATTAGTCTTGATTTTTAACTTTTGAAATTCAAAAAAATGCTAAAAATAATCAACATTACGGAAATCATTATCGCTATCGCACTTATTATTTCCATTCTCTTGCAAAACAGAGGCGCGGGGCTATCCGGAACATTCGGCGGCGGATTTGAAGGCTACTACACCAGGCGCGGATTTGAAAAATTTTTAGTTTATTTTTCCATTTTTCTTTCTACGGCTTTTGTCATTCTAGCTATTATTAATTTGATTTTGTCTAACAAGTTAAATTAACCATATTAGTAACTCGATTGAAAATCATAACCAGTTTTCGCCAAAAGGCTTTACTAAGCTCTATAAAGTCAGCAACTTTAAAGAAAAAATTTTTCTTTCTTTTTTAATTTTACTCTTTGTTTCCTCGCTCGGCTATTGGGGGATTTCTTTTTATTATTCTCACACTTTTGCGCTTCCCAGTTATGGCAGCGAGTATATTGAAGGCAGTGTTGGACAGCCGCAACACATCAATCCCCTCCTTGCCGCTTCCAATGATGTGGATGCTGATATTTCCAAAATTATCTATAACGGACTTTTAAAATACAACGGAAAAGGCGCTCTCATTCCCGACCTCGCCGAAAGTTATGAAATTAGTGATGATAAAACCACCTATACCTTTCATTTGAAAAAAAATGTTACTTGGCACGATGGGACACAATTTTCCGCCAAGGATGTCATTTTTACTTTTAATCTAATTACCGACCCGGCCTACAAAAGCCCCTTGCGTGCCAATTGGCAGGGCGTAAGCGCTAATCTCGTCGATGACTCTACTGTGACTTTTGTGACTAATCCCTATGCCGGATTTTTAAACAATGCCACTTTCGGCATCTTGCCACAACATATTTGGGACAGCGTGAAACCGGATAATTTTCCTCTAGCACAACTGAATCTCGAACCGATTGGTACGGGACCTTTCAAATACAATACTTTTCAAAAAGATTCCAAGGGCAATATTCTTTCCTATAAACTCGTCGCTAATCCGAACTATTTTGAAGGCAAGCCCTATCTTTCCAAAATTACTTTTAATTTCTACTCCGATGAGGTTTCCGCGCTTGATGCATATAACCGCAAAGAAGTTATGGGCATGAGCAACATTTCTTCGCAAAAAATCACTGAAATTAAAAACCAAAAAAGTTCTCTCGAACATTCTTTTTCCATCCCTCGCTATTCAGCTGTCTTTTTTAATCAAACAAAAAGCTTGCCACTGACTGATGACAAAGTAAGAGAAGCATTGAATCTGGCCACTGACCGAGAAGCCTTGATCAAAATCGTACTCAATGGAAAAGGCACCCCTGTCTATTCGCCGATTCTACCAGGTATGCTCGGCTATTCCGCCGATTTAGGAAAAGTAAATTATGATCCAGAAAAGGCCAAGCAAATTCTTAATGATGCTGATTGGAAAATGTCAGACAACAATGTTCGCGAAAAAAATGACAAGCCGCTAGAGATTAACATTGTCACAACTGATTGGGATGAATTCTCCAAGAGCGCTGAAGTTCTGAAAGATCAATGGGCCAAAATTGGTGCTAAAGTTAACATCAGCAGCCTGCCTGTTTCCGACATTCAACAAAATTACATTCGCCCAAGAGAATATGAGGCATTGCTTTTTGGTCAGGTAATGGGCGCCGATCCCGATCCCTATTCTTTTTGGCATTCAGCGCAAAAGAAAGATCCGGGACTAAACCTCGCGCTTTTTGGCGACAGTACGACTGATAAATTAATTGAGGATGCTCGCGTTGAATTTAATCCTACAAAACGCGCCGATCTCTACACGCAATTTCAACAAAAATTGATCGCCGAAATCCCCGCCGTCTTTCTCTGCAGTCCGGAATATATCTACCCAGTCAATAAAAGCGTCCAAGGCATCACTGCGGTAAACATATCTTCACCGGCTGAGCGTTTTTCTAATGTTGATAAGTGGTATATTAATACAAAACGGGTCTGGAAGTAAACTACGAAATTACAAGCCACTGCAAAATTACGAATTTTTACGAAAATACGAAAGTACAAAAAATACATCCAGGCTTTCTGATGAAATAAGGTGAATTTATCCCCTTTCGTACTTTTGTAATTTCGTACTTATTTGTATTTTTGTAGTTAATTATTAAAATAAATACTATGGAAAACAACTTTGAGTTTGTGCCCAAGCATTATGCGGCGCGCGAACACGCAAAAATGGTCGACGTTCTTATGGATCCGAGTGGCGTTGGTCCTGCCATTCACTACTACATGATCCGCGGTGGAATTGAGCAAAAAAATATTACTGTCTGGGAACCGGGCACAATCTCCGGTGAATACATTAAAACCTACGGACACTATCATGTCGGACAATTGGATGAAACTTACAACATTCTCTTTGGCGAAGGCATCGCACTGCTCCAAAAACTATCCACGGACGAAAACGGCGAAATAATTGCCGACTCAGTCGAAGAATTCCAAGCGATTGTCACAAAAGTTGGTCAGGAAATCTATATGCCACCAAGCTATGGACATCTTCTGGTCAACACCGGCAAAACCTACTTTGTCACCGCCGACACCAGCCCGGTTAATTTTGATGAAAAAAATCCCACTAGCTTTCCCGGCCACGCTGATTATGAACCAGTCAAAAAAATGCGCGGCTTCGCCTACTACGTCGTTGAATATGAGGGCAAACCAGCACTCAAAAAAAATCCGCTATACAAAGAAATTCTAAAAGAAGATTTGGGAGGTTTACCGGTAATTGAATAGTTTTTTTATTTAAACATTTTTTGAAAAAAAAATATGTCTAATATTGAAAATGCAAAAGTCGATGAACGTCCTTGGGGTAAATTTGAAATACTCGTGACCGGAGAAAATTACCAGGTAAAAAGACTGACTGTTTATCCCAAGGGAATTTTAAGTCTTCAGTCTCACAAACACCGCTCTGAACATTGGATTGTCGTACATGGAGAAGCAAAAGTTACCAATGGAGAAAGTGTAAAAATATTCAACGAAAACGAAAGCACTTTCATCCCCCTGGGAAATATCCACCGCTTGGAAAATCCTGGAGATAAAAACTTGGAAGTAATCGAGGTACAAACCGGCGACTACTTAGGAGAAGATGACATTATCCGCTACGAAGATGCTTATAACCGCAAATCGGAAAATGCTTAGGTAAAAACCGCACTTTTAAAAAAGTGCGGTTTTTTTTAGTGGTATGATATAATATGAATACTGATTTTAATTATTAATTTGAATAAA
>DAIEIZ010000078.1 GCA_027351145.1 Candidatus Moraniibacteriota bacterium | reverse complement strand
AGACGGATCCGCCTCTAACGGATTTGTTATTATCTTTCATACCATTTTATTTGCCACAAAAATACTAATATTACAAAAGTACAAAAAATTAATTATCTCCATTTGTACTTTTGTGTTTTTGCCTGCCAGTAGACAGGTATTTATTCGTACTTTTATAGTTTAATTAAAATATAACCAAATAGAAATCAATGTCAGCACCGCCATAAAAACAACCGCGAGCCAGCCAAAAAATTTCACCCAGCCCGGATGCGTTTCGCGACCCATAATTTTTTTATCATTCCCCACTACCATAATAACAATAAGGAGAGGTAGCGCAATGATGCCATTGAGAAAAGCGGAATAGTAGAGGGCCATAATCGGATTGATATGGAAAAAGTTCAGCAGAAGCCCTGCTAAAATTGAAATAGCAATCACCGCATAAAAACCTTTGGCGCGAGAAAATTTCAACTCCAAGCCCTCTTCCCACTGCATTAATTCTGATATTCCATAGGCGCCCGATCCAGCAAGAACCGGTACGGCCAGAAGCCCAGTTCCGATAATTCCAACTGCGAAAAGCAGATAGGCATAATCTCCTGCCAGCGGTCGCAAGGCCAATGCCGCTTGCTCAGCCGATTCGATATTAGTTACTCCGTTGGCAAAAAAAGTTTGTGCAGCGGTGAGCACAATAAAGAAAAAAACGATATTAGCCAAAATCATTCCTGTTGCCACATCCGTTCTCATGCGCCCAATTTTAGTGTGCATATTTTCTTTTTTCTCGCCAAATAGTTTGTGTAATTTTTTATGCAACTCATTCTCCTCTACTTCTTCCGACGCCTGCCAGAAAAAAAGATATGGCGTAATGCTCGTGCCAAAGACCGCCACCATGGCAAAAACATATTCTTCGCTAAATTTAATTGAAGGAATAAACGTCCAACGAAAAACCGTTCGCCAATCGGGATGGATTATGATTCCCGCCACAACATAAGCAAGAACGAAAATCGCCAGCCACTTCAAAAATTTTACATAAAAATGATAACCGACAAAAACTTCCATTGCAATGGAAAGCAATGCAAAAAAAATCGCGCCCAAATAAAAATTAAAATGGGTTAGCATGAAGAGAGAAGCTGCCATAGCACCTAAGTCCGCTCCGATATTAACCACATTAGCGATAATAAGCAGAACCACTGCCACAAAAACAACTCTTTTTCGATAATGCTTTTGCAGCACCCCTGCTAATCCCTGATTGGTTACAACGCCAATGCGCGCACAAACTTCTTGCACAGCAAGCATCACAGGAAGAAGCCACGCCGCCATCCAAAGAATGGAAAAGCCAAATCTCGCCCCCACAGAAGAGTAGGTTCCAATGCCCGACGGATCATCATCGGATGCACCAGTGATAAGGCCCGGACCCAATGCTCGAAAAAAATAACATATTTTCCTCCAGGGAGTCGCCATTAATCTCTTTGCCACAACCACTTCCGAATAAGCAATTCGAAGTGTTCCATCTACTGCTCTTGAAGCATTAATTTCACCCCATAAAACTAATTTTCTGGCCAGAAGCAAGGGAATCCCCACTTCATGGCGAAATTGGGAAAGAGTAAAAAATTTTTCACTATTTAAATTTTGACTTTTTTTTGGTTCCATATTAAGCCTTTATTGCATTTTTTCTTTTTTGATTATCCTAGCGGCCTCTTTTAGATTTTTTACAGAGTAGTCTTTTTCCAAGCAAACCAAATCACTGTATCTTCCCTCTTTGCGACAAATATGAAAAGTTTTAACTCGCTGTTGAGTTTTTTTTGTTCTGCTCAATTGCTCAGAACGATCATCAATTAGAATTATGTCCTCTTTTGGAGAAAAAGCGTATTTGCGCGCCAAATACATAACCAGTTCGATTTTATTATTTCCATTCACAAACACCCTGCGCACCAACCCTGAAATTCCCGCTCCTTTAATTTTCTTTCTCTGAAACACATCGTGGCCATAACTCAAAATAAAAAGGTTCCTTCGTGGAAACATTTGGAGAAATTTCAGCACGTCCCCGAATACATACGTCTCAAGCTTAGACAAAAAAACGCTTATCTCCTCTTCCAACTTCTTACCATCCCCTCTGTTGTTTTTTTTCAACGCCCGAATTTGCGCTCTGGGATCATAGTGCAACCCTTTTGTTTTATTTGGTTTTTGAAATGCATAATATGAATTCTCAAAATCACTCAACGTCACGCCATGCTTCAAGAAAATACTGATCAAATCATGCTTAAACTTCTTGGTATTAAAGATTGTGTCATCGAAATCAATAAATATTTTCATTTAGCATGGCTTCAAACTATCTCATTAATAATTCCTTCATACTTCCCGAGTTCCAAAATCACCATAAGCACTCTGGCTAGTTTTTCACTATCATGACGGATAAACGCCCTTGTTGCGGCGAGAGTATCCGCTTTGCTATAACTAGCTTTCTTATCGCTCAATAAGTCAGTTTTGATTATGCGATAAGTTCTTTTTTGATTCTTATTTTCTCCAAATTCAACTAGCATGCTCTCCCCTTCATATTTTTTAATCAAATTTTTTCCTGGATCTTTCGTATTAAATGTTGCGAAATCAATGCGCTCTTTTCCAATCTGCTTATTAATCAAATCAACATAATCAGCCAATGTAAAACCATCAGTCTGACCTTTTCGATTAACCAGGTTGCAATTAAAAACTACAACGGCTTTGGTTTTTCTTAATGCCTCAGAAATTCCCTGCACTAGAAAATTAGGCATGATGCTGCCATAATAATCCCCCGGACCGATCACTACCAAATCCGCTTCCAAAATTTTTTGGATTGCTTTTTTATTTGCTCGTACTTTCGGGTTGAGATAACTTTTTTTGACACCCGCTTTTTTGATTTCAAAATTATGCCTTATTTCATCCTCGCCCTGAATTAATTTTCCATTTTTAAGCTCCATAAAAAGATTCACTTGTTTATCAGCTACCGGAATGACCTCGCCTTTGATATTGAGTATCCCAGCGGCTTCCTCCACTCCAACAGAGAAATTGCCAGTGATTTTCTCCAGAGCGCTGAGAAACAAATTGCCAAAATTATGTCCCTTAAGCCCGCCTTCTTCGAAGCGATAAGTCATAAGGCGACGCATAATATCCGAAGCACCGCTAAGAGCTGCCAGGCATTGTCGCACATCCCCCGGCGGAAGCACGCCCAGCTCATCACGCAAAATTCCCGTTGATCCGCCATTATCCGCCATAGAAACGATAGCTGACAACTCAATCGGGTAATTTTTGAGACCGTTTAAAAGCATGAAACTACCAGTTCCCCCGCCAATCGTTACCACTTTTTTATTTTTTTCAGACATTCAGTTTCAGATTAATAAATTTAAATTTCTTAAGATTTATTATTTACTACACGGTTTCTTTTGCAGATTTATGCGCGACAATAGTTCCAATAATTGAAAGCACGAGTCCAAGAGATAAAAGAATAATAATTAGGATTAAAATCAAATCGGTATTTCTTCTGCTTTCAGTGGGTGGAACAATCGCTTTCATGCGATTCACTGCACTTTCTTTGCTAATAATGCTAACGGCTTCGGCAGTCTTAATAAATGGCAATGGTTCACTTTTGGCTGTTACCTTTCCCGTATTATCCGTTACAGCTACATATACCTCATGCTCGCCATCATCGAGTTGCTTATCAAGATTATAGGACCAATTGCCATCCGCGTCCGTCTTGACAGTTAAAATAATCGGCAGGGAGCTATAGATGTAGATATTGATAAAACTATTTGGCAATCCCTTGCCAGTTAGTTTTATGGTTTTTTTATTATCGCCCGCGCCTCCGGCACTGGCAGTATCAGATTGCACAAGCTCAATATTCTTTACTGCGTAGAGATAACTCCTAACTTCTCCCTTGTCTTTTGGACTCTCAAAAATAACCTTGTCGCTTTTGTCTCCGGGGGAATATTTTAAAGGATCAAAACCGTTTTTCACCTCATCGCCGTCCAGAAATCCGTCGCCGTCCGTATCGGGATTGAGTGGATTAGTGTTATAGCGAAATTCCTCATTATTAGTCAATCCATCCTTATCCGGATCGGCGTCTCCACCGCAATAATTCTTATCCTGGCAATTCTCATTTTTGAAATACTTTTTTTGCCACTGCTCAGATGTTTGATCATTATAGTTTATTTGTTTATCATGATTGCCCTGCTCCTTATTTATTTGCTGCGCAAGCGGGTCATTTTCATTATTGGTTGCCATCGTTGCAGATTGAGTTGCGGTTTGGGAGGTAGTCTGAATGGACGAATCCGTTCGAACCTGATTAGCCACAACAACATTGTTAATACTGATTTTTACCTTGCCGCTTTCATATGATCCATATTTATTATCAACCCTTGCAATGAGATAATACGTTCCATTGGGAGAATTAGTGGAATCAAAATCAAGATTCCAAACATTATTCGGTTGCGCTTTTGCTGTTCCGATATATTTTTTAGTATTGGAATCACTAGCAATCAAATAAAACTCGACGTTACTCGCTCCGCTAACAGCGCTTTCGATTTTAACCTTATTTGCCAAAGTTTCTCCACTCTTGGGACTAGAAAAAGTAAAACTGGGAGTTAACTCAGCGGCTCGCTCTCTATTCGTATCAGATTTTGAATTTGAGCCGGAACTTGAATTTGATTTGGAATTTGTCGATACAGCAGCTGTTGCCGTAGT
>DAIEIZ010000072.1 GCA_027351145.1 Candidatus Moraniibacteriota bacterium | reverse complement strand
CCCACCATTATAATGTCCGGATCTTGACGAAGAAGCGCTCGCAGACCGGCCGCAAATGTTAACCCTACTTTTGGATGAATTTGAGTTTGGTTAATTCTGGGCATACGATATTCAACAGGATCCTCTACTGTGCTAATATTTACATCCGCTTCATTAAGAATATCCATAATCGTGTATAGTGTTGTTGTTTTTCCGCTTCCCGTAGGACCAGTCACCAAAATCATTCCATTGGGTTTTCGAATCTGAGCATGAATCGATTCTAAAGCCTTACCCATAAGTCCCATCATTTCCAATGTCATTCCCTTGGAAGATTCGTCCAAAAGACGCATAACAATCTTTTCACCATCAAAGATGGGCAAGACACTAACGCGAAAAGACATTCTCACCTCGTCTTTTTCTATCTTGAATCGACCATCTTGAGGTATGCGATGCTCGTCTAATTTCAAATTAGAAAGCACTTTGATTCTGGCAATAATACCGTCTCGCACTTGTTTTGGCAAGGTCATTGCCTCATGAAGCATTCCGTCAATTCTATAACGCACGCGCACCTCTTTTTCATCCGGCTCAATATGAATATCCGATGCGCCCTGAAGGATCGCGTGCTTTATTAAAGTATCCACAATACGAATAATTGGTAGTCCTTGAGCGATTTCTTCAAGATCATTTGTCCCCTCGCCACCCGACACTTCCGCGGAATTTTTTTCAATCATATCGCCAAATTCCGCACGTAAGCTTTTGCCATATTGCCTAAGGATTGTCTCGATACTATTCTCAGAAGTAATACAAGTTACAATCCGCAACCCGGTTTTTTTTCTAATAAAATCGACTGTTTGGATATCCTCTGGATTGAGCATGGCGATTTTAAGTTCAGCGCCATTTTTCTCAAACGCAACGATTTTGTATTTTTTAGCGATTGGCTCAGGAATCATTTGCAAAATATCCGGAGCAATCGTTTCTTTCTGTAAATCCACAAAAGGAATGCCTAAGATGTAAGCATACAACTTGCGTAACCGCTCCTCATCAATAAACTTCTTCGCGAGAAGAACGTCACCCAGCGTCTTTTTCCCATTTTCTGCTTCCGCAAAAGCAACCGAAAGATTCTCATCAGAAATCATCTCAGAGTCTTTAATAAAATTTTTTAACTGTTCATTGCCTATACGCATCTAAATTCTATTTACTATTTTTCAAAACTTCTTTTATTTTTTTAGCGATATCTTCCAATTTATAGTTAGATTTAACCAGATAAGTAGTCGCGCCCTTGTCAAAAGCTTTTTGAATATTTTCAACACTTTCCAAATTCGTAAGCAACACGATTGGTATTTTCTGCATTTTTTCATCACCCTTAAGCTCATCCAAAACCTCATATCCATCTTTCTTGGGAAGGATGATATCCAAAAGAACAAGGTCTGGTTTTTTTGATTTAGCCAAAGCAACAGCTTCCTCGCCATCAAAAGCACTCATAATCTGGAAGCCATCCTCTGCTAAAAACTCAGCCAAGGCCTTGTGCAACATTGGCTCATCCTCAACAATCAGTATTTTTGTCATATTTTTTCTTATGCCCTTATGTATCCGCCTCTACCAACCACTCGCAAGATTGCTAGCGAAAAACACCTAAGCTCAATATTTGATTATTTTTTACTCTTTCTGCTTATGGGAACGGAAAAGCTAAAAATTGACCCGAGATTCTCGACAGAATCAAACCAAATTTTCCCATTCAATTGTTCAATGATATTTTTAGCAATATACAACCCAAGACCAGTTCCTTCTGTTTGATATTTAACCACATTATCGCTACGAAAAAATTTATCAAAAACCCGATCATGCTGTTCAAGGGGAATTCCAACACCATTATCTTTGACGCTAAAAACCACAAAATCACCTTTTTTGAGCAGTTTTATTTCAATTTTACCATGATTAGTGGTGTATTTAATGGAATTATTAAGCAGATTTTCAATCACCATTCTTATTTTTTCCGGATCACCAAAAACCAAAGGAATATTTTTTTTGTCTTTAAAAACTACCTCGATATTTCTCATCTTAACAATAGTACTCACTCCGGTTACAGCTTCTTCAACAAGCTCAACTATATTCACCGGCATTTTTCTTATAATGAGCCGTCCCTGATCAATTCTGGCAACATCTAAGAGATCATTGACTAATTTAGTCATCTTGCCACTCAAAGTATTGATATTTTCAATGCTTTGGCGCTGTTTCGTACTCACTGATTCTTTTCTAAACTTTGAGAGCAAGAGTTCCGTTTCCCATCTAATGGCTGACAGCGGGGTCCTTAGCTGATGAGAAGCTACGGAAACAAACTCGCTTTTCATTCTATTTAGCCGTATCATCTGCTCAATCAGACTTATCACAAAATTTCCCACGCTTAGAATGACAATAACGACAATACTTTCCGCCACAACGAGCATTTCCGGACTATCATAATTCTTAGAGATATAAAAAGTTGCAGTCATAACCACTACTGATAAAACGCCCAGCATGATAAACAGAAAACCGGGGGTTTGCCAAAACTTTATTCCCAAATCACGTGCCTGCTTTTTCAAATTTAGATCATTAACAATCCACATATTTTTTTATTTTTCTTCACTCCGCCACAGCCCTAGCGAAGGCGAGTTCTTTTTTGTATTTTACTTTTGAATTATACCACAAAGAAAAAGAACGCAATAGAGCAAAATAAAAAACCATGATTTGTTTTTTATATTTTTTATTTTGGATTTAATCCGACATTAGAAATTTTGATAAAGAAAAAAACGCCTATCCATATAGACGTTCTTTTAAAACACCTTCTTGTTTATCCCTACATCATTCCACCCATGCCTCCCATCCCCGGCATTCCGCCACTCATTCCCGATTCTTTTTTCTCCGGCTTATCAGTAATTGCTGCTTGCGTCGTGAGAAAAATTGAAGCGATACTGACCGCATTTTCAAGAGCGGCACGCGTCACCTTCATTGGATCAATAATCCCCGCTTTTAGCATGTCCGGCACAAATTCGCCAGTACTCGCGTCAAAACCGAAATTAACACCTTTATTTTTGGTAATTTCATAGACTACCACGCCAGGATCTTTTTGCCCACCATTAGCCACAATTTGCTTTGCCGGCTCTTCTAAGGCGCGCAGAAGCATTTTATAGCCCACGCCATACTCCAAGCCTTCCGCCTTAAATTTATTATTTGCCAAAGTATTTTCAGCCTTGGTTGATAAGCTAGTTGCTACGCGTAAAAGTGCCACGCCACCCCCAGCCACAATTCCTTCTGCATAAGCGGCACGTGTCGCCGCCAGCGCATCTTCCATCTTGTGTTTCATATAAGTCAATTCTGTTTCCGTTGCTGCGCCAACCTTGATTACCGCCACACCACCAGAAATTTTGGCCAAACGTTTTTGCAACTTTTCCTTATCCCATTTACTTTCACTCGCACTCAGTTGTTTTTTAATTTGCGCCACGCGACTTTCAATCTCTTTTTTCTTACCCTTTCCTCCGACAATTGTCGTTGAATCTTTAGTGGCAATAACCTTTGATGCTTGCCCGAGCATATTAAGCTCCACTGCTTCCATTTTCATCCCCAACTCTTGCGAAATTAATTTTCCCCCAGTAATAACCGCAATATCTTCCAGGATCGCTTTTTTGTTATCCCCGAATTCCGGAGCTTTCACAGCCAACACATTCAATGTTCCACGCAATTTATTCACAACCAACGTAGTCAATGCTTCACCATCAACATCTTCCGCGATAATTACGATATCCTTTTTTCCACCCGCAGTAATCTTTTCCAAGATCGGCAAGACTTCAGCAATCGTCGAAATCTTTTTGTCAGTGATGATAATATAGGCATCTTTCATTTCTGCCTTCAATGATTCACTATTGGTGATCATATAAGGAGAAATATAGCCTTTATCAAAATTCATCCCCTCGACCAATTCCTTCTCCAAGCCAAAAGTTTGCGACTCTTCCACGGTCACCACACCATCTTTTCCCACCTGCGTTATCACTTCGGAGATCATTTTTCCCATTTCCACGCTTTCCGCTGAAATTGTAGCTACTTGAGCAATTTCCTCCTTGGAAGTAACCGCTTTTGCATTCTTTTTTAGTTCTGCTACAACATCATTTTTCGCATCTTCAATTCCACGCCTGATACTGATCGGATTCATGCCGGTCGCCACCAATTTGGAGCCCTCTTTCACAATCGCTTGCGCTAAAACCGTAGCGGTCGTCGTACCATCACCGGCCGTATCATTAGTTTTATTGGCCACCTCCTTGATCAAATCCGCCCCAATATTTTCAAATTTATCCTCCAACTCAATTTCTTTGGCAATCGAAACGCCATCATTAGTAATAACTGGAGATCCAAAGCCCTTATCCAAGATCACATTTCTTCCTCTCGGACCAATGGTAATTTTGATTGCATCAGCCACCTTGTCAATTCCCGCTCGAATTCTCTTTCTTGCGTCTTCGTCAAATTTGATAATTTTACTCATAAGTTTATTTTTTAAAAAATTATTATTTAACCTTGCCTATTATATACAAGTTTCATAACCAGGAAAAATCACTCACTGCTAATTTTTAACAAAAATCCACCCATTCCTTTGTCAATCCAAAGCCTCTCTCTGGCAGTCATTATATTAGAGTGCCAACATCCTCTATTTTGGCAAAAACGGAAGACTTAGTCAAGCGGACATTTCGGCGGGGCGTCTCTACTGCTTTTCTCCCAATTTTTCCATTTTCATCTTAAACACTTCAAACACTTTCGGCCCCTGTGGCTCGGGTAAAAAAACTAACGAATCATCATTTGCCACAATGAGACTGCCTGCTTTTTTGGTACGCAGATCGGAAGCAATTCTTTTTGTTTGCCAAGTTTTTAGCTTTTGCTCCAGAAAATTAAAATTAAACATTTTTTCTCCCGATCGTCTGATTAATTTGGAAAAATAATTATCAGAAATAATTTTTAAATTAGGCGTTTCAATTGGCGTATAATTTTCGTGATATTTCACAATCCAACTATTCGCTTTTTGAAATTCTTGAAAATAATCAAATCCAAACAAAGGCAATGTGAAAGAATATTCCGAAGAAGCGAATAAATCTTGCATCTCGATTTCCAAAGAATCGGTTGTAATAAAATAATTAAGACAAATGCGATCGGTAATTTTCTTTCCATGGCGCCTCCTTCCGAGAAGTTGCGCGGTGAAAGTCACCAATGTCCTGCCGGTAAAAATTCGGCCCTTTTCAAGACAAATCAAAAGATCGAGATCACTTTTTCGGTTGGCATTTTTCATTGCCACGCGCCCAGTTACCAAAATCATCCGAACAAACGGCACGAAGCGTAAAAACCGAACAACCCACCGAATTATTCGATATTTTTCTTCCGAAATTTTATCACGCTCAATCCTTTGCGCCACCAAATCAATGCGCCCTGGCAAAAAATAATACCCACGAAAAGTTTCAACTTGTTTTTTTAAATCTTCAGCTTCCAGCGCATCAATTATATCCGCAATCACCACCTTGTTATTTTTTTGATCACTGTCCGCTGATTGTTGATTGCTGATCAAATATTTCCACAATTCAAAAACAGTCAAAGGATAATCTGAGACATCATAGTACGCGATTGTGGCAAGAATTTTTTGAGAAAGCTCGCTTTGCATAAGAAAGATACTGCACAAAAACATGTTATGGCTTTCGCTTAATCAAACAAATCATAGCTCGAAACTAGAGGTATTTCCCCGTCCAACTTCCTTTGCATTTTTTGAGTTCCGCCGGCGATCCCTCAAAGACAATCTCTCCTCCACCCGATCCGCCTTCCGGCCCAAGATCAATTACCCAATCAGAATTGCGAATAACATCAACGTTATGCTCAACAACCAAGACGGTATTGCCTTTATCCACTAGCGCATCCAAAACGCCGAGTAGTTTTCGAATATCTTCAAAGTGAAGACCAATCGTTGGTTCATCTAGAATATAGAGCGTTTTACCTGTCGCACGACGCGAAAGTTCCGTTGCTAATTTAATTCTTTGCGCTTCTCCGCCGGAAAGATCCACAGCACTTTGTCCCAATTTTAAATAACCCAAGCCGACTTTTTCCAATGTGGCTAATTTTTCCGTCACTAATTTAGAATTTTTGAAAAAGACTAAAGCATAACTTACGCTCATATCAAGCACTGCCGCAATATTTACTCCGCGGTATTCAATCTCAAGCGTCCGCTGATTATATTTCGCGCCAGAACATGTTTCGCATGGCACATAAACATCCGGCAAGAGATGCATTTCAATTTTTTTCTTGCCTTCGCCCTGGCAATCTTCGCAACGGCCACCTTTCATATTAAAACTAAAACGGCTCGCATCATAGCCACGCGTGTGTGCTTCTTCAGTATCGGCAAACAGCTCACGAATAAGGGAAAAAACTCCCGTGTAAGTTGCGGCATTCGAGCGTGGCGTGCGACCAATCGGCGCTTGATTGATGCTAATCACCTTGTCGATATTTTCCATTCCGGTGATTTTTTTGTGTTTCCCTGGTGCTTCTTTCGTGTTGAAAAAATATTTTGCCAAACCCTTGGATAGAATGTCCGTCACTAATGTTGATTTTCCCGAACCAGAAACTCCAGTGAGAGAAATAAACTTTCCTAATGGCAAATTAACGTTGATATTTTTCAAATTATGCTCCGTCGCACCTTGGATTTTGATAAATTTTCCCAAACCCTTGCGCGCTTTTTTCCTGTCTCCCACATGCCGCTTTCCATTCAGATACTGCGCCGTGACCGTCTTGGATTTCAAAAGTTTTTGCAAATCTCCTGAAAAAATCACCTCGCCGCCTTCTTCGCCCGCACCCGGCCCCATATCAATAATCCAATCGGCCCTGCGGATAATTTGTTCATCATGCTCCACTGTAATGAGAGAATTTCCCGCTTCACACAATTCTTCCATCGTTGCAATCAGCTTTTCCGTATCGCGGTTATGCAATCCAATCGAAGGCTCATCCAAGACATAGGTAATGCCGGAAAGTTCCGAGCCGATCTGCGTAGCAAGACGAATGCGCTGACCTTCACCGCCGGAAATCGAATTAGCTGAGCGGGAAAGTGAGAGATAGCCCAATCCTACATTCTGAAGGGCAGCACTGCGGGCTTTCATTTCTTTGATTAATGGTAAAATAATACTTTTCTTGGCGCTACTCAGATTAGCTTTCTCCAACTCCCCTAAAAAGCGAGAAAATTCCACAAGCGATAGATCCACTACTTGATCAATGGATTTCCCAGCGACAAGCACGGAAAGATATTCGCCCTTCAAGCGTTTGCCCAGGCAAAGCGGACAAACTTTTTCAATCATGTATTTTTCAATTTCGCTGCGCAAATAGTTGGAATTCAGTTCTTCATATTTCTTTTTCATCGTCGGAATAACGCCTTCGAAAATGATGTTGGGATCATTTGAGCCATAGAGCACGATGTTCAAATGTTCCCGACTGATTTTTTTCACCGGGATGTCAATCGAAAAGCCATATTTATCCCCCAGCATTTTCAAGATATTGTTTCCGCTCGAAAGCACGCTTGAACGTCCGCCGGATTTATTCCACGACAAAATTGCCCCTTCGGCGAGAGTGAGATTTTTGTTCGGAATCAGCAAATCCTCATCAATTTCCTTGATCACACCCAAGCCCGAGCAGTGTTGACAAGCACCCTCGGGACTATTGAAAGAAAAATGTTTTGGCGTAATGTCCGCAACCTCAAAAAAACATTTTTTGCACACAAAATCGCGATTATACATTTTTTCTGTTTCATTGTCCCTAATCACAACCGCCACACCTTTGCCTAGTTTAAAAGCTGTTTCGATTGAATCCAAGATTCTCTCGCGATCAGGATTTTTCTTGTTCAGAACTATCCGATCAATCACAATTTCCGCATTGCATGGTTCATCATTTTCTATTTCATTTTGAACTAGCGCCTCAGTGAGCGACATTATCTTTCCCCGAAGACGAATCCGCGCATAACCCAGCTGACTGACGCTTTTCAACCTTTATTTCAAGCTTTGATCTTTGCCATTCAGTTTTGCGAGAATGGCAATATTAGTCTTATCAGGAGAATCCAACATATCATCCAAAACTTCCGAGTTGGTAATTTTTTCCAATGGAGTTTTACAATGCGGACAATGTGGCACGCCCACTTTCGCATAAAGCACCCGCAAATAATCATAGATTTCCGTGAGTGTCCCGACAGTTGAACGCGGACTGCGTGCAATACTTTTTTGATCAATCGAAATAGTCGGAGTAAGATTTTCAATTTTATCCACATCCGGCTTGGCCGACACATCAAGAAACTGCGTCGCATAACTGGACATACCCTCTAAATATCTACGGTTGCCTTCAGCATAGATTGCATCAAATGCCAAAGAAGATTTACCCGAACCGGAAAGTCCCGTGATAACCACTAATTTGTCCCGTGGAACTTCCACATTGACATTTTTCAAATTATTCACCCGCGCTCCACGCACAATAATCTTGCTGCGATCCTTGGGATTGTTTTTTAACATAAAGAAATAAGAGTTACATTTTTTTAAAAGACGCCAGAGCCATTACTAGGTAGAAATTTTACACTAGTTTTTAGATTTTGGCAAACCATCAGCCATTCCTATCCGCTATTCCAACGTCAAAACCTTGCTATTCTCCCTTAGCCACTTCCGCGCTTGTTTATATTCTGGCATCACCGCTGCAACTTTGTTCCAAAATTTTGCCGAATGATTTTTTTCCAAGATATGCATCAGCTCGTGGATGATGACATAATCCACAACACGCTCAGGCGCCATAATCAGCCGCCAATTGAAATTCAAACTATTTTTCGGCCCGCATGACCCCCAATTAGTTTTGGCAT
>DAIEIZ010000063.1 GCA_027351145.1 Candidatus Moraniibacteriota bacterium | reverse complement strand
CATTTCCACTCGCCGATCGGCAATAATGGGAATTTCTCGATTTTGTAATGGCAAAATAACCATTTTTCCAACTAATTTTTTATATCTTGTATCTTTAGGATTAACGGCAATCGCACTATCACCCAACATTGTTTCCGGTCGAGTTGTCGCCACAGTGATATATTCTACTTTTGATTTTCCTTCAAATTTCAAAGGATATTTAATATAATATATTTTTCCATCTTTTTCAGTATGAATTACCTCCACATCAGAAAGAGCTGTCGCGCATCGCGGACACCAATTTATAATTCTTTTTCCTCGATAGATTAAACCGTCGTTGTGCATTTTAACAAAAGTACCCAGCGCAATATCCAAAACTTCCGGATCAAGCGTGAATCTTTCCCGCGACCAATCGGCGCTCAGTCCAAGTTTTTTTTCTTGACTGCGCATATATTGCGAACGATCAATGCAAAAATCATATATTTCTTTGTAGAATTTTTCCCGCCCCAAATCATCCCGCGAAATCCCCCGCTCCGCCCTGATTTTTTTTTCATAAACAACTTGCGACTGAATTCCGGCATGATCTTTTCCGGGTAAAAGCAAAACTTTCTTTCCCAGCATTCGCTCAAAGCGTCCAAAAATATCCATCACGGCATAGCCGGTGGCATGTCCCAAGTGCAATTCTCCATTCGCATTGGGCGGTGGCAAAATATTGCAATATTTTTTAGTTGATTTTATTTTATCGGGATTTAAAAACCCGCTCTTTTCCCAAAGCGCATAAATTTCATCTTCATATTTTTGGGGTTCGTATGTTTTTGGTATTTCTGACATAAATCAATTTTATTAAACAGAAAATCATTCAAGTGGTTTATCAATTTCCACCCTGACATCAATCTGTTTTCCTGTTATTGGTGTTACTCCAACAAAAGCTACTCCAGTACTTTTTGGAGTAACCAGTCCATTTTCATCAACTGATAATATTTTTTCATTACCACTAGCATATTTTGTACCTTGAACAGCCTTACTTAAATCACGAATAGTGCCGTCAGAATAAGTACCATTAACTGATATTTGCATTGGTGGCATTCCTAAATTTAGAAAAAGAGACAATGGTGAAACATCAATTTTTTGCAATGTTGCTTTATTATCAACAGAAAGCTTAATAGTATCTGAATACAAATTGCCATCAACCCCACCCCCCAATGCACTAATTGCAAAATCACCATAAGCATCTACAGGAACATTGAATGTAGTGGCATATGGGGGATTATAAAGTTTAACTGCTTCATTTCCAGGAGCCATAATCATTAAATAATCTTTCAATTTTATACCTCCTTTTAATTCTACGGCTACATTTATTTTTGATCCCGTTTGAATTACTGTTCCGTTTGCAGGTGTACTAAATTTAATTCCTATTTTATCCACAACAGGTGCCTGATTTTCAGTTTTACTGTTTTTATTTGTAGAATTTTGTGTTGTGAGAGGAGTTGATTTAACTGATTGTGTTTGAATAGTTGGCTTTTCTCCACACCCAGCCAATAAAGCCATTCCTAATAATGTCATGCTTATTTTTATTGTTTTTTTCATTTTTTTATTTTATTAAAAATTATTTTCTTATCTCCACTTTTAAATCTTTTTCCAATCTGGAAACTATTTTTTCCATCACCGCATCAATTTCCGCGCTTTCCAGCGTCCGGTCTTTGGCGCTCATTTCAATTCGAATTGCCATACTATTTTTAGCTTCAAAACGATCAAACAGCAAAACGCTATCAATCAATTCACCGCCTGTTTTTTTAACTAAAGTTTCAATTTCCAAATATCTAACTTCCCTCGGAACAACCATTGAGATATCGCGCGAAACAACCGGAAATTTATTAATTGGTTGATATTCGATTAAGCTTTCAGCTGCCTTTCTTAATTTTTCCAAATTTATTTCTGCCACTGCCACACGCTTGGAAATTTTATAACTTTCCAACACAGATTGTTTAATCTCCCCCATAAAGCCGACAACATTTTCGCCAAAACTTATTTTTGCTACTCTTACGGGATTCATAAATTTCTCAATTTCCGAAGGTTCAACCTTCGGTTCTCCGAAGGTTGAACCTTCGGAAATTCCCAGTGATTCTAGCAAGTCTTCTACCGCGCCTTTCAAGTTATAAAAAGTTTCCGAATTGCCATCCTTTCCCAAGACCTTTGCCAAAATCAAATTACGCTTTTCAACAGGCTTATTATTTTTAAGCGCGTAGCATTTACCGATTTCAAAAATACCAAATTCGCTAAAATTTTTCAGATTTTCTCGAACATTTTTCAAAATATTTATCGCCAACTCCGCTCGGACAAATTCCTGGTCCGGATTCATTGGATTTCTTAATTGCAAATGATCTTTTTTAATAAGACCGGCTTTCTCCAAATCATCCACACCATAAAAAGAATAATTATAGACTTCATCAAAACCAAGACCCAAAAGCTTATCTTGGATTTTTCTTTCAAAAAAAACTTGTTCGTTGATTTTTGCCGGCAAAACTTCCGTCATCATTGGACGCGAAGCAATTTTTTCGTAGCCCCAAATGCGCCCGATATCCTCAATCAGATCTTCCTGTGTTCGCAAATCCAAACGATAAGTTGGAATGGCGCATTGAAGTAATTTCTTTTTTTGCGTACTAATCCCCAATAAATTCAATATATTCAACAATTCTTTCTCCGGCACTTTCTCGCCCAAAAGTTGATTGGCATATTCCAAATCCAAATTTACCACACAAGAGTTAATTTTCTTAGGATAAATATCTGCAATTCCCTCCAGCTTGCCATCGGCAATATGTTCCAAAATTTCCAATAAACGCACCATGGCTTTTTCTGTCAAATTCGGATCAATGTCTTTTTCAAAACGATAGGATGAATCCGTATTGAGTCCCAATGCCATTCGTGTTTTTCTGATATTTACCGCGTCGAAACTGGCTGCTTCGAGCACAATTGTTTTAGTATTTTTGGTGATTCCGGAATTTTTTCCGCCCATAATTCCCGCCAGCGCTAACGCGTCATCGCCATTTGTAATTAATAAATTATCCCCATTTAATTTAATCTTATTTTCATCCAATAAAATTATTTCTTCTTGATTTTTTGCTCGCCTTACAATAATGTCGCATTTTTCATTTTGCGTTTTGATTTTTTCCAAATCAAAAGCATGAAGCGGCTGTCCAAGTTCAAGCATCACATAGTTTGTCGCATCCACAACATTATTAATCGACCGCAAACCGCAAATTTCCAACCGTTCTTTCAGCCACTGCGGCGATTCTACTATTTTAATATTTTCCATTACCGCGCCAATATATCTTTTGCACAAATCTTTGTCCCTAATTTCCACTTTCAATTTTTTGCTAATCTTTTTCGGTAAAATCAAATCATCAAAAGCATAATCGAATTTCCTTTTTTCCAAAATAGAAAGTTCTCTCGCCACTCCCGCATGACTTAAAATATCATGCGCGCGATCAGGCAAGACTTTGATTTCCAAAACACTGTCATTATCATTTATTCCAAGATATTTTTGCACCAACTCGCCCGCTTTCGCTTTTTCATCCAAAATCAAAATACCTGAGTGGTCATTTCCCAATCCCAATTCATCCTGCGCGCAAAGCATGCCAAAAGATTTTACACCGCGAATGGATGCTTCTCTAATTTCAAAATTTCCTGGCAATATGATGCCAACAGTTGCCACCGGCACTTTTTGTCCTATTTCAATATTTGATGCGCCACAAACAATTTGCAACTTCTCTTTGCCAATACTAATCTTGGTCACTTGAAGTCGATCCGCATTGGGATGCTTAGTAATTTCCAAAATTTCACCCACAATCACACCGCCCAAATCATTATTACTCTTTTCCAAGCCCTCAATTTCAAATGAATGCATTGTCAAAAGCTCTGCCGCTTTTTCCGGAGATAATTTTGTGCCTGATAATTCTTTGAGCCAATTGTAGCTGTATTTCATAAATTAAAATTGCCTAATAAACCTTAAATCTCCACTATGGAAAAGCCGGCAATCATCAATCTTATATTTCATCATCGCCAGCCGTTCCAATCCAAAGCCCCAAGCAAATCCGGTATATTGATTACGTTTATAGCCTACCGCTTCGAATACATTTTGATTAACCATTCCTGCCCCGCCAAGCTCCAGCCATTTATTATACTTGCAAGCTCGGCAACCAACACCGCCACAAACCGTGCAAGTTATATCAAATTCAAAACTTGGTTCGGTAAAAGGAAAATAACTTGGTCGCAATCTCACTTTTATTTCTTTCTGAAAAAATTGCGAAAAAAAATCTTGGGCCACTTGCTTCAAATGTCCGACATTAATATTTTCTCCCGCCACTAATGCTTCAAATTGATAGAAAGTATGATCATGCGTCGTATCAGTCGCTTCACGACGAAAGCATTTTCCCGGCACGATAATTCGCAATGGCGGTTTGTGTTTTTCCATATATTTTGCCTGCACCGCTGAAGTTTGCGAACGCATTGCCAAATTTTCTCCACCCTTTTTATCTTTCAACCAAAAAGTATCTTGCATTTCACGCGCCGGATGATTTTTTGGCATATTCAATGCATCAAAGTTATAGAACTCGGTTTCAATTTCCGGTCCATCGGCAATTTCAAATCCCATGCCCATAAAAATATCTTCGATATCGCGACGAACGATTGAAATTGGATTAAGATGTCCAATACCTTCTTTTTTTCCGGGAATTGTTATATCAATTTTTTCTTTTTCCGCATCCGGTCCGATTTTTGATAAATCCGCTTTTTTTCCATTGATAATATCAAGGATTTCCAACTTGGTCTTATTGGCAAGTTAGCCAATTTGTCTTCGCTCTTCCGGCGCCAGATTTTTCAGATTCTTAAGAAACCCGACAAACTCGCTTTTGCGACCAAGATATTTTTTTTCCAACTCAAAAAGCGCATCATTATTTTTGACTTTCTCAATCTCTTCTAAAACTTGCTTTTTAATTTCTCCTATTTTCATTTTCAACATAGTATTATTCTAGCCTTAAAGCCTAAAAAAGTCAAAACGGGATGCAAACAATTTTACATCCCGTTAGGCGACGATTGTCTATTTCAAGTTTTTCTCAAAATGCAAAAAAGCATCACTGACAAAAACATACAATCCAACCTAAAAAGCGTAGCACCTCCCAATACTGCAAAAAAAGAAGGATAATCACAAATGTCATTGTAACATATCTCAACCAAGATCCACCATTAAACATCTTCGTGATCCAAGATCGCTTGCTCATCCATACCTCCTTTTTTTCTTTAAAAAGAACTGCTTCTTATTTACAATAAATCAAATTCCCATCTTCTCTTTAACCATTTCATATTGCTCTTTGGAAATCTGTCCGCTTTTTAGCATCATCTCCATCGCACCCAGAAGTTTGTCTTTATTTTCAGGCCTCATCACCTCTTGCATCATCTTGGCTTTTTCTTGCGGACTCATACGCTCCATTCTTTTCATTGCCAAACGCTGGAGCATATTCATCTTGGGAGAATTAGTATCATCATCCTTCTTTTTTTTCACATCATCGCTAGGAACACTAACTTGCCCTGATTGATTATTTTGTTGAGAATTTTTTTTGAATGGGTTCCACATATCGCATGTAGCATGAAACATGGAGCATGTAACAATAAATTTTTATATTTTTGTTACATACTATATGTTGCATATTTTATGACTTTTTAATTTGTAAATTATAACTCGTAACAAGCAACGCTGACGCAACAAAGATTGACGAGTAAGTTCCGAAAGTCACGCCGACCAAAAGCGCCAGAGCAAAATATTTAATTGATTCTCCGCCGAAAATATAGATAGAAAGGAGCGTTACAATCACAGTCATTGAAGTGTTGATTGAACGCACCAAAGTTTCATTGAGACTGCGATTCACAATTTCAGGAAATTTTTCTTTTGCTGAACTTCTTTGTAAATTTTCTCTTGTCCTGTCATATACCACGATCGTATCATGCACCGAAAAACCAAGAATCGTCAGGAGTGCCGCCACAAACGGAACACCCACCTCAATACCCCAAAAATGTCCCAGCACCGAAAAAACTCCAACAGTAATCAACACATCATGTACCAGTGCGATTACCGCACCAGCACCATATTTCCAAGAAGCTATAGGATGAGAAACGCGTCGAAACGCCCAAGCCACATAAGCCATGATACCAACTATGGACCAAAAAATAGCCAGGAGTGATTTAGATTTCAAATCATTGGAAACAGAAGCATTGGCATATTCAGTTCTGAGATTTTGCGAGTCTGGATATTTTTCCGCCAAAGTAGTGATAACATCTTGATTGACCTTATCACTATCGGAAGCATAGCGAATTAGCACTGTACCACCTCCTGTTGGCTGCAATGTTAAACTCTTAAGATTCAAATTTTTCAGCGAATTTTCAAGATCAAGATTTGTCGGAAGAGCATTAGCAAATTTAATCTCCATTAAGGTCCCGCCAGTAAAATCAATACTGTATTTCAATCCCCAAGTAAAAAGCACGATGACACTGAGCAAAGTCAGCGTTCCAGAAAAAAAGTAGGCGTATTTGGTTTTGGAAATAATATTAAACATCTTGAAAAATTTAAATTTCTTTTTTAGCTCCCACCAACCACATCTTATCCTCAATCCAAGGTCCCAAAACAAATCGCAAAATTGTTCTTGTAATAACCACTGCGGTAAACATGGAAGCAAGTACTCCAATAATTAGCATAACGGCAAAACCCTTCACGAATCCCGTACCCATCTCCATTAAAATAAAAGCGGTGATAATGGAAGACATATTGCCATCGCGAATTGATGTCCAGGCGCGTTTAAACCCCTCCTCAATTGCACTCAAAATGTTCCGACCCTTGCGCACCTCCTCTTTTGTCCTTTCGAAAATTAAAATATTCGCATCCACAGCCATTCCAATTGTCAAAATAAAGCCCGCGATTCCTGGCAACGTGAGTGTAATTTGCCACGGAGTAAATCCGGATAATTTAAAGATGCTAATCATCAGAGCTGAATAGATAAGTAGTGCGAATGAAGCAATCAATCCCAAAAAGCGATAATACAAGAGCATGAAAATAATTACCAACAGAAGTCCAATTATTCCCGCTTTCAAGCTGGTCGCCAAAGACACTTGACCCAAAGTCGCTTCAACCGATTGTTGTCCAACTAAACTGATTGGCACGGGAAGTGCTCCTTCATTCAGTCTTTTTACTAAATTATTAGCCTCATTGATAGTGTAATTTCCTGTCACAACCGCTTCGCCGTTGAGAATTTCGCTTTGCACAGTTGGCGCGGTAATAATCTCACCATCCAAAAAAATAGCGATTCGCTTTCCAATATCCCGCTTAGTAATATCAGCAAAAAGTTTCGTTCCCGCATCATCGAATTTCAAAGAAACTTCCGGCTCAGATAGTCCTTGACTTTTAAACTGCACACTGGCACTTGCCAAATTTTTTCCTGTGAGACCAGTGGAAATCCATGTAATTTGCGGCTGTGGCTGTATCACTTTCGCAATTAAGATATGCGCGGCATGCACTTCGGTCGCGTCTCCCGCTCCACGCGTTTCAATTTTTTTGATAATATGCCAACCAAATTGACTTTCCACCAGTTGCGGATAAATCTGTCCGTCTTTGAAATCAGGATCATTAAAAAGAACCTTATCAAACTCCGGAACAAAGGTGCCTTTTTTTACAAAACCTAAATCACCTCCATTATCTTTCGAACCAGGATCCTGACTGTTATCTTTCGCCAGTTGCGCAAAATCTCCACCTGCTTGAACTTGCTTCAAAATATCCTCAGCTTTTGCTTTCGCATCCGCATTCATTTTATCCAATTGATCTTGCGGAATTTGATCAGGAGTAGTCATGCTTTCTTCCTTAAACTCCAAAAACGGAGTTTCGCTGATCATTTTCTTAGCCTCATTAATATCTTTTACCCCTGCCAATTCCACAATCAGGCGTTGCTCACCGGCAGATTTTGTTGTGTACACAACTGGCTCAGCCACGCCAAAAGCGTTCACGCGTCGTTCGATCACGTCCTGCACCGCCTGCATTGCGTCTCCGACTTTCGCACTATCAATTTGACTTGTGTCAGCTTTATATTCCAGATGGATTCCGCCTTGCAAATCCAAACCAAGATTAACCTTGGGCTTATTAAATAAATCAAAAAGACGCGGTATCTTCAAAACCGCTTGCGGATAAGCAATAAGTCCGGCGAAAACCGCGAGGACAACCACAAGACTGAATTTCCATCTAAGCTTCTGTCTATTATTCATAAATTCTATTCTACCTGAAAATGAAAATTTGGCAATAGTCAGTCCTATGTCAGTTGCTGACTTCCAGCAAAAACCGATTCGCTTTTTCCAATACTTTTTTCGAATTCAAATTACTCACTCGATTATATGCTTGATTATATTCCATCCAGACATAATCCCGATGTTCATGAGATAATGATATTTTTATCTGTTCCGTTTTGGCCAAATAGTAGAGTACTTTTTTAAAAATTAGAAAGCCGCGTCCAACTTGCAGTCTTTTGGCTTTTTCTTCATTTTTTGCTACATAAAAATATTTTTCCCGCCCCAAAAAACCCGGCTTAATTTCAAGATCCACAATGCCCGTCTCCTCCTCAGCTTCTCGGTGCAATGTTTCTTCTTTGGTTTCATTTTTCTCAACATGGCCCTTGATGAAACCCCAGTGACCACCCTGATAGCGCAAAAGTAAATACTTAACTTTCTCGCCTTCTCGCCGAAACACAACTGCCCCGATTGATTTTTCAAAACTTAAAATTTTATTCATAACTCAGTCTAAATCCTTCGTTATTCTCCTAAGTGCTTACACCTTAATCTCATTTTTCAAATCAATTGCTATTTTCATTTTTATTACTCCTTGCACCATCTAACTGAAACAGATTTTGCTTCATTTATTTTTTTGACTTTTACAAAACCCAAAAAACACCAGCGGAAGCTTTAATCCGTTCATTTTTCATAGATTAACTTCTTTTAACTCATTTATCAAATAAAATAATATATCGAAAATGGCAAGACCTTGGCTTCATATTAATACGCCTTCGCAAAAATAATCCGTTTTTTGGATGCTTTTCCGCAATAGACACACTTGCCATTCTCTTCCGGCTGATCGAAAGGGATGCACCGGCTGGTCGCCTTGGTATCCTCTTTGATCTTTGCTTCGCATTCAGCGTTACCACACCAATGCGCCAGAAGAAATCCACTCTTTGATTCCAGTGTTGTCTTAAACTCTTCATAGGAATTCACTTCGCGAGTGTTTTCTTTTCGGAATGCGAGAGCTTTATCGAAGAGATTAACCTGGATGGCATCAAGAATTTCTTTGACACCTGCGGCAAGAGAATCTTCAGAAATAACAGCTTTTACTCCTGTATCACGACGAACCGCGACAACTGAATGATTGGCAATATCCTTGGGACCGACTTCCAGCCGGACAGGAACACCTCTTCTTTCCCATTCGAAATACTTGAGGCCGGGACGCCCATCACGATTATCAACTTTCACGGTAAGTCCTGCTAAACGAAGTGCTTTTGCCAATTCATTGGATTTGGCAGCAACTGCTTCATTGTCTTTCCCATTCATGATTGAAACAATCACAACTTGAGTCGGAGCAATTTTTGGAGGCAACACGAGTCCGGTGTCATCGCTGTGCGCCATGATAAGTGCACCGATAATACGCGTGCTGAGCCCCCAGCTGGTTTGCCAAACATACTGCTCTTGACCGTTTTCATCAAGAAATTTCACACTAAAAGCTTTGGCAAAATTCTGACCCAAATGATGACTTGTTCCGGATTGAAGCGCTTTTCCATCTTGCATCATCGCTTCAATCGTTGTGGTATAATCCGCACCGGCGAACTTTTCTGATTCCGTTTTGTATCCGGGAATAACCGGAATTGCCAAATATTCTTCTACAAATTTTTGATAAATTTTCAATATTTGGATAGTTTCCTCTTCAGCTTCCGCTTTTGTAGCATGAGCCGTATGACCTTCTTGCCATAAAAATTCTGAGGTTCGCAAAAACAGCCTGGTGCGCATTTCCCAGCGCATTACATTACACCATTGGTTGATGAGTAATGGCAAATCGCGATAGGACTTGATCCATTTTGCATACATCCGATACATAATTGTCTCTGAAGTTGGACGAATAATGAGCGGCTCCTCCAGCTCTCCGGAAGGCACCAATTTACCATCCTCATTAAAAGCCAGCCGATGATGCGTAACCAAAGCGCATTCTTTAGCAAAGCCTTCCACATGCTCAGCTTCAGCCTCAAGAAAGCTCTTGGGAATAAGCAGGGGGAAATAGGCATTTACGACACCGGTTTCCTTGAACATTGCATCCAAGATTTTTTGAATGTTTTCCCAAATGGCATAGCCGTTGGGACGGATGACCATGCAACCTCTCACTGGCGAATTATCCGCCAGTTCTGCGGCCGCGATAACATCCAGGTACCACTTTGAATAGTCGAAACTACGGGGGGTTATTTTTTCGCTAGCAACTGTTTTTCCGGCACATTCCTTCTTCTTATTTTTTTCTTTACTATTTAACATAATTTGTTATGCACTTAATGATTGATTGCATGTACTCAGTTTACCTAATTAACAGAAAAAATCAAATGCACCCATTAATCCTGAGACATTTTTAATAAAAAACAAAAAGACACTCCCGCTTAGACAAGAGTGTCTCTATGCTGCCAATATATCTACTTTATTTTCTCTTTCGAAAGAAAACTCTGAATATCATTTACCGTTCCCATAAACTGCGCCGGAAAAATGATGGTGGAATTTTTCTCGACTGAAATTTCCGCCATTGTTTGCAAATTGCGCAGTTGCAACGCAATCGGATGCGCTGCCATCACATCAGCTGTTTCCGCCAATTTCTGACTAGCCAAAAGCTCACCTTCTGCGGCAATAATTTTTGCACGCTTCTCTCTTTCCGCTTCCGCTTGTTTAGCCATCGCGCGTTGCATATTTTCCGGCAGCTCTATGTCCTTAATCTCCACTACTGAAACAACTACGCCCCACGGCTCCGTGTTTGTGTCCAGCACCGTTCCGATTTCTTTGTTAATCGCGTCACGCTCGGAAAGCACTTCGTCCAATTGAAAGCGTCCGACAATATTTCGCACGGTAGTCTGCGCGATTTGATTAATGGCGCTTCTCACGTCTTCAATTGAGATGATACTTTTTTCCGCATCAATGATTTTATAGTAAGCCACAGCGGAAATGTCCACCGAAACATTATCCTTGGTGATAATTTTTTGTGGCGGAATCGGCAAAGTGACAGTACGAAAATCAATTTTTCGCATGCGGTCAACATAGGGAATAATCCAATTAAGTCCCGGCTCACGACTGGAAATGATTTTTCCAAAACGAAAAACCACCCCTTTTTCATATTGTTGCACCACCCGAAAGCCGGGCAGGACAAGGAAAATGAAAACGGGGATGAGCACAGGCATAAGCACAGCGATAAATTCCATAAATTTCATTTTTTTAATTATTATACTTTTTATTATAGCACTATTTTGGAAAAATCCATATTCGTTGCGAATTAACTGGCTTTATTTTTCAGCTCTCTACTTCCCACAACACTTCTTTCACTTTTTACCGTGCGATACGCAGTCAATTTATTCTGCAAACTATTGATAGTTTTATTTGGAATTCTTAATGCTATCTGATCTATTCCATCGATGATATTAAATACGACTGTTTTCTTATTATTGCCGTCATAATAATTGACTAGTTTGTACTTTTCTGTTCGAATATACTCCTTCCATAAAAAACCTTTAGTTTTCAAATCACTTGTTTGAAGTTTTCCACCGTCCTTTGCTTTGTGCATTATTTTTTTAATATTTTCAACATTTTTCGATGACCATATTTCACCAATAGCGTCCCTGGAAGATAACGAGTTAAGCGGAAAAATGTTTTTTCCATCAAAATTATTCCCCTTTATTGAAAGTATCTTGGCTACAGTAGGCGTTATGTCAATTGTTCTTATTTGTTTTTTAATTTTCAATCCTCGTTTCACTCCATCCCCAATTACGATAAGCGGAACACGAATAGTATCATCATAAACATTATCGTGATGGCCATGGCTATCTTTCTCCCATCGCTCACCATGATCTGAAAAAAGCACTATGATGCTTTTTTTATAAATACCCTTTTTTTAAGGGCATCAATGAAATTTTTCAATCTATGAGCATCAAAATATGTAACTCCCTCAATATACATTTCCATCAATCTCTGATAATCACCTTTTACGTAAATTCTATTTATTGCTTCATGATATTTCTTTCTTAATATATTTTCCTCGAAACTGCGATCATTCTCTGGCCATTCAATATTGTTTTCAACATCTCCAAAACCAATACCAAATTCTTTTGATAATAATTTTGTTTTTTTATAAAATTCTTTCCTGTCTTTTTTTAAGCTTGAGATTCCATATGGAGTATGCACGTTGCTAAAATGAAAGAGGGCCAAGAAATTTTTATTATCTGGAATCTTTTTAATAGAATCAACGATTTTCATTTCATCACTCACATTATAAGAATCGATCGCTTTATCAAACCCTATATGCTTCCCGAGAATAAATGGAAAGTCCGTACAAAAAAAAGTTTCATACGTATCGCCATATTGTCTTTTCAGCAACTGAAATATTGTATCTTTTTTCATTTGGTGTTTAAAATATTCCTGAACGCCGGTTGTGATTGGGTAACAACCCGTAAGTATTGACGCGTGAGATGCTGTTGTATATGAAGAAGCGGTAAAGCAATTTTCAAAAAATATTCCATCCTTGGCTAGACTATTTAATGTCGGCGTTTTCAGTAAGGAAAAGTCTGGATTATACTTTTTTAATAACCCCTTATTGGAAAAACATTCTATGCAATCTGCCCTAAGATTATCAATTGAGATAAAAATAATATTTTTTCTTGTGTTTTTCATAAAAAATAGATCAGATTTCGTGTCCTATGCACTGCTTCAATGATAATTTATCTTTGACCACGTTACCAAGTATTTTTTTTCTATCTGATAATGATGGAATATAATAGCCATCTTTGTTGATGGCCTTAATGGCTTTTGATTTATTCAACTCAAATAAATCGCGAACAAACAAATTAAAAAATCTAACGACATATTTGCATGCGCGCTTGTCAATCATTTTTCCCTCATTAAACATAGCCTCGTACGCACAGCCATTCCCGCAAATACCCTGCGCAGCACATTTTTTACAATATTCATTATATATTGGACTTCTTTTTTTGAAATCTTCGATAATTGTATGCATATCGCTACTGGTATATTTTGTTTTTAGACATAAAAACGATTTGCATGTTCCAAGATTTCCCGATGAATCAATATTCATCGTAGTGCCACTGGACGCACCACAATCATAAAGTCTATACTTTTTCTCTACAAATGGAAATATTTTTCTAGCCAACAGCTCCATGAACACACCCTTTTTTCTATTTTTCTTGTGGATGGAATATATCTTCTCTGCATATACACTACCATCTATCAAAAAAGTTGACTTCTCATTAGCTTTAGTGTTTTTTATAAAATTCACGCCTAGACTAGCAGGCTCGAATTCCTGAATTACATAATCGATATGCCTTTCTAGCGTCTCAATATTATGGATACCAACAACCATAGAAATACCAGTCTCCACATCATCGCTTTTTAGAAGATTGATTCCTCGCGTAGCTTCATCAAAAGAGCTGGTTCCATCCTTCTTTATTCTCATAACATTCGCTGTTTTTTCCCCATCCAAGGAAACAATGACCCTTATATCATTATCCTTAAAATACTTTGTAGCCTCCCCATCTAGCAAGGTACCGTTAGTGCCAACGACTACGATATATTTATAGCGAGAATGAGAATATTTTTTCCTAGTATACGATATTATCTTTTTAATTTCCTTTAGAAAAATCATAGGTTCACCTCCCGTAATATGAATAACCTTTTCCCTCTCTGCCCTCTCAAATAAGACATCAATGGCCCTATATATATTTTTTAATGGCGTACGACTAACGATTGGATTATCAATATTGTGACACACTTTGCAATATCTACAGCCTAGGTTGCACAAATCTGTCAATAATATCCTCAATAGAGTGAACTCACCATTTTCAAAGTTCGCGATAATACTGGAGCGCATATTTTCTTCTGCGCAATCTTTTTTATTACGCAAAAAACTATTTTTTTGTAAAACGTCAAGCACCCTATCGTCCCTCAGCGACTCTTCGTTTTTAACAAATATTTGCTGAAGACTCAAGCAATTGCTAAGTGCAATTATTTCTCCGTCTATTCTAATTTTACTAACAACTG
>DAIEIZ010000044.1 GCA_027351145.1 Candidatus Moraniibacteriota bacterium | reverse complement strand
GTCAGCCATATTCTTGGTTTCAATCACTTCTTTCTTTATCTTATCCTCTTCCGCATGAACCTCCGCGTCTTTTTTCATCTTTTCAATTTCTTCTTTAGAAAGTCCCGTTGAAGCTTCGATACGAATAGATTGTTCTTTGTTTGTCGCCTTATCTTTCGCTTTGACATTAAGAATTCCGTTAGCATCAATGTCAAAAGTCACTTCGATTTGCGGGATACCTCTAGGTGATGGTGGAATTCCGTCAAGAATAAATCTGCCCAGCGTCTTATTATCCGCGGCCATTTCTCGCTCACCTTGCAAAACATGAATCTCTACTGATGGCTGATTATCAGCGGCAGTTGAGAATATTTGTGATTTAGACGTTGGAATAGTAGTATTTCGATCAATAAGCGGTGTTCTCACGCCTCCCATTGTTTCAATTCCAAATGTCAACGGAGTCACATCAAGCAAAAGCACATCTTTCACATCTCCCTGCAAAACTCCGCCTTGAATTGCGGCGCCAAGGGCGACCACTTCATCAGGGTTCACGGTAATATTTGGTTTTTTGCCAAAGAATTTTTCCACCGTAGAAAGCACGAGTGGCATCCTAGTCATTCCTCCCACCAACACGACTTCATTAATATCAGAAGCGGAAAGCTTCGCATCAGCCAAAGCTTTTTTAGTTGGCTCAAGTGTTTTTTGGATCAAATCTCCCACTAATTCTTCCAGCTTTGATCGCGTCAGTTTCATAACCAGATGCTTTGGGCCGTTGGCATCCGTGGTGATGAAAGGTTGATTAATTTCCGATTCCATGGCTGTTGAAAGCTCAATTTTGGCTTTTTCCGCCGCTTCCTTAATTCGTTGTAAAGCGAGTGAGTCCTTAGAAAGATCTATGCCTTCTTGTTTTTTAAACTCAGAAATGATCCAGTTGATGATAATCTGATCAAAATCGTCTCCTCCCAAGTGCGTGTCACCATTGGTTGATTTCACTTCCACTGTATCTTCAGACACTTCCAAGATAGAGATATCAAAAGTTCCTCCGCCCAAGTCATAGACTGCAATTTTCTCGTCTTTTTTCTTGTTAAATCCATAAGCCAAAGCTGCTGCCGTTGGTTCATTGATAATTCGGCGAACATTGAGACCGGCGATTTCACCGGCTTCTTTGGTCGCTTTTCTTTGTGCATCATCAAAATAGGCCGGAACAGTAATTACCGCTTCTGTGATTCTCTCACCCAATTTTTCTTCTGCATCCGCTTTCAGTTTGGAAAGAATCATAGCAGAAATTTCTTGCGGAGTATATTCCTTATCCCCCATCATTACCCTTACGCCACTGCCGGATTTCACAATCTTGTAGGGCAGAAGTTTCAAATCTCGCTGCACTTCTTCGTCTTCAAACTTTCGTCCAATCAGACGCTTGATGGAATAGAGAGTATTACCTGAATTGGTCACCGCTTGACGCTTGGCCAAAAGCCCAACCAGTCGTTCACCGGATTTGGAAATCGCCACCATCGAAGGTGTTGTGCGGTTCCCCTCTTTGTTTTCAATGATACTCGGTGAACCACCTTCCACGACTGCCATCGCAGAATTGGTTGTCCCAAGATCAATTCCTAATATCTTACTCATACTCATTGATCAGCAATACTCTGCATCATTCATGTTGATGCCTAGCACGCCTTACTTTAAATAATTTTCCTTAATTTAAAATTTTAAATTCTTTTATCTGTCCTATCGGCCACCGGAGCTTGTCCGATAGCCTAAGGTCAGGCAAATCATTTGACCTTAACCGCGATTTTTTTTGGCTTCACCTCATCCGCCTTAGGAATAATAATTTTCAGCATTCCCTTGCTCGAATGAGCTTCAGCCATATCAGCCTTCACCGACATTGGAAGAATCACAGAGCGAGAAAAAGAACCCCGGCGCACTTCCTTGCGATAGTAATCCTCTCGCTTCACCTCCTTCTTTTCCTCTGTGGAACCGGAAATCGTGAGTACATCATTCTCGACGGAAATTTCCACCTTCTCCGGATCAACTCCGGCCAGCGAAATTTCCACAATCACATTATCTTTATCCTGATAAACATCCAACGCTGGAGTGAAATCCGCTCCATCCCATAAATCTTCTTCAAAAAATCGGTTAAGATCTCTCATAGGAGACCATTGAATAATTCCTCTGTTCATATTATTCACCTCCTTTCTATTAAATTATTTGCTATTTTCTATCTTCCAAACTTCAATCTTTAATTTCACTTAAGAAAACTAAAGTTTAAAAGATAAAACATTGACTTCTTTTTAAAAATTTTAATATATATTTTTCAGTTAGTATTTTATTATTAACCAACCATAGGAGAACACATGCCGAAAATAAGAAAAATTTTCATAACCGAACCAACAAAGATATTAAAAAAACTTCTGTCCCTATCTATTCTACGATTACCCGCGCCGCCCGGATCACTTTCTCGCTTAATTCATATCCTTTCAGTACTACTTTTTTTATCTTATTTTTCAGCTCCTTCTTTTCTTCTTGCTCACCGTTCACAACATCCTGGCTACTTGCCACCGCTTCATGCAAATTCGGATCAAATTCATCTCCAACCTTCACGGAAATTTCAGTCACGCCATTTTCTTTAAGCACGTCCTCTAACTGTTTTTGAATGTACATTATTCCAGTAACCCATGGAACGTTTTTTTGCTCTTCTGGGATATGCTCTGTCGCACTATGAAAATTATCAATTACCGGAATAATTTGGAGTAATAAATCTTCTTTAATATATCCTCCGATATTTTTGGCTGACTCTTGCTGGCGTTTTTTGTAATTTTCAAAATCCGCGAGACATCGCCGCCAGCCTAACAGATATTCTTCCTCTTTACTCTCCTGTTTTACAACCTTTTTAAAAATACTCTTCTTCCTCTCTTTTTCAATCGCCTCCTCAGAAGCCACCTCCGCCTTTTTCATATTCTCAATATTTTCTAAAACTTCTTCCTCGATTTTTTTTTCGTCTGTCATGTTTTTTTAGATAAAAGTTATAACAATTAAAATTACTACGCTAGAACTTAAAAACTTTTTCATATATTCCATTAAAGATTTATTTTTGGCATACTTCATCCGCTTGGGTCCGATAATAGCTAACAATCCTTTTTCCCCTTCCTGCGTTTCATAGGGAGAAACAATCATTGAACAGTTAGAAATGCCTTTGATCGGATTTTCTTTACCAATAAATATCTTAGTTTCCCCCAATTTTATCTTTTTCAAAATCGTGTCCACATTTTCATCGATATAATCCAATGCTTCCGCTACTTTGCAAAACTCATCAATTTCTTGAAATTCCGGATTTTCCAAAAGCTCCTTCATACCAAAATCATAAAATTCTTTTTCAACGCCAGTTACCGCCAAACTGCCGCTCAAAGAGGAAAGTAACTTTGCTGTCGCGCGAGAAAGCCGATTATTTTGCGCTCTCATTTTCAAAAGCTCCACTTGCATTTTTTTCTGCTCAGAGAGACTTAACTCTTGCTCGGCCATAATCTCTTCGACAAAATAGCGATACCCTTTATCTGTTGGAATTCGTCCGGCACTGGTATGCGGTTGATAGAGATAACCCCCCTTTTCCAATTCTGCCATATCATTTCTAATTGTTGCCGAACTCAAATCCAAGAAATATTTACCAGAAAGAATCTTCGAACCGACAGCCACTGCTGTCGCTGTATATTCCTCCACTATTGCCGCTAAAATTTTTTCTTGTCTTTCTTCCATAATTCCATTTTAGACTATTAGCACTCATCAGTCAAGAGTGCTAAATATAATTTTACACCCATTATTCCACCTGTCAATATCTCCTATTTTTAATTCAAAAAAAATACCTAATTTAGCCCCAAATCAAACAAAACAAAAGATGCTCAATGGCATCTTTTGTTTTTTCTTTTTCCAAAAAACCTCCTATTGCCCGCTACAGTCCTTTGTGCCTTGCTGTCTTTTGCAACCGTCGAAGCAAACCAGGTTCTTGCAAGTGCGAGCTGCGCAATATGGGTCATCCGGTTGGCAGGTATAGCTAGGGTTGGTTGTAGTTTCCTTGGCTTTACCAACAACTACTTTAGCTCCTGCAGTTTTGGAACAACTGCTTCCCTGAACCTTCACACTGGG
>DAIEIZ010000033.1 GCA_027351145.1 Candidatus Moraniibacteriota bacterium | reverse complement strand
TTGCCGAAAAACTGCATCAGGGCTTGAGAAAAAAATTGATTGAGTTTGTCTGTATCGTTATTGATGCGTGAAACAAGATCGCCCGCCTTATTTTGATTGAAAAAGGCCACCGGCAATTCTTGCAATTTTTCAAAAATTTTGTTGCGCAAATTGAATAAGAGCCTTCGCCCGACACTACCCATGGTTTTTATTTGTACATAGCTGGAAATCAAGCCAATGAGAAAAATGCCAAAAAGAAGACTGGAAAGCGAGAGCACTCCCAAAAAATCTTTTTTGGCAATGTAATTGTCTATGATGCGTGCGATAATGATTGGCACAATCAGTGCCACGGCTGAACTTATGAGCATCGCAGTTATTGCGATCATGACGGAATGTTTTTCCTTGGCCATCAATGGTAAAAGCCGGCGCCAAGCTGTAGTCAAGACGCCTTTATCTTTTTCTTTTTCCGCATCAGTTTTAGCAAGTGAATAATTCATAGCGTAGTATATTTAGGAGTTATGCATGACTCAAGCAAGTGCGTAAATCCTAATATTATTCGTATTGATTTGTGCTGCGTTGCGACTGATAAATCTGGATATATTCCGGGCAAGATTGCAGAAGCTCCTCATGCGTGCCTTTGGCCAAAAGCTCTCCTTCCATCAGGAGGATGATTTGATCATAATGCGAGATGGAGGAAATTTTTTGTGTAACTGAAATGAGAGTTAGGCCTGGATAATTTTTAGTTATATTTTCCAAAATTTTGTGTTCCGTTTTGGCATCGACGCGCGCGGTGAAATCATCAAGCAAAAGAATTTTCGGGTTGAGTGCCAGTGCTCGCGCAAGCATGATGCGTTGCTTTTGTCCGCCGGAAAGGCTGGTTCCGCGTTCCGATACCAGCGTATCGAGTTTTTTGGGCAAGTTATTGACAAAATCAAAAAGCTCCGCGGTCGCAATGGCTTTTTCCAAATTCGCATCTTGGACGGAATTGCTAAAGGCAATGTTTTCTCGCAAGCTCAAATTGAACATCGCGCTATCCTGAAAAACGAAACCAACTTGACTGTGCAAACTTTCTTTGTCATATTCATCAATATTTCTGCTGTCAAAAAAAATCTTACCGGATGAGGGAGCGAGAAGTCCCGTGAGGAGATAAAGCAGCTGGGTTTTTCCCGCGGCGGTCGGACCGATAATGGCGGTCTTGGTTCCGGCAGCAACAGAAAAAGAAATATCTTTAAGTGCGCACTTGTCTCCAAAAGTAAGCGTGATTTTTTCCATTGCGACATCGCCCTTAAGTTGAGCGACGAACCCTTCTGTCTTTTTTTCTACCGGAGCATTGAGTGTTTCCAGGATGCGCGCGTAGGATGCCTCTGCTTGGGCGATGACATTGCTCATAAAGCCAATGATGATGATTGGGAAAATGAGGATAGCTAGATAGCTGTTAAACGCCGTAAAATTTCCGAGAGTCATCGTGCCCTGAATGACAAAATGTCCACCTAAGAGCACAATGACTAGCGTGGCTAGGTTGGTAAAAAAAGTGATAATCGGAATGAGGCTGGCAAATAATCCTAAAATTTCCAAACTAATCCTCTTGGCTTCTGTGCTGGCGGAAAAAAACTTTTTATACTCGCTATTTTGCGAGTTGAGGATGCGAATAAGCGCTGCGCCTAAAATGCTTTCGCTGATGACTTTGTTGAGCCAGTCAATTGCTTCTTGAGCTTTCACAAAAAGTTTTCGCACGCGGGAGAGAACGATAAAGAAACTTACCCCGATGAAGGGCATAATAGCTAAAACGGCCAAGCCCAATTTCCAATCAGTGAGAATGAGCAGCACTGCAATGCCCGCAATGAGAAAAATAGAAGAGATGATTGAAGCCACAGCGAGAGAGACAAAAGTTTTCACCGCGTCAACATCGGAAGTCAGATTGGTGAGCAGTTTTGCAGGGGTAGCTTTCTCAATGTAAGCATAGGGTTGTACTGAGATTTTGGCTGCAAGATCATTTCGCAAATCACGCGCCGCCATCTCAGAGGCATAGACTTGCACGATGTTTTGCAGGTAAGTAAAGATGAAAATAAAAAGAGCGATAAGGGATAGCTCAATGCCGAGGTGCTTAAGGGAAAAATTTCCGCTCGAATAAGAATCGATTGCTATAGCGATAATTTTAGGAACGGAAATGCTTAGCGCATTGGCAATGATTGTGAGGATGATAAGCAGCGCGATAATTTTAGCGTAGTGTCGCAATAAGCCAAAAAGACCAGGCGCCACATCTTTACTCTTAGTTTTGGAGGCTACTTTTTTTAGCGCTTTTTTGTCTGGCATAAATTGCAATTATTATCTATAAATTTTAGCTAATTTTAAGTTATCTGTAAAGAAAGTAGTTACAAAGGTACATCCAAACATGAAAGCCTCTTTTGATATATACTGGAGCGTTAACTTCCAACTAACTCTATACATATGCCCAAAGGAAGACTCATAACTCTCTATGAATGGGAAAAGAAAAAATGGATAGCTAAGAAATTAAATCGGGATTATTCCATTATCAAAAGAGAAATCAAAAGAAATTCCGAGAAGTATCTGCCGTATAATGCCAAAATAGCCCAGTCTCTTTCTGAGAAAAGAGCCAGGAGAACCAATATTAGAAAATTGGATAAATCAAGGAATGTTGAATTGAAAAATTTGTAGAGAATAGAATTATTGAAAATTTTTCTCCGAAACAGATTGCCGGAATATTAAAAGAAAGTCCTCCGGATAATATCACCGGGATCATCAGTCATGAAAGCACCTATGCTTTCATATGCAAGCACAGTGAAAAACAAAAAGAATTGTTTTTACACTTAAGAACAGGCAGAAAGAAAAGACAGAAAAAATTCAGTCAAAAGTATCACTCAAATACGATAAAAACAGGGCTTCTATTCATTTGCGCCCAATAGGAATAGCGGAGAAAAAGGAATTTGGACGCTGGGAAAATGATTTGGTGGAATTTGGCAGAAAACAAGACGGGGTGTTATCGGTGAAATACGTTTAAAGATTCTAATGTTCCGACTTACTTTTGCGATCCATATTGTTCTTGGCAAAAAAGCGGGATTGAAAATCTAAATAAGTTGATTGGGCAGTATCTGCCAAAGAAATGCGACTTTGCAAAAATTACAGATAAGGATATATTTAAAATATAAGAAAAACTTAACAATAGACCAAGAAAATCCGATAACTATTTAACGCCTAATGAAGTTTATACTCTAAATTCTTAAAAGGGGCTATAAATTCTTGAATTTGCTAAAAAAATAAGACCCGGAGGCGTATAAGTTCGCCCTACTTTACACTCTTGAGGTAAATTAAAATTATTAATTTATAATGACAACATGAATTGTATCGGAGAAAGTTTGTTACGGAAAGCGTGGTGCACTTGCTTGGTATTGCACCAGATTGGATACTTGATAATTTGTTAAAAATAGCCAGGTTGAGCAGGTCAGTTTTGTGGAAATCTTTAGTCGACCAGGCGAAGCCGAAACGAGTATAGCTGTCTTCAAAAGAAACAATATAGCGTTGAGGATGGCTGCCAGACCATACTTTTCCCATAAGACTAAAATACGAGCTTTCCTAAGCGCTTTTTCAGAGACCATATGCTTGTATTTTAGGTAATGATTATATACAGTTAAAATATCCTTGATACCCGTATATTTGCAATGAATTTTATGAAAAAATGACATCACTCTATGACTTCATGGAGTGCGATATGTTAATGAACTTATGTAGTGCATAAGTTCATTAACATATGCAGTTTTTGAAATGTTGGCAGTGATAAAAAGTCGGCAAGAATCGTGAATAGTAATGTCATAAGGGCAGTGTTGTTCGTTTTTGTTTTTAAAAACAGAAAACCCACCAATAGTGCAGATAAAATTTCTGCTTCCTATTGATGGGCGTTGATTTGTTTATTGTCCAAACGCTTTTACTCTTAGGCGTAAGATGTTTGTCCCGTAGACGATTAATAAAATAGCAATCAATGTTGCTACAGGTAATTGCGTCACTTCCGAGGAAATAAGAAATAAAAAAGAGGACACTATTGCTCCTGCCGGCACCCCCCCAATAAATCCAATCAGGAACGTATATGATGCAAAACAGCACGTCTAGGGTGTTGCTCATCATGCTTCTAATGGGGTTGCCCGTTAATGTTGGTTTGGAACATTTAATGATCGTAGCTTTTTTCATTATCACTTCCTCCTTATTTTTTTGTAGTGTATTTTGTATGAACTGATAGCCAAATAAGAAAAACTAATTATTTAGTTGTCAGTTTATGGAGTATTAATATAAGAAAAGAACCAATAGAAGAGTCTAACATAAAACAAGATTTTTGTCAAAGCCAATTCAATTAACGCTTTTTATCAAAAAAAATTTTTCACAATTTTAAATTAAAAAACGCCCCTTTATCAATATTAATGATATCAGGGCGGTTAAAGAATGTTTAAATTGAAAAAATCTCATTGAAGCTTATTTTTTTTCAAAAAACAAGTTAACTGTCAGTTTCTCTTTTTGATGTCATAGTTGCCGTATTCGATGACTTTTTGATGATTGCTATGGTTTTTTGATTCATTTGATTAGAAAACCCAATATTTTCAATGGAAGCAATCTTCGATGTGGTACTTCCACCTATCACGATAGAAAGATGTTCAACGAAATTTCTCATTTCTTCTGCTTGTCCATTCAGCTCTTCAGCAGATGCGGCCGATTCTTCAGCTGTTGCCGCATTTTGTTGAACAACCTTATCCATTTCCGTAACCGCAAGATTGATTTGCTCAATCCCTTGTGCTTGTTCCGAAGAGGCGGTCGCAATTTCATCAACCAGTTCGCCAGCTCTTATGGCGCCAGAAGCAACTTCTTGAAAAGCTTCCCTGGTAGTTTTTACTAGTTCAGTTCCGCCATTAACCTTTTTCACAGTATCCGCAATTAGAGTTGCGGTATTTTTGGCCGCATCCGCGGAACGCAAGGCTAAATTGCGAACTTCATCAGCGACAACCGCAAATCCAGCACCTATCGATCCTGCTCTTGCCGCTTCAACAGCTGCATTTAAAGCAAGTAAATTGGTTTGAAATGCAATTTCATCAATCGTTTTTATAATTTTCGATGTTTCCTCGCTAGCTTTTGCAATTTCATTCATAGCTGTCGTTAGTTGATTCATGGATGCATTTGCCTTATCAACAAACCGATTGGCTTGTTTCATAAGTGAATCAGCTTGTTTGGCATTGGTGGCATTCTGCTTTGTCATTGAAGACATTTCTTCAAGTGATGATGAAATTTCTTCGATAGTTGCCGCCTGCTCAGACGATCCTCCTGCTAATGTTTGCGAAACAGAAGAAACTTCTCCTGCTGCCGATGACACTTGTTCCGAAGCTTCATGCAAACCAATCACGATTTTATTAATTGGATTTGAAATGCTGCGGCTAAAAAACCAAATGGCCAATAAAGCGCAAGCTAAAAAAAATACAGATACTGCAATCATAGCTTTTTGCAAAATATGCAAAGAGTTCATAAATTCATCTGTTGATTGAGTGAAACCAACGCTCCATCTGGTTAAATTAATTGGGGAAAACCCAGCTATTTTTTTGATACCTTCAAAAGTGTAAGAGTCAAAACCGGTTTGGTGTGCCAACATTCTGCCCATAATCAATTTCATATCAGTTAGGGTGGTTAAATTTAAATTGAGAATATATTTGGCATTGGGATGGATAATGAGTAAGCCATTTTGATCGACCACAAAAGGATATCCGGTTTTTCCGGCTTTGACAGTTAATATTTTTTCGGATAGAAAATCAATTTTAAGAATAACTGCCAAAGTGCCAACAAATTGTCCCGAGGGAGAGAAGATGGGAACACAAATAGGAACAACCGGATTCCCGGTTTTTTTAGATTTCACAACACTCGAAATGTTAAGCCTATTAGCTTTGGCATCTTGAAAATACGGACGATCCTTTATGGAAATCCCCTCATTGGTACCACCAGTGCTATCGGCGTAAACAATGCCATCTGTATTGCAAACTATAATGCTTTCATAGTTTTCTCCGATTTCTTTCATGGTATTGGATAACTTTTGATCCAAACGCTGGATATCAATAGTTGAGTTATTGATACCAGCTTTCGCCACCTTAGCTCCAACCTCAACAGTAGTGTTGCCAACAGCTAATTCTTTGGCAAGCTTAATTTCTTCTTGCAGTGTTACTGTAATCAAATCAGAAAGATTTTTTGCAATATTTTCAGAATTATGCTGATTTGTCGCTTGCAAATCTTTAGACAATCTGAAATTTAAAAAAACAGCAAATGCCAGAAGAGGCAATAGCACGCAAAGCGTACCACCAATAAGCAGTTTAAAATTAAGACTGTGGTTTTTCATTGTTTTTCCTTTCAATCCTCTTTTTTAATTTTCAAAATGAAATATTTGAATATGAAGCGCGTTTAAGCAATAAAAAATTTATTCACCTCCTTGTATATAAAATTGTTAAAGATCAATAATGGTTATCGCTTATATTTTTAGTTCGGATATCAAAGTTCTAACCAAAACTTTGATAAAAAATAGAACTAAAAAATTTCCTGAAGCTTTGAGTATTATATCAAATAAGTGCTTGCATATCAAAAGTAAAAAATAATCCGATCAACGTTAAAAAATAAATTAATCCATTTCGTTTGACAAAGCCCAAAAAAAGCTCATAATAATTAACTGATAATGGTTTTTTAACAATTCGGCAATTAATTCAAAAAAACAAACAAGAGGAGAGGTGAGATGATAGAAAAAATGGAAAAAATATTGGCTGGTATGGCGCTCTCGGCAGAACAGAGATCGCAAGTTGAATCCTGTTTGGCGGAATGCAGGCAAGTGAATCAAAAATTGGAAATGTTTAAGCTGATTGCCACCTTTATGGTGGACACAGCAACCATCTACGATTTGGAGTTAAATCTGAAATATGTTTGCCCGGCGGTTACCGCCCTGCGAGGGTTGACCGTTGAAGAAGCTATGCGGGAAAAACTTGATCAAGTATTGACTCCGAAATCATTGGATGCCATTACGCGACTTTTCCATGCAGAGATGCTTTTGGAGGAAAGCGGTACAGCCGATCCAGACAGAACTCAAATTATAGAATTGCAAGAATATTGTAAAGATGGATCGATTATTGATGTGGAAATAACCCTTGGTTTCATTCGAGATGAGAATAGGAAAGCTACAGGAATAATTTCTGTTACTCGCGACATCACAAAGCGTAAAAAAGCCGAGATTGAATTGCGAGCATCGCAAAAAATGCTTGCGGAGATTTTAAAGATGATTCCGGTTGCAGTTTTTTGGAAAGATATTAACTCGCGCTACTTGGGCTGTAATACTTTTTTCTCTCAGGATGCTGGCATTTCACCGGAAGAGATTTCTGGGAAAACCGATGAGGATCTGAGCTGGTCTGATAGGGCTGAGGTATACCGCAATTATGATCGCAAAGTGATCGAAGGCGAAAGGGCGGAATTGTTTATTGAGGATTTCCACAAGATGCCTGGTGATAAAATCAGAGAAACTCTTACTAATAAAGTGCCCTTATTTAATTATGCCGGTAAAATCATTGGTGTTCTTGGGGCGTATATTGACATTACTGAATATAAAACGTCAGAAAGGGAGAGAATTAAATTAGAAGAACAATTGAGGCATATTGACAAGATGGATTCGTTGGGACTATTGGCTGGCGGAATTGCTCATGATTTTAATAATTTACTTATGGTAATTTTGGGTAATACGTCATTACTTTCCATGATTGATGAATTTGTTCTAAATGCTACTGTTAAGGATCGGCTGAATGATATCAGAAAAGCCGCAGAAAGCGGATCGGGATTAACCAGGCAACTTCTGGGCTTTGCTCGTCAAGGAAATTATGAAATTCGATCTGTCGATCCAAATGTTATCCTGAAGGAAACTTTAAAGATGTTCTCGAGAACAAAAAAAGAGATTATCTTAACTGAAAATCTTCAGGAGAAAATTTGGCTGATAGAAGCTGATGCCGGACAACTCAAGCAAGCTTTCTTGAATATTTATGTAAATGCTTGGCAATCAATGCCTTGCGGAGGTAGAATCCATACCTTGACAGAAAATATTGTTCTAAACAAAGAGCAGGCATCAACCTTTTCTCTCAAGCCGGGAGCATATATGAAAGTATCCATTACTGATACAGGAGATGGAATTGATCCGGCAATTCAAGGGCATATTTTTGAACCATTCTTTACAACAAAAGAAATCGGGAGGGGCACAGGTTTGGGGCTAGCCATGGTTTATGGAATTATTAGCGCCCATAAAGGAAATATCTGTGTCAATAGTGAACCGGGTCATGGCACCACTTTTACAATTTATTTGCCCGCATCAGAAAAAAAATCATCTCAGAAAGAAAGTGATGCTGCCGCTCTTTTCTATGGCACGGAAACAATCCTTCTTATTGATGATGAAGATCTTGTCATTAATGTTGGCAGGGATATGTTAAAATTCATAGGATACCAAGTATTTATCGCTCATGATGGGACAGAGGCCATCACTATTTTTTCAGAAAATTTTGAAAAAATCGATCTGGTCATTTTGGATATGATTATGCCGGGCATGTCCGGAGCTGAAGTTTTTGTTCAACTGCGAAAAATAAATCCGAAAATTAAAATCATTTTTTCCAGCGGATACAGTAAGAAAGAATGTGCGCAAAAAATCATACAAAAAGGTTGTAACGGTTTTATCCAAAAACCGTTCGGGATAAAAAAGCTTTCTCGAAAAATTAGAGAAATTTTGGATTCGAAATAACTCTTACCCCCGGTGCCAAATTTGGTGCCGGGTTTTTTTAAAAAAAATACGTATATGAGGATCATTCAAGAGCTGATGAAAGTTTCCATATTAATGCAAGTAAGATTTTAAATTTAGCCTCAAAAACTTTAGAAATCTTTGAAAGTTCTGAAGCCGAGGAAAAGACGCAACTATTGAATTTCACGCCCCAGAGCTTTTTTAGCAAGAAAAAACCTTTTATTTGAAGCAAAAAATCCCCCTTGAGGGAATCTTGTCTTGTGTCAAAACTGGCTCTATACTCCAAGCTCCGGAGGAAGCTAGAACCGCACTTATTTACCCGAAATAGTTTTCCACAGAAAATTCAAACTGTTGAATAAAAATTTCTTTTATATAAGAAATATTATTTTGTTCATAAAATAATAAGATAGCTTTTTTATATTCAACGTTATCAATATTGCGATAGGACAGCATAGATTTGTTATGCGCATGTAAAACCGCATTGGCAATAATGCGTGAGGTGCGCTTGTTGCCATCTTCGAATGGTTGGATATAGGCAATCATAACAAGAATGATAAAAGCTTCTACGAAAGGGCGCAGTTCCTTGTTGAGAGATTCTATTAATTTCGCCATAGCATCTTCAATAGCCTTTTTCCTTGGCAGAGGTCTATAAATCGTTCCTGTAATTCCAACTGGATGGTCTCTAAAATCTTTTTTAATGTCTATTTCATCTGTTAAAAGCTCATGAGTTTTTATGATTTTATTCAGCGTGATTTTCTCAAAATACTTTTTATCAGCTAAAATAAAATCAAGTGCCTTTTTATGATTCAATATCATTTGCGCTTCCGCCTTATCTTTTCCTTTAGCAAAACGCATCTCCCTTATGAGTGCTTCCGTTTCAAGCAAGGTATAGGTATTTCCCTCAATTTCCGAGGATTTCCAAGACATTTCTATTATCAAACGTTCCCATTCTTTGCGAAAAATAGTCGGGCTATCCTTGATTAATTTATTTCTTGTTTCAATATACTTTTTATTAACTTTTTCTAGTCTTGCTATTTCATCTTCTGAAAAAAGATCATTGTTTAATATGGAAAAAATTTCATCGTTAAATAATGGCCTTGCTTCTCTCTCTGGAAAAGGTCGCAAAAAATATTTTTCTACATCAATTTTTTCAAGCGCCAAATACTGTTTGAAAATATTATAAGAAATCGACCGCCCTTTTCCATGCTTTTTTAGTATGTTATTTTTCTCCAAAAATGACAGGTCACGAACGATAGTCAACCGCTTAACATCAAATTTTTTTTCAATAACAGCTAAAACATCTCTATTTTGAAAAGTTTTTTCTTTCTTGGCAAAATCAATAATAGCTTTTTGTCGATCATTTAATGTGACGTAAAGTGACATAATTGTATCATTTATACTTATTAATATGCCCTAATTGTATCATTTATGATACAAAAAGTCAAGCCACACACTCCAAGATGATACGATTATATACTAGATAGAAAAATAAGGCGATTTTAGCCTTATTTTCATTTGCTCCGCGACCAGGATTCGAACCTGGAACCAATTGATTAACAGTCAACTGCTCTACCATTGAGCTATCGCGGAATATTTTATCTATTTAATGATCTGAAAAATCATAAAAAACTACAAAACAAGTTCATTGTATCAAAATATTTGAAATAAATCAATAGTCTGTATAAGTCCACCCTGCATTACAAAAAAATATTTATGCCAAATCAGATAAACTATTTGATAAATTCGTTAAATCAATAACACACAAATTTTTATTTCAAATATTTTTCTCGCAAATATTTTATTTCCCCATGCTCCACAAAACAATCTTTGATGCCAACTAGCATTACCTTCGTTTTAATGTTTTGTTTTGCCAATTCTTCAAAAATGGCACTGCCAAATCCGCCAGCTTCAACGCTTTCTTCCAAAACTATTGCGCTATCAGCCAACTTAATTGCGCGAATAATCGCTGGATCAATGGGCTTTGCAAAACGCGCATTATAGACCGCACAGTCTGCTTTTTTTTCTGCCAAAAAAAGCGCTTTTTCTATTTGATTGCCCAAAGAAACAATCACTTCTTTTTTTCCCTTCTTTATCAATTCCGCTTTTCCTAAAGTTATTGGCAATCTTTTTCTTTGAGAAAATTCTTTTGCCAAATTATTTTCAGCAGTTCCTCGCGGATAACGAATCACTACCGGCTTTTTCAAACTCAAAGCAAATTTTAACATTAACGCCAACTCTGTCCCATCACAGGGAGCCATTAAAATTAAATTGGGAATAAAACGCAAAAAACTGATATCAAAAACTCCATGGTGTGTCGGTCCATCTTCTCCCACCAAACCAGCACGATCGAGCGCAAAAATTACTGACAACCTTTGAAGCGCTACGTCATGAATAACTTGATCAAGCGCTCTTTGCATAAATGTCGAATAGATTGCTACTATAGGCAAAAATCCATTTTTCGCCATTCCCGAAGCAAAAGCCACAGCATGGTCTTCGCAAATCCCTACGTCAAAAAATTGATCGGGCAAATTATTAGCCAGCATATTGAGTCCCGTTCCACTGGGCATTGCTGCTGTAATGGCAATTATTTTAGGATTTTTTT
>DAIEIZ010000007.1 GCA_027351145.1 Candidatus Moraniibacteriota bacterium | reverse complement strand
GGCGCGAGTATTCCGCTTACTGAAATTATCGAAAAGACTGACCTAGCAACCGATTTAGCGATTATTTCTGATGATCGTCGCCCGACTACCTATCTGTCGGCGGAAATGAATAATCGCAGTGTCGTCTATGCTATGGTGGATTTCTTTCCTAAAATGCTTTCCTATAAACTGCCTGATGGAAATGGAAAATTAGCGGCTTGGAATTTGCTTGGCGCGGAATATGTAAATACGCAAACCGGGCAACATTACTTTATTGAAATTGATGGCGAGTGGAAATTGACACTGGAGGTTTTTCGCGATCTTGGTTTGGCGATGGCAGTGGCGATTTTCCTTATCTATTTCGTTTTGGCTGCTAAATCTGAATCGCTTTTTATCCCGATCCTCCTAATGGTCAGCATTCCGCTTGGTCTTATTGGAGTCTTTCCCGGCTTTGCTGTTCTTAACGCACTCAAGGGAACTTATTTTAACGCAACTTCAATGATTGGAGTTATCGCTCTCGCCGGACTATCGGTAAAAAATACGGTTATCTTTTTGGAATATCTCGAACCGCTTAGAAAACAAAAGCGACCGCTGATGGAGGCGTTGGTTGAGACGGGACGCATTCGCCTTTTGCCGATTATGCTCACTTCACTTACGGCAATTCTAGGTTCTCTTACGATTATTTCTGATCCGGTTTGGGAAGGGTTGGCTTGGGCGCTTATCTTTGGATTGACTGCTTCAACTTTTCTGACGCTTGTTATTTTTCCGGTTATGTACTACATTTTCGAGCACAAAAAATGGGACACTGCAATAAAAAAATAATCAGTTAAAATAAGAATATGGCTAAAAAAATTTATCATCAAGATGTGAGTTTTTGGTATGTGGAAAGAGTGGTTTTTCTGGCGGCAGGAAGTTTTATCACTACCTCAACAATATTTTCCTTGTCGGGTCATTTTAATTTCCAATATTTCACGCTCCTGGTTGGTGTGATGTTGATCAATTTTTCTTTGACTGGCTATTGCCCGTTAGCGATCATCACTTCGAGATTGGGATTGAAAGAGAAATAGAAAAAAGTTTTTTCATTTTTTCTTGGTGATGGTATTATCTTGAAGAAGAAAAATCTCCTGTGGATAACTCCCTTTTGTGGCTTGAAATCGACCACTTGCCAGGAATTTCGATTGTGGTATAATTCTATTAAGTTACACTATATATAGTATAAAAAGAGAAAAAATATGAATTGTCCGTTTTGCAATAACACTGAAACCAAGGTCGTTGATTCGCGAGAAACCAATGAAGGCAAGATTACGCGTCGTCGTCGAGAATGCTTGAAATGTGAGTCGCGTTTCAGTACCTATGAGGAAATAGAACTTTTGCGTTTAAGCGTGCTCAAAAAGAATGGTCTCAAAGTGGATTATGACAAATCAAAAATTGAAACCGGCGTGAGAAAAGCCTTGGAAAAACGTCCGGTGACGGAAGAGAAGATCACTCAATTCATCGGAGAAGTGGAATATGAGATTCGGACCAAGGAAAAACCGGAAATAAGTACGCGGGAAATTGGCAAGATTATTCTCAAAAAACTGCGTGAACTGGATGAGGTGGCCTATGTTAGATTTGCTAGCGTTTACAAATCATTTGCCAACATCGAAAGTTTTAAAAGGGAGTTGGACACGTTTGATGATAAATAATTTTTTTAGGGGTGGTAATTGAAATAAAAAATAATAAAAACTGTATGGCAAAAAAAGTGAAAAAAGGGGGAGTGAAAAAGCAGAATGATAAAAAAACTGCAAAAGTCGCAGTAAAGAAGGCGGTGAAAAAAGAAGTGCAGAAAGATGAAACCCGAATCGAAAAAGTCATCAAAAGAAATGGCGTGGTTGCCCGCTTTGATGAGAGTAAAATCGTAAAGGGTGTTGCCAAAGCGCTTGCCTCAACCAAGGAAGGTTCAGCGGATGATGCCAAAAAAGTAACGGAAAAAGTAGTAAAGCTTTTAGGGCGAAAACACAAGAAAGGCTATGTTCCGGAAATTGAAGAAATTCAAGATCTTGTGGAAAGAGTGCTTATGATTTTGGATTTTGAAGAAACCGCCAAGGCATATATTCTTTATCGCGAACAGCACAGAAAAAATCGTGAGGCTCAGGAATCGCTGGACGAAGCAGTGAATTTAGTGGATAAATATATTCAAGAAATTGACTGGAAGGTGAAGGAAAATGCCAACATGGCCTATTCTCTTCAAGGGCTCAATAACTACATCTCTTCGATTGTTAGTTCCAAGTATTGGATGAATCGGGTTTACACGAAAGCCATTCGTCAAGCGCATGAAGGCGGTGATTTTCACATTCATGATTTGCAGCTTCTTGCTGCCTATTGTTGCGGTTGGGATCTGCAAGATCTCTTGAGGCGCGGTTTTACTGGTGTGCCGGGAAAAGTAGCCTGCAAACCAGCTAAGCATCTGGGTTCAATTTTGGGTCAGATGGTAAATTTTACCTATACCACGCAAGGCGAAGTAGCGGGTGCGCAGGCTTTTTCTAATTTTGATACACTGCTTGCTCCTTTTGTTCGTTATGATAAATTGACCTACGATCAGGTTAAGCAAGAAATTCAGTCCTATGTGTTTAATATGAATGTTTCCACTCGCGTAGGATTTCAAACGCCCTTTTCCAACATTACGATGGACATCACTTGCCCTAAGAACTTGAAAAGCGAGGCTGTGATTTTTGGCGGTTTTCCTCAGAAAGAAACTTATGGTGAATTTCAAGAAGAGATGAATATGATTAACCGGGCTTTTGCGGAAGTGATGACAGAAGGGGACGCGAATGGACGAATTTTTACTTTTCCGATTCCTACCTATAACATTGGCAAAGATTTTGATTGGACGGACAGGCGCTTTGATGCGATTTGGGAAATGACGGCCAAGTATGGCATCCCATATTTTGCCAATTTTGTTAATTCTGATATGGATCCGGATGACGCGCGCTCAATGTGTTGCCGGTTGCGTCTTGATAATCGGGAGCTTCACAAGCGCGGTGGCGGTCTGTTTGGGGCTAATCCGCTCACTGGCTCAATTGGTGTGGTGACGATTAATATGCCTCGCATAGGATATATCGCTAAGAATAAAAAAGAATTTTTGAAACAATTGAATCATCTCATGGATTTGGCCAGAGAAAGTTTGGAAACTAAAAGAACGATGGTGGAAAAACTAACCGAAGGCGGTCTCTATCCTTACACTAAATTCTATCTTGCTCCAATCAAGATGCGCCGTGGACAGTATTGGGCTAATCATTTCTCGACTATTGGACTCGTAGGAATGAATGAGGCGCTAGTGAACTTGATCGGAAAAGACATCACCACTCCCGCAGGGCAAAAATTGGCCGAAGAGATTCTCTCGCACATGCGCCAAAGAATTATCGGTTATCAAAAAGAAACCGGCAACCTCTATAATTTGGAAGCCACGCCGGCCGAAGGCACATCCTACCGTCTAGCCAGAATTGATTGCAAAAAATATCCGGAAATTATTTTTGCAAATGACAAGAATGTCAAAGAGAAAAATGCCGAGCCATATTATACCAATTCATCGCAACTGCCAGTGCATCACACCGAGGATATTTTTGAAGCGTTGGATTTGCAAGACAATTTGCAAACTAAATATACCGGAGGAACAGTATTGCACGGATTTCTAGGAGAAAGAATTTGGGATATTGAAACAACCAAACAGCTGGTGAGAAAAATTGCTGAAAATTATGCTTTGCCCTATTTTACTTTGACGCCAACATTCAGTATCTGTCCGGTGCATGGCTACATTAACGGTGAGCATCCTTTTTGTCCTAAATGCGTAATGGAGCAAAAGACGGAGGTTTATTCCCGTGTCGTGGGCTATATCCGCCCAGTCGCTCAATGGAATGGTGGCAAACAAGCCGAATTTGATGATCGCAAGGAATTTAAGGTGGAGAAAAGCAAAATATAAAAAATTAAAAAAATGTTTTGTTGGGCGAAATTAAAATTACTCTCAATGAAACCAAAAATAATATGAAAAAACAAGTTTGTCATGATTGTGGTCGTGAGCTGAAGATGAACGAAGAATATATGAATTATGCGGTGGAGAGCGGTGAGTTTTGCAAATGTAAAAAATGTCATCAAGCAGATCCGATTCTGAGAAATTTTCAAAGAACGGAGGTTTATTCCCGTGTCGTGGGCTATATCCGCCCAGTCGCTCAATGGAATGGTGGCAAACAAGCCGAATTTGATGATCGCAAGGAGTTTAAGCTGAATGATGCAACCTGCGTTTGCTAAAATCAAGAAAGATAGCGGGGCAAAATGGTTCTATGAGCTGTTTTGCCCTGAATTTTATCCTGGACATAAAAGAAAAGTTTATTTTTAGAAGCGAGAAAAATTTATAATTACAGATAATATTATTAGTATGAATATAGGCGGTTACCAAAAATTAACGCTGATTGATTTTCCCGGGCACTTGGCAACAACTGTTTTCACAGTGGGTTGTAATTTCCATTGCCCATTTTGTCATAATCCGGAATTGGTTTTAGGTGCTAGTCAGCTTGCTTCTGGAACGGAAAATAAGACAGAACGAGAATTTTTTGAGTTTTTAAAAAAACGGAAAGGAAAATTGGAAGGGGTTTGTATTACCGGTGGCGAACCGACGTTACAGCCGGATTTGGTTCAGTTTATCCAAAAGGTGCGGGCATTGGGATATTTGGTCAAATTGGATACTAACGGTGCTCGACCGGATATTTTAAAAAAGTTGCTTGACCTGAAACTTTTGGATTTTGTGGCGATGGATATTAAAAATCAACCCGCACGTTACAGTGAAACTGTAGGCTTGAAAGTGGATATTGAAAGAATAAGGCTGAGTGTGGATCTGATCAAAAATAGTCGTCTGCTCTATGAATTTCGTACTACGGTTGTGCCGGGCATCCACACGGAAAAAGACTTTTTGAAAATTGCCAAATGGCTATCTGGCGCTAAGGCTTATTATTTACAAGAATATCGCGAAGATATGATCTTGGATAAGAACTTAAAAAAGAAAACAAAAGGCAAAAAGATTGACTTAGAAAAGATTCAAAGCGCAATTTTGAAAAACTTTGGCAAGATGGGCATCAGGCGTTAAAAAACTGAATTCTTTAAAATTTCATATTTTCTTCATCTTTGACGATTAGATTTAAATAGCTGAGTTAATTAAATAATAAGATGAAATATGAATCTAGAAGGAAAATTTTTGGGGTATAAGAAAACGATATTAGCTTTATCGGCACTTTTGATTGTTGTTGACGGTGTGATGTTTTACGTGGGAGCTAAGTATGAAAAGAGTAAATTGATTTCTTCGAAAGCAATCAAGGCTGCTGGTGTAGCTTCTGGTAAAGAGAAAAAACAAGGTGTGACGGCTAAGACTTCGAAAGGCGGTATGACTTCATCCGGGGCAAGTCAAAACCAAAATCAAAGCACGGTAAATCCCGACTTGACAATTCCCGATGCCAGTGGGGATGCTTCCGTCAGTGATTTGCAAAACTGAACAAGAATGAGAAACTCGTGCAGTTATGGAAAATATGCGCATTTCTTGGTTGTGAATATATAAGGAGATATACTGGCTTTGTATCAAATAAAAACAGTGAGTAATTTTTTCATTTGGCTATGATAATGGATAGCGTTTCTCAAAAAGTAATAACGCCAGCTAGGTGCCAGAAAAAAGAGATAAAAACGAAGACAAAGCGCAAGCGAAAAGACTTGGTTTTTAGGTGGATAAGGGTTATCGTTTTATCCTTTTTTGCGTTATTTGTTTGCGGTGTTCTGTTTTTAAGGTTTGATACTTCGGCCGCAGCTCAACTGACTGACAATGTTTTGCGACCCATATTGGGAGATAGTAATATTGTTTATTTGGAAAAAATATTTTTTAACACTTCTGATCTTGCAAGGCGCCTGACGGATAATTCTAATTCTGATAAGGCGCCTCAGTTTACCGATCAAAACTCAGGGAGCAATATTGCAGGAGGAAATCTTAACCTGACACCGCTAAAAATGAATAATAATTTTGAGCCACTTGATGGGGAGGGGATTTGGCATAATCATCCCTTGAGTTTGTTTCCGGACAAAGAGGTGATGGCGCATACTTTTGTTCGTCCTGATCCCGATCGTTCCTATGCCATTACTACGATTGTTCAGATGGACATGCATGTGATGCGCATGGGTAGCGTAGCGGGAACAAAGCAGCCGGGCGGACCGGTAGGAAAGCCTGGCCCGGGAGTTATCCCTAAAGATATTATTGACAGCGGAAAGTTGATTGCTGCTTTCGATGGAGGTTTTCAATATAAGGATGGTGCTTATGGAATGATTGTTGAAAATACAACCTATCTTCCACTCAAAAATGACCTGGGAACATTAGTAGAAAATAGCGATGGTTCATTGAGAATCATTAATTATGACGGACAATCATTGGGTGGTAGTGTCGCATTTGTTCGTCAAAATTGTCCAATGCTTATCACTGATGGTGAGATTTCGGTAGCTAATCCGAGAAACAAAGTGTTATGGGGTCGCTTGGCAGCGGGAACAACCGATATCTATACCTGGCGATCGGGAATTGGCTTGACCAAGGAGGGGAACTTGCTTTTTGCTGTCGGCAATAATCTTACGCCCGTGACTCTAGCCAATGCCCTGAAAGCGGCGGGAGCGGTAAATGCAATTCAATTGGATATCAATCCAATCTGGGTGCGCTTTAATATCTTCGAGCCGACGGGATTTGGAAAATATACATCTACTACGCTAACGAAGGATTTGCAGGATGGATCAAGACAATATCTGAACGGTTATGAAAAAGACTTCTTCTATCTTTATGAAAAATAAAGAGCGAATGAATATATAAAAATATAAAACTTTATTTAAAAAAGAATAAGCTGGACTTGCTACTTTTGTCCCTGGTTGTTTTTCTGGGAATTTTTTTGCGTGCCTATCATTTTCATGATTGGCTAAGATTCGGCGGTGATCAATCTAGGGATGCCGCAATAATCAGTGATGCTTTGAAAAATAAAAATCCCTTACCTTTTCTCGGTCCCAATGCTGGTAACACAAATTTTCTTTTAGGACCGATGTATTATTATTTTTCTTTTATTTCGGAAAAAATATTTGGGAATAATCCTGTTGCCATGGCTTACCCTAGTCTCATTTTTTCGATCTTAGCTATTCCGCTTCTGTTTTTATTTTTGAAAGAATATTTTAATAAAACGCTTTCATTGGCTTTGACTGTCCTAATGAGCGTCTCCTATTTCTTGGTCATTAACTCTCGTTTTTCTTCCAACCCCAATCTCATGCCCTTTTTTCTGCTGACGTATTTTTATGCGATGCTAAAAATTTTGAATAATCGGGGAAAAAAGAACCTGCTGTGGGTTATTTTAATCGGAATCAGTTTGGGGGTGGGCGTGCAGTTGCACACGACTTTTTTAGTAATCATGCCTATAGTGACGTTTTGCGTATTCGTATATCTGCTGATTAAAAAGTATCCGGGTATTTGGAAAAATTTAGCGATAATAATTATAATTTCTCTTATCTTCAACACTAGTCAAATAGTGTCAGAATTTGGTTCGAATTGGTTTAATTCCCGCCAATTCTTTGCCGGATTCAGGAGTGATTCAAAAACAAAAGGAAATCTTGCAATGGAAGCTTTTTATATTTCCGCTTGCCAGGTTGAGGCCAATGCTTATACGCTTTCTTCTGTTGGAGATGATATATCTTGCCGAAATGTTTTTAGGTCGCCTTTAAGCAGAGGAAACGGCGAATATCTTTATTATCTCGAAATGACGCTTGGCGTGTTATTTTCCGTGACGGGCTATTTTCTGCTTTGGCGCAATTTTCGCAAAACGAAAGAACTGAAGAAAAAAAATTTCTTGGGCTTGGTTTTGCTTTTTAATCTGGTGACTTTTATTATTTTAGTTCCCATTGCTAAAATAATTTTTGTGGGATATTTTTTGATTATTTTTTTAGTTCCCTTTGTTCTTTTTGGACTTATTATTGAAGCGATTCAGATCGGATATGGAAAAATAGGGCGCAGAATTGCCGTCGGGATGATTTTTGTATTACTAAGTTTCTCTCTTATTAGGGATTTTACTGCGGCAATTAGCTATCGGGATGGTTTGCAGGATGATGCAAAAAATAGCACATTGGGAGAGGTTGAACTTATGGCGCAATACGTTTTGGCGACTAGAGGAAATTCATCATCCTTGTTTTTTTCCGGAGAAACAAGGATTGGACCCCGGTTTTATTTGCCTGTTAAATATTTTTTGAATCAGGCAAATATTGACGCTAAATTTATAAAAGCGATTAATTTGGATAATTCAAGCCAGCACTCGCCACTTTATTATATTGAGAATAATAATGGAAAAATTATTCCCGGCCAAGCAGTGAAAGGTCATGAGATAATTTCCGGCAGGCAATTTTCTCGGCAAGCTATTCTTATTTTGAAATAAAGAATTGCTGCCTTGATTTTATTTTCTCTTCATCTTTTCTTCATTTTCATGTATGATGCTGGAAGGATATGAAAATACTCATTATCGAAGACAACCAAAAATTGGTCAAATCTATCAAAAAAGGACTAGAGCAAGAGGGCTATTCCGTTGATTTTTTTCTGGAAGGAGAGGCGGGGCAGAGAAGGATAGCGTCTAGCCATCAAGATTATGACCTGGTAATTTTGGATTTGATGTTGCCGGGGCATGACGGGTTGACTATTTGTAAGAATTGGAGAGACTGGAATATTTACATTCCAGTTTTAATGCTTACGGCCAAAGATACAACGGAGGACAAAATTTTTGGTCTCAACTGCGGGGCTGATGATTATTTGGTAAAACCTTTTTCTTTTGATGAGCTTACTGCGCGAATCAGGGCGTTGCTTCGAAGGCCGCCTTCCGTTATGCCGCTAGAATTAAGCCGACACGGCATTAAATTAGATAGCGTTTCGCGGAGGGTTACTTATTTTAGCGAAGAAATCCCATTGACGCTTAAAGAGTTTGGTCTTTTGGAATATTTTATGCGCCATCCCGGTCAAGTGTTAAATCGAGAGCAGATTCTTGGTAATTTGTGGGATTTTGCCTTTGAATCTTTCAGTAATATTGTTGATGTGCATGTTAAAAATTTAAGAAATAAATTTAGCAAAAATAATGGCAAAAAATTATTTGAAACGATTCACGGGGTGGGCTATCGGTTCAAGGAATAATCTTTTTCTTTGGGCGCGCCTAAAACTCACCTTTCTCTATGTGCTCATTATTGCAGTGATCCTCGCTGCTTTTAGCGTCGGTCTTTATTTCAGCTTACAAAAAAATATCAAAGATGCGATTGATGAGGAGTTTAAAGGGCATGCCTCTCGGCAAACTGCTATTCAAAAAGCGGATACTCAGGTGAGGGAAGCTTTTGCGGTAGGAAACGCCATTCTTTTGATTATTTCTGGCGGTTTGGCATTTTTTTTGGCGAGAAAAAATTTGCGGCCAATCGAAAACACACTGGAGGAGCAAAGGCGTTTTACCGCCAATGCTTCGCATGATTTGCGCACACCGCTGACAATTATGAAAACTGATTGCGAAGTGATTTTGAGAAAAAGCAAAATAGATTTGCAAGAGTTTCGCGTGTTGGTAAAAAGCAATCTTGAGGAGATTGATCGCATGTCTAAGATGGTGGAGCAACTTCTTTTTCTTTCTCGAAATAATGCTATGCCAAATCAGCAACTGGAGCAAATTGCACTGGGGAAGTTGGCGGAAAAAATGATAGAAAATTTTAAAAACTTGGCAAAAAATAAGGGTGTATTGCTAGCTGCCGGTGAAATTGTTGATGGCAGCATAAAAGGGAGTCGGTTGGATTTGGAAAAACTGTTTTTTAACCTTCTTAAAAACGCCATTGATTATACTTCTCCTGGCGGAAAAGTCGAAGTGGCTGTTAGAAGAGCAGGGAATCAGTTGGAGATTTCGGTGGCGGACACCGGAGTTGGTATTTCCAAAGAAGATCTTCCGCATATTACTGAAGCATTCTATAAGGCGGACAAAACTCGTTCGCAAGAGATGGGTGGCTCCGGTCTCGGACTTTCAATTGTTAAAGAAATTACCGAAAATCATCACGGAAAACTTTCAATAAGTAGCCGGTTGAATGTTGGAACGGAAATTCGGGTGAGTTTTCCAATAATCTCTTCTTAAATCTTGCCATTGTTTCTTCATCTTTTCTTCATGCTGCGAATTTATTATAAACCCAAGGTCTCTTGGGTGTTTTTTGCGTTTGAATTTATAAGCCATAATCAGAGGTAAGAAAGTCGCCATAAATTTAAAATCCATGCTAATAAAACAAAAAAATATTATTCTTTCGCTGGATGATTTTGGCATAAGTCAAAAAGCTAATGAAAATATGTTGCAATTGCTGGAAACCGGAAAAATCGATCGGATTTCCATAATGCCTCATGGCAGAATAGCAATTCGGGAGATTGAAAAAATCTTAGCTTCTAATGTAAAACTAGATATCCATATTGACTTGCGGAATGATATCGATCCTAATCGCAAGATAAAAGACGGTGTTTTCAAGCGAGTAATTTCATTTGGTTTCAATTATTGTTCTGGACGAACCAATCCTGCTTCCATGCAAAAACAATGGGAGGGGCAAATTGAACATTTTCGAGAATTATTCGGGAAGTCGCCGGATGGCATCAGCTCTCATCAACACGTTCACTTTTTCCCGCCCTATTTCAAAATTGTTATCGTGCTTTCAAAAAAGTATGGGATAAATTATCTGAGACTTGGTACGGAGTCCTACCCGCTAAGAAGCCTTGTTTGCTTTATTTTGAATTCATTCAGGAGAAGCAATCGGAAACTGTTTTTAGCATCCAAGCTGGCCTCTTCTGATTTGATGATTAGCTTTGATTGGCTGGAAAATTTTAACAAAATCTTTAAACTGCCTTTAAATAAAGAAAGTGAAGTTATTTTTCACCCAGAAAGAGATGAAGAAATGGAATTTCTAGAGCGTTTTATTAAACAGTAAAAGCCAATCACAACTATGTTTCGAAAATTTGAAATAAAAAAATGGGAAATGTTGGCGTTTATCGTAATAATTGGAGTGGGTATTTTTTTACGCGCTTATCATTTTTCGGACTGGCTGCATTTTGAAATTGACCAGGTCTATGACACGCGCATAGTGGCTCAAGCGGTAGAAAATGGCATCAGCAGTCTTCCATTGCTTGGACCGACTGCTGGCGGAGGAAGGGCGCTTCGCCTCGGACCCGCTTTTTATTATTTGGAATACGCCAGTGCCATGCTTTTTGGCAATACGCCGTCAGGGCATGCTATGCTTGTTTTGATTTTTTCCATTCTTTCTCTGCCTTTGTTTTATTTTTTTTGCAGAAGATATTTTTCCGCGACCGTTTCGTTAGTGCTTCTTTCGATCTACGCCAGCTCTTTGTATCTTGTAGCCTATGCGCGTTTTTCTTGGAGTCCGAATGTGCTGCCGTTTCTTAGCTTGGCTTTTGCTTACGCATTTTTGCGCAGTGTCGACAGGGAAGAGATAAAAAAAGATAGATGGTTCTTGCTTGCCATTTTTCTCTTGGCAGTTATAACTCAAATTCATTTTAATGCTTTTTTTATTTTTCCCGCAGTGACTGTTGTTTTTTTATTTCTAAAGCGCCCACGTTTTAAGTTGCGAATTTGGGCTTCCGCTGTCCTTATTATTCTGGTGGCTTACACGCCCATGGTCATTAGTGACATAATAAATCATGGACAAAATTTTAATTATTTTTTTGAAAAAGTAGATAGGGGTCCGCGTGAAAAACTTTTTCTGGGAAAAGATATAGCGAAAGCATTTCAGCATGATGCTTCAGAATATTCTTTGATTTTAACGGGAATTGATCATATTAATGCCAGTCATAAATTAAGTGGTTATGGTCTTGGAGCGGGGGATGATTTTCCTTGGAGAGTCTTGGCATTAATCTTTTTAGGAATAGCGGCGACTATTCTTTTGTTGAATCTGAAAAAAGAGAAAGACCAAAAGCGCAAAGATTTTCTTTATTTTTCCGCCATATTATTTTTCGTTTCTACCTTATATTTTCTTTCTCTTTTGCGAATTGATCATACAATGTATCCGCGATTTTTTCTTGGAGTGACTATTTTACCGTTTATTTTCCTGGGACTTATCTTGGAAAAACTGTTAATTATGAAATTCCATACTATCGGTCTTGTCTTATCAATCATGTTAGTTTTTATGGCTATTGCGGGAAATGTTCAAGGTCTGAGACAATATTTTTGGCAATTGCAAGTAGTGAATAAACAGCCGTTGATAGTGGAAACGGAGGATATATTTCCTAATACGGCAAGAATTACCCTTGCCCAGCAATATTCTATTCTGGATTATATTAAAGCCAGAGTGCGACAAAATGGTTACCCGGTATATCTAGCGGCCAAGCATGAATATGAGCCAGTTTTTTGGTATCATTTGGAAAAAGATGGAATAGTATATCGCAGTGCAATGGATGGGCGGTCTGTGTATGCGGAGGGCAATTATTTTGTGATTGCTTTTTCCGGCGAAGGAATTGGAAAACATTCCAAGGAATTTGCTATTTCTGAAGAGCAAAATTTTGGCACGCTTGCTGTTTATCATCTCGAGCCGAGAGTTGGATCGATTATCGCTCAAAGACAAGATGAATCCCAATCGGAAATACCAACGGAAAAAATGCAAATAGCGCGTTTATTTACTTGGAAAAAAATGTTTGAAAAATAAAGCCAGTCAATCTAATTCGGCTTGCGCAAATAGCCGAAGAAGTTTTTCATGCTAGCATCATAATGAATCGGCATACTTTAAATATTAGTAAATTAAGACAAAATCGGATATTTATTAAGATTCACTCGATTTTCATCTTGATTTGCTAAGATGATAGTCGGAAATGATAATGGCGTCAGTGATGTCGCCGCGGTCGAAAATATCATTTCGCTAAAAATTAATTATTTAAAGTAAAAACATTATGAAAAATAAGAAAACATTGTCAATGCTCGCACTCGGACTTCTTCTTGGCGGGGGAGCCATTGGTGCGATGCAAGTGTCGGCAAATAGTGCAACGAATAAGGTTGCGGCGGTTAATGCGATTGATCAATCTCAGCAGGTGGTGAAAAGTGCCACTGAAACCGTTGACACAACTGTTGATAAGCCGGAAGCTGGCGATACGACAGACTCAAAGGAGTCGGTTGCTGATGAAAAAGACGGAATCGATCATCGGTTTGAAGGTGATGAGGGCAATCATCAGGACTAGTGTCTGGCAAAACGTAAAAGACCTCTCAAGGGAGAGGTCTTTTTCATTACTGAAAAACTGGAAATTTTAGTTAATCCGAGCTATGCTTGTGATAATTAAGCGATTAAAAAACCATTCATATAATTTTCATAAAGTATCAGTAATATTCCTTTATGCGTATAATAATTGTCGAAGACAATCAAAAATTAGCCGGGTATGTCAAAAAAGCCTTGGAGCGGAAAGGCTATGCCGTTGATTGCGTCTATGACGGTGAAAGCGGAGAGCGGCGGATTGAATTTGGCGAATATGATTTGGTAATTTTGGATATAATGTTACCTGGAAAAGATGGAATCGCGGTTTGTTGTGACCTGCGAGCAAGAAACATTAATTTGCCAATTATAATGCTCACTGCCAAGGGCGAGCTGGATGACAAGGTTTCCGGCCTGGATAGCGGTGCGGATGATTATTTGATCAAGCCTTTTGAATTGGATGAATTGCTGGCAAGGGTTCGAGCGCTACTGCGCCGGCCGAAAGAAAAATCCGGCGAAGTGCTTATTGCTCAAGATATTTCCATTGATAATGCTAAATATGTTGCAACTAAAAGCGGAAAATTGCTTTCGCTGACATTGAAAGAATACGCAGTGCTTGAATATCTGATGAGAAATAAGGAGCAGGTTTTGACGCGGGATCAGATTTTGGAACACTGTTGGGATTTTGCGTTTGATTCTTTCAGCAATATCGTGGATGCTTACATTAAGCAATTGCGTAAAAAGTTAAATGATAAGAATGAAAAATACATTAAAACAGTCAGGGGAGTCGGATACAAATTCCAGGCCTAGCCAGTTTTTCAAGGCACGATTAAAATTAGCCATCTATTATACAGCGGGTATTTTTTTGGTCCTAACTGTTTTTAGCGTGGCGGTTTATACTATGTTTGGCAGGGATATCTCAGAAAATATCGAGGTTGACTCTTCGCAAAGCCAAAATGCTGATTCTCAGATGATTGATATCGTGCAGGAACAGCTCAAAATGATTTTAATTACGGCTGACGGCTTTATCGTTTTAATTTTTGCCGGCCTGGGATATTATTTGGCGGGGAAAACACTTTTTCCAATTGAGATGGCGTATAAAAAACAACGGAAATTTGTTTCCGATGCCGCGCATGAGTTGCGTACGCCACTGGCCGTTTTAAAAACCGGTATTCAGGCTTCCCGTGAAAGTGAAAATGTCCAAGAATATAAAAAAATATTGGACGATTCCGTTGAAGAAGTCAACCATCTTTCCAGGATGGTGAATGATTTATTATTTTTGGCGCAGAGCGATGAGGGGCAAGATGTTTTTTTTGAAAAAGTGGACTTAGGAAGGCTGCTTTCGAAGCAAATCGATTTTATGCTGGCGTATGCGGTGAAAAATAATATTAAGTTGAAAAAGGATTTCGCGGGAGAATTTTTTGTCAGGGGCAATCGGTCGCAATTGAAAAGGTTATTTTCAAACCTTATTAAAAATGCCATTGATTATAATAAATCCGCCGGAGAAGTGTTTGTCTCAATCGATAAAAATAATGACGGAATAAGAGTCTCGATTATTGACACGGGCATCGGCATCTCCGATAAGGATCTGGAACATATCCTCGAGCGTTTCTATAAAGCTGATGAGGCGAGAGTCAGAGCCTCAAGCGGTGCGGGACTTGGACTGTCGCTGGTAAAGGAAATCGTTGATTTGCATAAGGGGAAAATGAAAATAAAAAGTGCGCTTGAAAAAGGAACGGAAGCAACAATATTGTTTCCGGCAATTTATTCATAAGGTATTCATCTCGTTCTTTTATTATTTGTTATAGTTAAAATATTTATATTGAACTATTATGAAAAAAAATAATCGCTTCATTATTGAAACCAAATCACTCACAAAAAAATATGATGGAAAAGCAGTTTTGGACAATCTTAATTTAGCTGTTGCGGAAGGGGAGATTTTTGGATTTCTGGGACACAACGGTGCGGGGAAAACCACCACAGTTAATATTCTCACAACACTGCTCGTGCCAACTTCCGGCAGTGCTGAAATTTGCGGATTCGATACGGTAAAAGGAAGCATGGAAGTGAAAAAAAGTATTGGCTATTTGCCGGAGAATGTGAAATTTTATGATAATCTGACTGCAAGTGAAAATTTGGAATATTTTGCCAAGCTTTCCGGCATTAAAAATTCCAAAGAAAAAGTTACTGAAGTTTTGGAATTTATTGAATTTACCGGCATTGAGCATAAAAAGCTGGGGGAATTTTCAAAAGGGATGCGTCAGCGGATCGGCATTGCTCAAGCGATTATGCATGAACCGAAAGTTTTGTTTTTAGATGAGCCAACTTCCGGGCTTGATCCGATGGGCATCAAAAAATTGCGGGAAGTCATTTTGAAGTTGAACAGGGAAAAAAGAATGACCATTTTTATGAATACGCATCTGCTTTCGGAGGTGGCGAAAGTCTGCACAACAATTGGAGTTTTGAATCACGGAAAGCTTGTATATAAAGAAACACTGGAGAATATGCTCAAAAGATTTTCCGACGAAGAATCCCTGGAGGATATCTATTTTACCATAGGAGAATAAAAAATATGCCAATTATCTTTACTATTGCAATTCAAGAAGTTAAAGTGCTTTTTCGAGAGCGTGTATTTTTTTTGCTTTTGGCGATTTTTATTTTAATGACGCTAGCGTCTTCTTTTATCGGTTTGGTTGCCACGACAACAACAACTTCAATTTATAATGCTTCAGTGGAATTTCTCCATCAAGCCGGGACGGATAATATTCCGGCCAACCCCTTGAACGCGCTTCCGGCACTCACGAATTTTCGCAATGTGATTGTCTATATTTTTCTGATCGGTTCGCTCTTGGCGATTGTGGTCGGCCATCGCAGTTTTATTCGAGAGCGCAAATCAGGCGCTCTGCCATTGCTTTTAACGCGGCCGATTTTAGCGGAAAAATTGTTTTTTGGAAAAGTTTTGGGGATTTCTTTGGCTCTTTTCGCCATCATCAGCGCTACTTTTATTGTAAGCGTTTTTTCATCACTGCTATTGCCTTTTCGGCATTTGGTTGCGAGTGATATTGAGAGACTTTTTCTCTTCTATGCCCTTTCTTTTTTTTATCTGCTTTTTTTTGCACTCGTCGGGTTGCTATTTGCCATTAAAACTAAAAGCGAATCGCTGGCGCTGTTTGTCCCGGTTTGTATTTGGGTGGGGATTAGTTTTGTTTTGCCGGAATTGGTTTCCGGGCAAACCCCGACAGCCCTCCTTAATCCTGTCACAATGGATCAAGTTGCTCCGGACGGAACGTTTTTTGCGCTGATGCGAACCTATCTCGGTCCGCTTTCTCTCGGTTGGCACTATACTTCTTTTTCCAGCCAACTGCTCAATAATTCATTGCAAATAACAAACGCAGGCATCGGAAGCGCTCTTCGGGATAATAGTGGCAAATTATTTATCCTTCTTATTGCAATCGGCGTATGTTTAAGTTTGTGTTTTTATTCAATTCGCAATTATACAATTCAAGAAGAAAATATTTATGAATAATTTCGCAAAAATTTTTACTGTGGCAAAAAAGGAATATGCCGATGCGTTGAAGAATCGAGTATTTTTGGTGTTTCTTTTTTTCTTGCTGTTTCTGATTGGCGTGTCTATTATCGTCGCGGCATTTGATTTTCAAGGAAAAGTGGCTGTGTATCAAAATGCATTGCTTAAATTGCGGCAAAGCGGCCAAGTAGTGGAAAATTTATCTGAGCCGCAATTTTTTCCTCTGCAACTTTTGCGCGGAGCGATTGAATATCTGGAAATCATTGGAGCGATTTTAGCGATTGTCTTGGGTTATTTGAGTATCGCCAAAGAAAAAGGCAATAACACTTTGCAGTTAATTCTCACCCGACCAATTAGTAGATTTTCCGTGTATTTGGGAAAGTTTTTGGGAAATGCTTTGCTGATTATTTCCGTATCGGGTATCGTTTTTGTCGGAATAACTTTAGTGGTGGATATTGTTGGAAAAACGATGCTAACAGGCAGTCAGTTGTATCGAATATTTCTTACTTTTATTTTTACTATAATCTATCTCCTGATTTTTTTCTCAATTTCAACTCTATTATCTATTTTGCTGAAGTCATTGCCCAATGCTTTAATTATTTCTTTTGTAATCTGGATTCTTTTTGTGCTGATTATTCCGCAAATCGGAGATACGATGGACCCGGACAATCAAGTTCCGGGCGGACTTTTCAATAGTTTGCATATGGTAAAAGCGGATCAAACTGCTATTTTGGCGAAATTTTCACACTATGAAAAAATGCGTGATAATTTGGAACAAACCTCATTGACCAAGCACTATGAACGTCTGGCGTTCGCCTTTTTGGGAATCAAAGATACTTATAACGGAAAATCACTGGAGTTTATTTTTAGCGAAAGAGCTATTGATGGTTGGTGGATAAGCTTGGCCAGTCTTCTATTTGGCGTGTTCGGAGCGGTGATTTTTGTGAAAAAAAGAGTGCTATGGAAAGAGGAATAATTTTTTAATAAATATTAATTTCAAAAATATGCAAAAAAAGATTTGGTATTTTACGGGAGCGATTGCCGTTTTGGCGATTGGTGTGTGTGTTATCGCCAGCAGGCCCAAAAAAAGTTCAGCGCCAATTCAACTAACGGCGCAGAAGCAGCCAGCAACTGCTAATAATAAGCCAGCGGAAAAAAACGTGGCAGCGATCAATACCTCCGGCGTGCCGGCGGTGGCAAATCCCAGTGTTTCGACGGATGATCCGCAAGACGTTGTCGCCGGTCTTTATAAAAATCCGATTCAGAATACTTCCACGCAAGAAGGTTTTACAATCGCGGGCAGCTTGGTGGAAAATAATGTTGACAAGGCTGGCAAGGTAATTGATGATCATTTGGAATTGGCCTTGAAAAATACGGTCGGCAAGGATTTGACTGATTTTGAGGTCTATTATCAAATTACTGATATGGTAACCGGTCAAAAGGAAGGGTATTATAAAAAATTAACCAGTTTTGTTTTGAAAAGCGGCGAGACGCAAAGCATTCATTTTGACGGCGGAACGGAGGCTGGTCATTTTTCTGCCAATAAAAACAGCTTGTATTATAAATCTCCCAATAAAATGGTATTTGACGTGACAGTCAGTACGCCCGGGTATAAGCTTCAAACCGTGCAAATTTCCAAAGATGCGGGAGGAGCGGAGCAGAATGACTAAATAGGTTTTTCCAACAGGTAACCTGCCAGTATGATTCGAAGAAGTTTTATTATTCCGATAATAACAAGAAAAGACATAATGATGTATAATAAATAGTAGCTTGAAGGACTATCAATAAGCAAAATTATGCCTAAATCTCTATCGAAGTTTATCTCCTTCAGATGAAAAACAAATGAGAATCTATGTAAAAGTTATCCCGCGTTCTTCACGAAATATTGTGGAAAAAATCAGCGAGGGAGAATATCGCGTACACTTGAATGCGCCACCAGTGGACGGAAAAGCCAATGAGTCGCTCGTGAAACTTTTGGCTGATTATTTTGATGTGGCTAAAAGCGCCATATTGATTGTTGGTGGAAAAAGCACATGCAGGAAGATAGTGGATGTTGAAGGAATGAATTTGCTATAATGTTTTCATGGACAAAGCAAGGATTTTTTTGGTGGTATCTTTGAGCAATATCTCTGGAGTTTTTGGCGCCTCGTTTTTTTATCCAAGTTTCCTGGGTACTTTTTTTGTGCATCTGGTCTTGCTTTTAGCGGTTATTATTCCTTTTGTTTTCTATGGGCAAAGAAAAGTGATATTAATTTCTTTGGCACTTTTATTTTTTGCCTTCGGCTTTTTTGTCATGCAGAAAAAAATGGATAAAATAATTTCATTTTCCAGCGAGCCGGAAACTGTGGATTTTTCCGGGCGCGGTATGATTTCTGCGGAGCCGAAAATAAGAGATAGCAAGCAAGAATTGATATTTTCCTCCAGTAATATGGATTACAGCATATTGATTCAGGAAAGTGCATTTAAAAATTATGCTTATGGCGAAGAAATTGATTTAAAATGCAACCTTGAGATGCCTAAAAATACGGCGGATAGCGATTTTGACTACAAGGCCTATTTGGCGCGGCAAGACATTTTTTACATCTGTCAAAAACCAAACATTGAAAAATCCGGCCAGAATTTGGGCAATAGGCTCTATGGCACAGTGGTGGCGTTGAAAAATAAATTTAGTGCCAAAATTTATTCGCTCATTCCTTCGCCGGAAGCGGGACTGCTTGAGGGGCTGATCATTGGCGGGAGCGGAAATCTTTCCAAGGAAATTCAAGCTAATTTTTCACGTACCGGTATGACGCATATCGTAGCCGTGTCCGGATACAACATCACAATCGTGGCGCAATATTTGATGGTCTTGGGATTTTTCTTGGGGCTTTGGCGTCGCCAAGCGTTTTGGTTTGCGCTCATTGGCATTTGGATTTTCATTCTCATGACCGGCTTTCCCTCATCCGCTATTCGCGCCGGCGTTATGGGAACACTATTGCTCTATGCAATGAAAAATGGACGTTTAGCTAACGCTGGGAACGCTATTTTGTGTTCAGCGGCAGTGATGCTATGGTGGAATCCTCTCCTTCTTCGCTATGATGTCGGATTTCAATTGTCATTTCTCGCCACAATCGGCATTATTTATTTCTATCCAATATTCGAAAAATATTTTGAGGAAAAGCTAAAAAAATATCCAACCGCGATTTTGTTCATCGCGGAAATTTTGTTTATGTCGCTGTCCGCGCAAATTTTTGTTTTGCCAATCATTCTTTTTAATTTTAAAATACTCTCAATCATTTCATCGCTTAGCAATATCCTGGTTTTGCCAATTCTGCCCATCACGATGCTTTTGGGATTTTTGGCAGTGGCGGTCAGCTTTATTTTTCAGCCACTGGCGATTCTTTTTTCTTGGTTAGCCTATCTGCCTTTGCGCTATGAAATAATAGTAATTAATTTTTTAGCCAGTCTTAAATTTTCTGCCATGGAAATCGGGCTTTCGTGGCAGGGGATGGTTGTTTGGTATATAATTTTGATAGGTGTGGTTTATTATTTCAAGAAAAAAACAACGTGCCAAATCGCAAACTAATCTATTTTTCTCTCGGAATCCTCTTGACTTTTAGTCTGATTTTTTTTGGCGTCAGAACTTGCGCGGAAAGTCAAAAATTGCAAGTAGCCTTTTTGGATGTGGGACAAGGCGATGCGATTTTAATTTCAGAAGGGGAGAAACAAATTCTTATTGACGGCGGACCAAGCGGGCAAAAGCTAATGGAAAAATTGGGAGAATATGTGCCTTTTTGGGATCGCAAAATTGATGTGGTAATCGCCACGCATCCGGACGCGGATCACATCACAGGCCTTGTTGATGTCTTGAAGAATTATTCTGTCGATGAAGTGATCGAAAGCGGAGCGAAAAGTGAGTCGCAAGTTTTTGGCGCGCTGGAAAAAACAATTGAAGAAAAGAAAGTGGAAAAACAACTGGCGAGGCGGGGGATGAGGATAAAACTTTCAGATGATGCGAGTTTGGAAATATTCAGTCCTGTCGATGCTATTATTTCCGGCTTGAAAGGCGATACTAATTCAGCCAGTATTGTCGCAAAACTGACTTATGGCGAAAACAGTTTTCTTTTTACTGGTGACTTGCCATTGGAAGCGGAAAATCAGTTATTGAGTGCTAATTTGCCATTGAGCGCTAATGTGCTCAAGATTTCACATCACGGATCTAAATCGGCGACTAGTACTCAATGGCTGGATCTTGTGCATCCCAAAGATGCGGTTATTTCCGTGGGAAAGGGTAATCGCTATGGCCACCCGACTGTAGAAGTTCTGAATCGTTTGCAAAATGACAAGATTAATATTTTACGTACAGATGAGTTGGGTGACGTGGTTTATGCTTGCGCGAGTGCCAAGGGTGTTTGCGAGGTAGTGGCGGAAAATTAAGGATATTTTTTGCTTCTCGACAATTTTCGAAATTGCAGTTAAAATATGTAAAGGTAAAAAATAATTTTTTAAAAATATGCAAATAAAAAGAATCTTGGGCGTGTGCGGACTATTTTTGCTTATCGTGTTGTTTTCCGGTTGTGCCAGTGATAATCGTGCGGATAATTCCGGAGTATCGGGCGGTCTTCTTGGCGTAGATAATAAAGCGCATGAAGACGTGGCTAATGCCACAAAGCAGGAAAATGTTAATTTAAATAATTCACTAAATCAAAATAATAATATGAGTTCAAATGTACCAACGGCGCCAGCGGTTAATCAAGATTTGATTAAGAAATATCCCTTTGCCACAATTAAAACCAGTCTGGGGGATATCAAAGTTAAATTTAAAAGCACGGATGCTCCGCTTGCCGTGACTAATTTTTTACAGTTGGCCCAGGCTAATTTCTATAACAACACAAAATTTCATCGCGTGATCAAGGGCTTCATGATTCAAGCCGGTGACCCGCTTTCTAAGAATGACGCAGTGACGAGCAGTTGGGGAACAGGGGGTCCCGGATATAAATTCAAGGATGAACTGACAGGAAAAGAAACATACGCACAGGGAACGCTGGCAATGGCTAATGCTGGTCCTAATACCAATGGTAGCCAGTTTTTTATTGTAACGGCTAGTCCTTCTGCGCCACTTCCTCCGAGCTATACAGTTTTCGGTGAGGTGGTTAGCGGAATTGATGTCGCACTTAAGATTGAAAATGTTAAAACAACAACACCTGATCGTCCAATTGAGAATGTTGTGATTAAAAGCGTGGAATTATCGGACAAATAGCAGAGACGCAAAATTTTGCGTCTTCCGGCTTGATCTAGCGCGGTCAGTTAGATGTGGTAATGTTGTGTTTATACGGAAGGTGCCCATTTGCCAAATAACAATATTGATGATATATTACGTAGGACATTAACTATTATATTTAAACTATGCCAGTAGCAAGAAAACGCCATACTAAGGCCCGAAGAGACAGAGCCCGAGTGTTCTACAAACTAAAACCGAAGAATTTAGTGGAATGCACAAATTGTAAGACTCAAATTGAAGCTCATGTTGTGTGTAGCAATTGCGGTCAATATAAGGGGAAAGAGGTGATTGATACTACCAAAAAACTCACCCGCAAAGCGAAGAAAAAATAAGCAAAAACATAAAAAATGGCAAATAGGCACCTATCACGGTCAATAGCAATGCAATCTCTCTATGAGTGGGATTTTAAGGGTGGAAAAAAGGAGATGGTTGCTGAAATTATGCAAAAAAATATCAGGGAGTTTGCTCCCGGGATGGATGATTCGTCGTTTGTGGAAACATTAGTGAAAACAACACTGGATAATCAAGGCAAAATTGATCCATTGATTGAAAAATGCGCTCCAGAGTGGCCACTTGATCAAGTAACCTTAGTTGACCGCAATATCTTACGTTTAGGAATTTGCGAATTGCTTTTTGGCAACTATGAAGAAGTCCCGCCAAAAGTAGCAATCAATGAAGCGATTGAGCTGGCCAAGTCTTTTGGTGGAGAATCTTCCGGACGGTTTGTCAATGGTGTGCTCGGGACAATTTATCGTGAATTAGGCGAGCCAATGAAGGATGATACGACGAAGAAAAATAAAAAGTCTGATAAAAGCAAAGGGGTTGGTGAGTCAAAAAATGAAAAAACAAGTTAATTATTTTTTTAATTTTAAATTTTTAATTTTAAATTTTTTTAAACAATTTTTGATGCATGATTTTCAATTTGGAAATTAAATCATTGATAGATTGGCAATTGTTTGAAAATTGAAAATTGAAACTTGAAAATTTTATTCTTGTGATTGAAGAATTAGCAAAAAAGGTTGGGATAAAGTTTAATAACATTGATCTCTTGCAACAAGCCGTTACTCATCGGTCATATTTGAACGAGCATCGGGATTATAAGCTGGAACACAATGAGCGCTTGGAATTTTTGGGTGATGCTGTTTTGGAATTGGTTGTGACGGAATATCTCTATAATAACTATCCCAACAATCCCGAAGGCGAGATGACTAATTGGCGTGCGGCGCTGGTGAATGGTGAGATGCTCGCGACAATTTCTCGCGAGATTGGCGTGGAAGAATTTTTGATGATGAGTCGTGGCGAGGCTAAGGACAAGGGGCGAGCAAGGCAATATCTTTTGGCTAATGCTTTTGAGGCAATTACCGGAGCGATCTATCTTGATCAAAAAACAAAGGGCTATGCTGCTTGCAAGCAGTTTATTCTAAAGCACGTTGTGACGAAATTGCCCAATATCATTGAAAAGAAGCTCTACTTGGATGCTAAAAGTCGTTTCCAGGAGGAAGCGCAAGAGCGGGCCGGTCTCACACCTTCTTATCGCGTACTGGAGGAAACTGGACCGGATCATGACAAAAAATTTGTCATCGGAGCCTATATTGGGGAAGAAATGGTGGCAAAAGGAGAGGGACTTTCTAAGCAAGAAGCGCAAAGAAATGCCGCCGAAAAGGCTCTGGAGGAAAAAGGGTGGTAGGGTCTATATGATACTTTTAGTTCTATGAATTTATCTTTGCCTTTGCATCTCTCAATTCATATATTTTTCAGTCTTCTGGCTGGATTTATTGTTTGGCGAATTTGGAAGAAGCCGTTTGTAGCGGCCATTTTTGGCGTTATTGGCGGATTTCTTGTTGATTTTGATCATTTTATCGACTATTACCTTGCTTTTGGTTTGAACTGGAATTTCCGATATTTTAGAGATGGTTATCAATTTTTGAAATCGGGCAAGGTTTACATAGTGTTCCATGGATGGGAATATGTTATTATTTTAATATTGCTGGTGTTTTTGTTTAAAAATAAGTATGCCAAAATAATTTTTTTGAGTCTGGCATTGGGACTTTTTTTTCATCTGGTAACGGATGTGATTGTTGATGAGATGCCGGTAAAATCCTACTCAATAATTTATCGCATAAACCATGATTTTAATATTCGCTATATCAACAGTTCGGTAAATTACGAAAAATATCTCAAGAGAAAATTGCGAGTAAAATTCAAATAACTAGTTTAAAGTAATTTATGCCAAAAAAGATTTTGATAACAGGTGGCGCGGGGTATATTGGCAGTCATGCCGTTAAACTATTTTTGGAAAATGGCTATGAAGTGGTGGTTTTTGACAATCTATTCCGTGGTTTTGAGGAACCGATTAAGATTCTTAAGAAAATTGGCAAGCTGGATTTTGTGCGAGGCGACTTAAGAAACGCTAAAGACATTGAAAAAGTTTTTCACACACATAAGATTGATTGTGTTTTGCATTTTGCCGCGCTATGTCTCGTGAATGAATCAATGGAAAATCCGGGATTATATTTTGAAAATAATGCGATGGGCAGCCTCAACCTTTTGGAGGCAATGAAAAAACACCAGGTGGGAAAGCTTATTTTCTCCTCAACTTGCGCGACCTACGGCGAGACTAAATATCTTCCCGTAGATGAAAATCATCCGCAAAATCCGGTCAATCCCTATGGAGAATCGAAGTTGTTAGTTGAAAAAATGCTTCCTTGGTATGAAGCGTTTGGCTTGCGTTACGTAATCTTGCGCTATTTCAATATTTGCGGCGCAGCAAGTTCCGGGATAATTGGGGATAGCAAGAAACCATCGCAACTTTTGATGCAAAATGCGGTGCGTGGTGCGATGAACATTGAGCCGTTTGCTTTTACTTGTGCAAAAGTAAAAACGCCGGATGGCACTCCGATTCGAGATTACATTGACGTGGAGGATTTAGTGGAGGCTCATTTTGCCGCTTTCACATATCTGGAAAAAGGTGGCAAGAGTGATGCGTTTAATCTGGGTAATGGCAAGGGATATTCAGTCAAGGAAATTGTCAGCGAGGTGGAAAAAAGTTTTGGAGTGAAATTAAAAAAGAGAAAAGCAGTGCATAGAAAAGGTGAATATTCTGAAATTTTTGCCAACTCCCAAAAAGCGCAAAAAATTCTCAAATGGCATTCAAAAAAAGGAATCACCGAGAGCGTGGAAAGTTTAAAAAGGTGGTACGCGGGGCATCCAAATGGCTATAAATCACAAAATTCAAAATGAAAATTTCTTTTATCATCCCATGCTATAACTGCGAAAAAACTCTTCCCGATACTGTCGGTTCAATCTTGAATTTGAAGTTGCCTGAATTTGAAATTTGCATGGTGGATGACGGATCAAAAGACGGTACTTATGAGCTGATTAAGGTTTATGCCAAAAAATATCCGGAAGTTGTTAGGATTGGCAAAAATCCGCAAAATCGTGGCGGGGGATTTACGCGAAATGAATGTGTGAAACTGGCAAGCGCGGATTGGTTTTTCCTGATTGATTCGGATAATTATCTGGACAAAAAATCTTTTCAAAAATTGCTATCCGCCGTGACAGATAAAGATAATTTGGTCACTTTTCAAAATATTTGTTTTTTCTATGGCTTTCTAGGACTGGATCTGACCTACAAGAAATGGCTATTCTTTAAGGATAAGATGGTTTTTGATGATTTGCGCAAAACGGCCTATCATCCCGTGGTGGATGGTAACTATCTTTTCCGTCGCTCAGTTTTTGAAAAAGTTGGCGGCTATGAAACGGAATTTGGCGCTTTGGAATCCTGGTCTTTCGGCTATAAGGCATTCCTTTTTGGTTATGAGTTCAAGATTGTGGCTGGCACGAAATATTACCACCGTGTGGACGGAAAGTCATATTGGTCGCGAGAGGTGAAAAACAATAGTGATAATATGAAAAAATTACTGTTGAAATTTCCCGCTGGATTGACCTCGGAGGAAATTAAAGCTATTAAGGCATCTGCGGACACCCAAAAAACCATTCTGACTTTGCCGAATGATTTTGTAACAGAACGGGTGGATTGGTTTTTTCGGATACTTTTGAAGATCTATTATTTATTCCACTAGACGTGAATCGGTCTGTTTTTAAAATTGGGAGAATGTGGTAAAATAAGGAGTAACCTATAATAACGAAATACATGCAAAAAAAAGCATTAATTACCGGTATTACCGGTCAAGACGGATCCTATTTAGCAGAATTGCTTTTGGAAAAAGGCTATGAGGTGCATGGAATCATTCGTCGTGCGTCCACTTTTAACACTAAAAGAATCGATCATCTCTATAGAGACTCGCATATCAACGGCGTGCATCTTTTTCTGCATTATGGCGATCTTTCTGATGGCAGTAATATCTCTAGACTTATCGAAAAAATAAGACCGGATGAAATATATAACTTGGCGGCGCAAAGTCATGTGCGGGTCAGCTTTGATATTCCGGAATATACGGGCGATGTAACAGGGCTGGGGACAATTCGACTTTTGGATGCTATTAAGGAGTCGGGAATAAAAACAAAATTCTATCAAGCATCAAGTAGCGAGCTATTCGGCAAGGTGCAAGAAGCGCCACAGCGAGAAACCACGCCATTTTATCCGCGCTCACCCTATTCTTGCGCCAAAATCTATTCCTATTGGATTACGGTTAATTATCGTGAAAGCTATGGATTGTTTGCGTGTAACGGAATTCTCTTTAACCATGAATCGCCCAGACGAGGAGAAACTTTTGTGACGAGAAAAATCACGCGAGGACTGGCTCGAATAAAGCTGGGCTTAGAGGAAAAGCTCTATCTGGGAAATATTAATGCTAAAAGAGATTGGGGCTATGCCAAAGACTATGTTGAGGGGATGTGGCAAATGCTCCAGCAAGAAGAGCCGGATGATTTTGTTTTGGCAACAGGAGAAACATACACGGTGAGAGAATTTGTTGAGGAAACTTGCAAGTTTCTCGGTTTCGATCTGGCTTGGTCTGGAGAAGGAATCGCGGAAAAAGGAATTGATCAAAAAACCGGAAAAACTATTATTGAGATTGACCCAAAATATTTCCGACCGGCTGAAGTGGACCTTTTGATCGGTGATCCTGCAAAAGCGAAAGAAAAATTGGGCTGGACAGCAGAGACTAAATTTAGCGATTTGGTTAAGCTTATGGCTGAGGCTGATTTCAAGGAGGAAGCAGGGCAAGTGCAGGTTCTAAAAAATAATAAGTTGTAAATGAATGCAATTAGGATTTGCTCGCTTTGTCTCGCAGTCGAATTTTTTAAAAAAATAACTCAAGAGCTCTTTTTTCTTTTCAAAATCATCTCTCAATCGATGGCATCTAGCGGAAAATTTTGAAAAAAAACGTTCTCAGGCAGGATTTTTTTAAAAAATTTGGCTGACTCAAGCAAACGCGTAAGTCATGATAATACTATGAAAAAAACTGCTAAAATTTTTATTGCCGGGCACAAAGGACTTGTTGGATCGGCGCTTGTCAGGAAACTTTCTTTGGATGGTTTTTTAAATTTGGTTCTAAGAGAAAGGAGCGAACTGGATATTATGGACAAAAAAGCTGTCGAGCATTTTTTTGAAAAAGAAAAACCGGACTATGTTTTTTTGGCTGCAGCTAAGGTGGGAGGAATTATGGCCAATAAAAATGCCAAGGCCGATTTTATCTATGAAAATTTGGAAATTCAAAATAACATCATCCACTCAGCTTGGAAATTTGGCGTTAAAAAGCTGCTTTTTCTCGGTTCATCTTGTATCTATCCGAAAAATTGTCCTCAGCCAATCAAAGAAGAATATCTGATGTCTGGCTATTTGGAAGAAACCAATGATGCCTATGCGATTGCCAAAATCGCCGGTATTAAGATGTGCCAGAGTTTTAACGCGCAATATGGTACTAATTTTATCTCAGTTATGCCGACAAACCTCTATGGTGAAAATGATAATTTCGATTTGGAATCAAGTCATGTTCTTCCGGCGCTAATCCGTAAATTTCATGAAGCGAAAGAGGCAGGAAAAAAAGAGATTGCTCTTTGGGGCACCGGAAAGCCGAAACGTGAGTTTTTGCATGTTGCTGATTTGGCTGATGCTTGTGTTTTTTTGATGCAAAACTATGATAGTCCGGAGATTGTGAATATTGGTACGGGGGAGGATATTAGCATTAAAGAATTGGCGGAAAAAATTCAAAAACTGATTGGATTTAATGGTGAAATTGCTTGGGACTCAACCAAGCCGGATGGAACACCTAGAAAACTTCTGGACGTGACAAGGCTCCATGTGCTTGGCTGGAAGCATCAAATTGAATTGGATGATGGATTGAAAATGACAATAGATTGGTTTAGGGAAAATTGTGCCAAGATTGAAAAATAGAAAACTCTATGAAAATACTTTGGTTTACATGGGAAGACAAAAAAAATCCCCGTGCCGGCGGAGCGGAGTTGGTGAATGAAGAGCTTGCTAGTCGGCTTGCTCGTGATGGACACGAAGTCATCCTTTTGGTGGGCGGATTTTTGGGCGCATTGCACGAGGAAGCTGTCAATGGTTACAGAATAATTCGAGTAGGCAATAAATGGACAGTTTATTTCAGGGCCTATCAATATTACAAAAAGAACTTGAAGGGCTGGGCTGATTTAGTGATTGATGAAATAAATACGATTCCTTTTTTTTGTAAATTTTTTGTTCAAGAAAAGAAAATTATTTTTGTGCATCAGCTGGCGCGGGAAATCTGGTTCTATGAAATGTTTTTTCCACTAAGCTTGATTGGCTATCTGCTCGAACCGCTATATCTGCGCATGTTAAGCGATCAAAAAGTAATTACAGTTTCCGCTAGTACCAAAAAGGATTTAATGCGCTATGGTTTCAAGTCTCAAAATATCAACATTATTAGTGAAGGCATTGAGATTGAGCCAATTACTTCGCTACGGAGAATTGAAAAATATGCAGTCCCGACCGTTTTAATTTTTGGGTCAATCCGGCCTATGAAAAAAACTATTGCTCAGATTAGGGCTTTTGAAGCGGCTAAGCGGTTAATGTCGGAACTTAAGCTGATTATTGCCGGAGGAGGAAAATTGGATTATATAGAAAAAACTAAAAAGTTGATTGCTAAAAGCCGGTTTCAAAAAGACATTAAATATCTAGGCAAGGTCTCATTGGATAAGAAAATCGAACTGATGCGAAAAAGTCACTTACTTCTGGCTGCCTCGACTAAGGAAGGCTGGGGTTTGACTATAACCGAGGCTAATAGCCAAGGGACTCCCGCGATTACCTATGATGTGGACGGACTTCGTGATGCGGTTCGCGATGGAGAAACCGGAATAATTTGCAAAAAGAATAATCCGATCGAGTTGGGCAATGAGGTGGTGAAAATTCTCAGAAATGCTGGTAGATATCAAAAATTACAACGAGCAGCGTTGGATTTTAGCAGGGAAGTTAACTTTGACAAAAGCTACGCGGAGTTTATCAATTTAATCACTGCCGAATAACTATGGAAGATAAAAAAATGCTAGTTTCAATAATAATGCCTACTTTGAATTCTGAAAGGACAATCAGAATGTCATTGGAGTCCATCAGAAAGCAAAATTTTGATCAGAATTCAATCGAGATATTAGTACTTGACGGCGGGTCGTCAGATAAGACAGCGGAAATTGCCAAGGAGTTTGGTTGTGTTGTCATGAAAAATGAAAGAAAACTTCCGGAATATGCCAAGCATATTGGGATTTTGAGCGCAAAAGGCCGCTATATTATTTTTCTGGATTCCGACGAGGTTTTCACTAACATGGACGCAATAGGGGATCGGGTGGATATATTTCAAAAAGATGAGGCAAAAATAATTTTCACAGGAGGGTACATCAAGCCTAAAGGAGCTCACTATATCAATGACTACATCAATCATTTCTCCGATCCGTTTTCGTTTTTTATGTATGGCACGTCATCCGGTTTTCAATATTATCTAAAATCAATGCTAGCCGCCTATAGACATCATTCCATTCGGGAAAAATATGCTGTTCTATTTTTGGATGAAAATAGTCGTTTGCCGTTGGCTGATTTATGTGCGGGCAATGCGATAGATGTGAATTATGTGAAAAAGCTTCTTGGTGAAAAAATAAATGATGTGAGAATGCTTACGCAAATAATCTACATTACACTGAAAAAAGACCGGAGAATTTTTGTGCTAAAAGATGATTTTATCGTGCATCATTCATCTGATAGCTTCAGGAAATATTTGAACAAAATCAAGTGGCGGGTTATCAGTAATATGTTCCATAGTGACGAGATTGCCGGTTTTGCTAAAAGAGAGATGCACGACAGTCCTCAAATCAGGTTTAAGAAATATTTGTTTATGCCATATTCCTTAACTATCGTGCTTCCATTGATCTATGGTGTCTATTTGACAGTCAGAAGAAAAAGCTTGGTTTGTCTATTGCATCCGTTTCTAACCTTCTATACCGGCTGTATAATCGGTTATTATTACATTCTAAAAATTGTCGGAATTAATCCTAGATTGATGGTTTATGGAAAATAAAAATAATCTTGCCATTCTCGTCTTGTCTTGTGATAAATATTCCGATCTATGGGTACCGTTTTTTGAGTGTTTTTTTCGGTTTTGGTCGGATTGCGAATATCCAGTTTATCTTGGTGCCAACAAGCAAAATTTTGGCGATAAACGAGTGCGGACAATTCTCTCAGGAGAGGATCAAGATTGGTCTAGTAGTGTGAGAAAAATTATTGAACAAATCGACGCGGAGTATGTTTTCATTATCCTTGAGGATTTATTTTTAGTTAAAAATGTTGATAGTGTAAAATTTCAGGAGTGTTTTAGGGTGCTTTTGGAAAACGATTTTTATCACTGTCACATTGATCAGCGTCCAAAACCGGACTCGGTGATTGAGCAGGGAATTGGTGTGTATGCCAAAGGCATGCCTTATCGCGTTAATGTGCTTGGTCTGTGGAAAAAAAGTTATCTGCTAGAACTGCTTCTTGACGGAGAAAGTCCTTGGAATTTTGAGATCATGGGGTCTTATCGCAGTTCCTACGCAGATGGCTTTTATTGTCTCCCCGCCGGAATATTTGAAACGATTAATACCGTTGAGAAGGGCAAATGGTTTCCCAATAAACTGAAAATTGCTCAAAAAATGGGGCTAAAAATAGACATGAGTAATCGGAAAGTTCTGAGTGGCGCCCATCTGGCTAAGAGCAGATTGCAAATAGTGATTGTGAAATTGATCGTGCTGATTCCCTGGAGAACGAGAGTGAAAATAATGAATATGCTGCGAAGATTATTTTTTACCTATTAAACGCGTAAATCATGATTTCAATAATAATTCTAAACTATAATGGGAGCGCATGGCTAAAAAAGTTATTCGATTCTTTGCTTTGCCAAACTTACCAAGATTTCGAGATCATTTTTGTGGACAATGCTTCAGTTGATGACAGTATCGCGTTTCTTCAAAAGAACTATCAGGACGCACGCATCAAAATCGTGAAGAGCGACAAAAATTTAGGATTCGCAGGGGGGAACAATTTGGGAATTGAAACTTCAAAGGGAAGATATTTATTGCTCATCAACAATGACACATGGCTAAAAAAAGATTTCCTGGAAAGGATTATTGCCTTTTATCAAAATAATCAGTTCGATGTGGTCGCGCCCTTTGAAAAGGATTATGCTGATGAGAAAGAATCGAAAAAATATAACGCTACAATTGACCTGTTTGGGCATCCAATCGGAGTTGGGCTTGAAGAAAAAAAATCATTTTATCTGTTGGGGGCTTGTCTTTTTTTTGAAAAAAAACTCTATGAAGAAAGTCTTGGATTGGATAGTAATTTCTTTTTCTATTCCGAAGAAGTCGATTGGTTTTGGCGATTGAATTTGCTCAAAAAAAGTTTTGCCTATGTTCCTGATCTCTTTTTTTGCCATGCCGGCGCAGGTAGCACGGGCAGGGGAGTCAGATATGCGACATTTCTTTGGCGCAATCAAAATATTCCTCAAATGCTCCTAAAAAACTACAAATGGTTCACTCTCCTTTGGATTTTTCCGCTCTATCTTGTCCAGAATATTTTTGAGATAATCTTTTTTGTGCTTATTCTCAAGCCAAAAGTTGCCTATTCCTATGTTCAAGGCTGGTGGTTTACGCTCAAAAATCTTCGAAAAATTTTGCAAAAAAGAATCTGGGTTCAAAAAAACAGGCTAGTCGGAGACTATGTCATTATGCAAAAAATGTATTTTGGATTTGCTAAATTGCATCATTTGCTATCTTTTGTGAAGAAGCAGGCTTAGGTTAAAAAAGAAGAAGGATAAGGGTTAGGGCAAGTGTCACGAGCAAAAAGATCGCAATAATCCAAAGGGACGCGTTACCTTGGAAATAGTTGGCCTTATATGCGCTAAGCCTTCTTGCGAATTCTGAGAGCGTTTGCGCGGTGTTTGTTGCATAGGTGGCGTGGAAAACGAAGGATTGCTCCGGGTATTCTTTTGGTATGCCACTTTTTTTCCATTCTGTGATTTGATCCTTGGCATCCCCTGTGTTTTCCATTGTGAGTACATAGGGCATATTTTTGCGTTTTTTGGGCGCTTCAAAAAGGAGATAGAGGCAATAGGTTTGATTCTTGGAATCAGGAATGACAGGAAAAGTGAAATAATCATATTGCTTGGGCGCGTGCAGTGGCCAGTCAACTTGTGTGCTACGGATGACATTTTCACAATTTTCATCGCGGATGGAAAGCGTCAAATTTTCTCCCCAGGGCATAGCTTCATTGTGGAGAATAATTTGGATTTGTGAAAGATTGTCATCTTTCGCTTCAAAAACTTGAGAGAGCGCTTCATTTGGTTGGAGAATGATTTTCCCGTTTGTTTCAAATAGGCGGTAATCAGTGGGAAAAACCAGCCAGCGCCAAAAAGTGAAAATAATCAGAAGAAATCCAAAAATAAATATTCCAATGAGCCATTTAATTGTTTTTTTATTGTTAAAAGTTGTCATAGATAGTAACGGGGAATAATAATAAGGAAAATCGCATAGAAACTAAGCAGGACCATAAGAAGAAAAATCGTCTTAAGGATTAATTCAAAAATATGAGCATTTTTTGAGAGTGCTCCAAAACCTGTGGCAAGAAACAGGAAATGGGGGATAATATTAGGCAGGAAATATCGCCCGGGAAGTCCAACGCCTTCTCCATTGGAAAAAATGCCAACCCAGTCGTAAAAGCGGACTGCTAGTTGCAGGAGAATTGTGGAGATGGCAAAAAAGACAAGAATTTCCGGCTTGGGCAGAAAGTCTTTTTCTTGCGTGATAACACTTTTGATTTTGATAAATGCATGAGAAAGAAATTTAGGCAAAAATCTTTTCAGCTTTCTTGAGAAATCTGTCAGTTTTTGCAAAAAGTGCCGATGGCGCAGCCAATAAAAGAGGAGAAAAATGAAGCCTAAAAAAGAAACAAATTCAATGAAAATTATGGAGTAAAGTACGAAAGGGTGGATTTGGGTGTCGAGCCAGCCAAATGTGCCCCAATAGGTCCCTTCGGTGCGTTCAATTTTTCCCCAGTCAAAAAGGTTATTGTTAAAATAATCTGCCAGTGCGCTTGTTGCGTCGGCTTTTTTGAACGCTGAAAATGTCGAGGTGTAGTTAATCGGGGAGAAAAAGAACAAAAGGATGATAAGAGCAGCAAGGACAAGAAATGTGGCACTTTTTTGCCAGCGGCTGAGTTGATAAAAATATTTGCGAAGTGTCCAGGCGATGAGACTGATACCGAGAAGAAGCAATATCCCGCCTGTTCCTTTAGTGAGAATAGCGCCTAGGGCGAAGAAGAAGAGTCCGATGAAATTTATGTAGCGAGGACCATGCACGATAATCGAAGTACCGCAAAGCAAAAAAAGAGAAAAGAAAGCAATGAGTAGCGGATCATAGTTGATAATGGCTGTGGTGGCGGAAAACATCGGCTGAAAAGCGATAATTCCGGTAAGAAGGAGCGCCTGTTTTTTTTGCATCCCGCTCCAAATGAAAATGAAATAGGCGCAGATCAAAGTGATCATTCCATAGAAAATTGCCAAAAAGCGCAAGGTGAAATAACGGAAGAAAAAATCTTTTTGGGCCATTATTTTTTCTTCCCAAGCGGCAATTTGGTGAGCGAGGTTGGTGCTGGGAACGACGTCGGGCGGATAAACGCTGATGCGCGAGGCGTATTTTCCGCTACGCATTTCCGCTTCATTTTTTGCGATTAGGGCCGGGTCAAAAACTTGCCGGTTGTGCGGTTCGCCGGAAAGATTCCAACTTTCAGTTAATCGGGAAAAAGCAATGATCTCATCCGTGAAATGATAACTAGGGATGTCTTTAGTGTCTTGCGTTTGCCGCGCCTCGGTTTTGATTGGCCAAGTTTTGTTTTTCGGTTCGGCGAGATACTGCACAGTGGCATAGTGGATGTATTCATCGGGACCTTGAAAGACCGGAATGATAAGCGCAAAAACAAGACCTTTGAGGAGAAAGGTAAAAAGAATACCACCCAGAAGGAAGTTGGGTCTTTGGCAAAAATCTAAAATCTTGCGAAAGTTGAGCATGGATTAATTATACTACGGATGCTAAAAATAACAAAAAATGAATTTTGTGGTATAATATTTTTAGGGAGTAAGCATCTTTTTCCAAAAAAAAATGAAAACGATTCTTGTTTGGTTTTGCTCAATTTTGTTTGCGTCAATCATCATCTCGCCGTTTTTTTGGTTGAAGTTTTTGCGCCAAAAAAAAGGGCGGAAATATTTGGTGGCAAGCTCGATGGGAACGCTCATTCTTCTTTTTGCTTATATTTATTTTATTGACAGTTTTTTGAGTAATTGGGCTGCTAAGACAAATGCAAATCTGTATTATTTTTATGACGATTTCAGTTTATATCCAATTTTGCTAGTCATTTTCCTTGTAATAATTTCACCTTTCATCTTCACAAAACTAAATCAGACCAAGTTTTCCCTCCGCACTCTTGTTCTAGACGCGTTATTTTCCGCGCTAATTTTCGTTTCCATTTTTCTCTATTGGGCGCTTGTGCTTTTGCCAAAAGCGTTTAGTGAATTGCATAATTATTTCTAAAATAAAAATGAAAAAAGTAGAGACGCCCCGCCCTGGCGGGGCGTCTCTACCGATGGGATAAAATGAAAAAACTGAAAAGTAGTTTCCTGCTGGCAACAGTAATGGCTGTTTTTGTCGCAGCTGCTAAGCCTGGCCGGGCATTAGCCGCGACAGAAATTTTGGCCAACATTACTGTACCCACCACTTGGACCGCGGCAGGCAGTCCCTATATCATCCAAAGCTTTCTCTCGGTTAACGCTCCACTGACAATCGAACCGGGCGTGGTGGTGAAGTTCAAAAATTTTTCCAACGCGGGTTTAGGCGTCGCGAGCACTTTTTCTGCCATTGGAACGCCGTCTGCGCCAATTGTCTTCACTTCCACTTGCGATAGCGCCTATGGAGGGGAGACCAATGCCTATTGCTCCTATCGTTCACCGCTCAAGGGGGATTGGCGGGGGCTGGTATTTGATCCGCAATATCGCCAGCAATCGACAATTGAATATGCCAAAGTTTTTTATGCGACAAATGGAATTGCTCATCAGACTATCGATTCCAATAATCCCTATAAAAATTATCTGAGCGTTCGGCATAGTGAAGTCCGCTATTGCTTAGCGGCGGGAATTGCCTTGCGCTATGCTGAGCCAACCTTGGAACAACTGACGTTAAGCGGCAATTACAGCGGAGTGGAAATTATCGGAGCTAATCCCGAACGAGTGCCTAAAATCAGAAACAGTGCTATTTTTGACAATCGCGACGGAGTGCGGGCGGTCTATGGAGGAGACTCGTCGGTTTCTTTTGACGCCCGCTACAATTGGTGGGGCAGTTCCAGCGGACCAAACTATGTCTATCGAAACGGGGGAAAGGAAAAGGATAATCCTGCCGGCACAGGAAACCGGATTGTGGGCACAAGCGTGCTTTTTCGACCGTGGGACGAGAGTGATCCTAATATCCCCAAAGAACCTGTCATTTTTATCCCTGGCATCGGCGCTTCAATCAATCCGGACTTGATGATTAGCGGGGCGCTGGCGGATAATTGGACGATGTTTGATCACACTTATGACGGCATCCTTACCGCTTTCAAGGCAATGGGTTATGTTGAAGGCCAGAATTTTTTTATCGGCTATTATGATTGGCGCAAAAGCAATGCCGATTCAGCCGAGCACTATCTCAAGCCGCTCATCCAAAAAGCCCTGGCTAAAAATGACGCGAACAAGGTGAATATCGTCACGCATTCAATGGGCAGTCTGGTGGCGCGCAGTTATGTGCAAAACATTGATTATGCCAATGATGTGGATAATCTTATCATGATCGCTCCGCCTAACCGTGGATCATCTGACGTTTATTCGATTTGGGAGGGTGGACGGATACCAAATAATTGGGGTAGCAAATTTGTTATAAAAACGTATCTTGAGTATTTAAAAGCAACTAAGAGCGGGGTTTCAAATTACTATGACATTATCCACAATTACATCCCATCCCTCAAAGAACTAATGCCAACCTATGACTATTTGCAGCCAGCCGGTTCAAGTGATTTGAAAAAATATCAAGCGATGGAAGAACAAAATACTTTTTTGCAAGGGTTGGGTTTGAACATGAATAGTCTCAAGGAAAAAACCCGGTTCAGCGTCATTTTAGGTGATAAGCAAGATACGGTGAATAGGATTCCGGTCGTTTCGGTGGATGAAGACGATCTTTGGAAAGACGGGAAACCCGATCCGATTGATCCTCAATGGGATGATGCAAAAGGGGACGGTGAAGTGCTCATTGCCTCCGGGGATGTTTCTAGTGATTTTCGCGATGTGCTGGAGTATGATCACCGGCAAATTGTCAGTCGTTCGGAAAAAATTGTCGCCGAGCGGTTGGACAAATCTTTGACGGATATTTTTGACGCGCCAAAAGTTGACAATGAACTCACTATCTGGACCGACGCGCCGGCTGACTTGCAAATTACCGATCCGGAGGGCGGCACGGTTTCGCGAGGCAATGAAGGAATCACAGATTCGCGTTATGCCGAAGAGAAAAACAAAGACGGGTTCAAGATTGCTTCTATTCCCAATCCTAAAACAGGTGATTACACGATCAGACTGCACGGGAACAAGAATGGCGCTGACGGAGAAAAATATCATCTGGGCGTGGAATATGCGAGTCTGAATGGCGAACATGAAAATCAATCGAAATCGACCGAGGTGGAAGTGAAAAAAGAGGGAGAGCAAGAATTTGCAGTGGCTAGTAATTCGCAAGAATCGGACGCGCCGATTGAAGAAATTATCGAGCATGATATCACTCCGCCGGTTCTCAACGTCAGCGCTCCACAAGAAGGCAAAGAATACGCGAACGATGAAAAAATTACTATCCAATATGCTGTTTCGGACGCAGTGAGCGCAACAAAAAATATTTCGATTGAAAAATGGCTAGATGATAATGAGATTACGGGCGATACGATTGATCTGTCGGAGGTGGAACCGGGGGAACATGATTTTTGGATCGAAGCAATGGACGAAGCGGGAAACTGGACGGATGTGGAGGTTATTTTCACCAGCGTCAAAGCTTCGCCGAAGGATGTTGATGAACCGCCCATGCCTGACCCTGCTCCTGACCCTGCGTCCGTTCCGGATTCATCAAACGTCAAGGATGATCCTGCCGATGCGCCGGCTGATTCAGACGCGGACATTGCAAAAGCAGAAGATTTAAATGTGACTGTGGCAACTTCTGAAAATCCAACCGAACGAAAACACAAAAAGAAGCATGAGGCAAAAAAGAGCCAATCAACAAATCAGAAAAAGGCGAAGAGCGGAGTGATGAAATATACCGGAGAGATCAGAATCATCAGTTCATCGGCTGACCTCCCACTGGAGCCAAAATCCGTTATGGATGTTTTTGGTGTCATGCCTATCCCTGATTCTCAAATAACTGAGCAGTTTAATGAGATAACACCCTTCCAGTCAAATACTGCTTCAAGTGTCGTAGCAGGCGCGGATGAAACTGTAGTGTTAAAGGAGACTATTCAGGCGGTTCCCCAATTTAATTCAAAAAAGTCCGGTCTGACGTTTGAGCCGCTGGCCGTTTCTATCGCGCGCGGTCCCAAGGCGAACGTGGCGGGCAAAGTGGCCGGTGCCAGCACAATGCGTCAAGATAAATCCTTTGTCAAAAGTTGGCCATCCTATCCACTTTGGGGCTCGCTGGCAATATTTTTTTCTCTTCTGGGACAAAATTTTCACGGAAAAATCAGACTCCGGTCAAAAAAAGCGAGAGGGTGATTGCAAGTTGCAATTACAGCTAAAAGCGGGTACAATAGGATTATGATCGAAGAAAGATATTTTGTTAAGATTAAAGAAATTTTCAAAGAGCGGCTCGAGAAAGATGACCGAGTTTTTGTTTTTGGTTCAAGCGTCGAAAATGCAAAGTTTAACGATGTTGACGTAGCGATTGTCAGCGAGAACAAGGAAATAGACAGTGTCATCTCCAAGATCAAAGACGCCCTTGATGAATCAGCTTTGCCCTATAAATTCGATGTAATTAATATCAATGATACCAATGATCCATTCCGCGCCCGCGTTATGGACGGACCAAAAATATGGATTATCTAGAAGAGAAATTTTCTGACCTGGAACAGGCTTTGATTTCCTGGAAAAATGCTCTTGATGCACCATTTTCCGATCTTAATCGCGATGCAACAATTCAACGCTATGAATTTTCCTTCGAACTTCTTTGGAAAACAATAAAAATGTATCTAAAAGAATATGAGGGCATTGAGTGCAATTCTCCCAAATCGTGTTTTCGTGAAATTCGCACAATTTTAGGTCTATCTGAAGAAAATATCGAAAAGTGCCTGGTGATGGCTAATGATAGAAATTTATCAGTGCATACCTATTCTGAAAAAATGGCCAATAGTCTATATGAAAGGCTGACGGGGTATTGGGATGTAAGCAAGTTAATTGCTGAAAAAATCAAAGAAAAGATCAGGCCCTAGGAGAAAATTTTTATGGAAAAAACAGCAAATTTTGAAATAATCATCAAACCGCAAAAAGGGTGGTTTGATTTAAATTTGAAAGAACTCTGGCTCTATCGCGAGCTGGCTTTTATTTTTGCTTGGCGTGACATTAAAGTGCGCTACAAGCAAACTGCCCTGGGAATCATTTGGGCTATTTTGCAGCCGGTTTTGATGGTGGCTATTTTCTCGTTCTTTTTTGGAAAGTTGGCCAAAGTTCCTTCCGACGGCATTCCATATCCAATCTTTGCTTTTGTGGGGATAATGTTTTGGAATTATTTCTCAATTTCCTTGACCGGAGTCAGTAACACAATTATTGATAACGAAAACATCATAAAAAAAGTCTATTTCCCCAGGCTGATTTTACCGATTTCTTCCACGCTCACTCCGCTCATTGATCTGGGCATCTCGCTTCTGGTCCTAGTTGCTTTTATGTTGTATTATTATATGTTTCCGATGTTCACCGGCATTCTAATGCTGCCGGTTCTGTTTTTTATTTCTTTTCTGGCATCCTCCGGACCTGGGCTTTTCCTTGCTTCAATCAATTTAAAATATCGGGATGTGCGCTATGCGCTGCCATTTTTTATCCAGATTTTAATGTATGTCACGCCGGTCATTTTTTGGTAGGCGGAAAGTATCAATGGATTCTGGCGCTCAATCCCATGACCGGCGTAATTGAAACTGTCAGATCATTATTTCTGGGAGTGACACCGATAAATTTTCAATTGTTGTTTATTTCTATTGCAATTTCCATCGCATTATTCTTCTTCGGAGTGTTCAAATTTAAAAAAACCGAAAGATTCTTTGCTGATCTGGCTTAATTTATGAATTTACACGAATTTTACTGCATAAACTTTACAAACTTTATAACCTGAGCCCCTATGCTTCCCATCATTGAAGTCAAAATCTGTCCAAAACCCAGCCCTTCTTTCCTTTGACCGCAACGCGGATCGGAGGTATAATTTAGGAGTGCTCTGGTGGCTGATGAGTTAAGCGTGTTTTTTAGGATTGACCAGAGAGGTTTTGCTATTTTTTTTTGGTATATTATGAATAGTTGTGAAAAAGTTGTAGTGTATAGTCCAAATTCCCGTCAAAAAACAGGCTTTTTGCGGAGTCTTTTTTTGATGGCGAAAAATGTTAAAAATTCTCAAGAGCTCATTTGGCAGCTTTTTTCGCGTGATTTCCTCGCTGCCTATAAAAAATCATTTTTGGGCATTGGTTGGATCATTCTTTCTCCAATTTTCGGAATCGTGTCTTGGGTGTTTATGAATTATGCTGGCGTGCTCAAACCTGGTAATGTGGGCATTCCATATCCAGCATATATCTTGCTCGGAACCTCTTTCTGGGGACTTTTTATGGGATTCTATTCATCTGCCGCGGAAACCTTAAATTCCGGGCAGGGTTTTATCATGCAAGTAAAATATCCACATGAGGCACTTTTGGCCAAGCAAATTTTTCAACAGCTGGCCAATTTTTTAGCCAGTTTTGTGGTAACATTGATTGTACTCCTTCTTTTTCATGTCGTTCCTAGTTGGTTAATTTTTCTTTTTCCTATTTTAATTTTACCGATGCTTTTTTTGGGAGCGGGAATCGGTCTTTTGGTTTCAGTGATGGGGGTGGTTGCTAATGAAGTCAGGAGAATTATGGATATAGGGCTAGGGCTTTTTATTTTCTTTACGCCGATAATTTATAGCGCTGATTCCATGGGAGGAATCGTTGCTAAAATAATCAGAATTAACCCTCTGACATATATTATTGGAGGCGTGAGAGATGCAATTGCTTATGGTAGGATTGAAAATTTTGCTGCTTTTGCTTGGTGTGGAGTTGGGTCGTTCATTTTCTTTATGCTGACCTGGAGATTGTTTTATGTTTCGGAAGAGAAAGTAATTGAAAAAATGCTGTAGAGGGGGGGCATAATTTGAAATTTTAAATTTAAAGTTTTAAATCAAATAATAAATTTTAAATGAACAAAACAAATGAAAAATATAATTTAGAGGAAAGAACTGCAAAATTCAGTGAAAGAAATTATTCATTTGATTAGAAAGATAAACAAAGATATCGTCACAACTCCGCTGCTTAGCCAACTTGTGCGATCAGCCACTAGTATAGGTGCTAATTATTGTGAGGCAAATGGCGCAAGCTCCAAGAAAGATTTCAAGAATAAGATTTATATATGCAAAAAGGAAGCAAAGGAAACAAAATATTGGTTGCAACTTTTGGGAAAAGCCAGCAGTGAGAATGTAGAGTTGTGTGCCAAATGTCTGCAGGAAGCACACGAATTGACCATGATTTTTTCTAAGATTATTATTACGATTGAAGGTAGAAATAGTTGAAATTAAAATTTAGGCATTTAAAATTCATTTCAAATTTTAAATTTAGCCTTTAAAATTATCCAGTATGGATTCAGATGTTGTAATTAAAGTTGAAGGTCTACATAAGAAGTTCTGTCGCAATTTGAGACGGAGCATGTTTTATGGTTCCTTGGATGTGGCACGGGACATGTTTGGAATTTCACGCGACCGTGGCAAACTTAGAAAGGATGAGTTTTTTGCATTGGAAAATATTAACTTTGAGCTTAAAAAAGGCGAAGCCTTGG
>DAIEIZ010000065.1 GCA_027351145.1 Candidatus Moraniibacteriota bacterium | reverse complement strand
GGAGAAATTTTTCCAACTAAGATATCGCCCGATGCCACTTCGGCGCCGATAACAATAATACCGGTTTCATCAAGATTCTTAAGACGCTCTTCTCCAATATTGGGAATATCGCGAGTAATGAGCTCGGGACCAAGCTTAGTGTCACGTACGTCGATTGAGAAATCTTCAATATGAATTGAACTATAGCGATCATCTTGCACTAATTTTTCAGAGATAATAATCGCGTCTTCATAGTTTGAACCTTCCCATGGAATGAAAGCCACCACAATATTTTGTCCCAATGAGAGCTCGCCATGATCCGTCGAAGCGCCGTCAGCCAAAAGCTGTCCTTTTTTTACCATATCGCCTTTCGCCACACGCGGCACCTGATTCATTGAAGTAAAAGCATTTGATTTAACAAAACTTTGCAAATGATAGTCGCGTTTCAGGTATGGCTTTTTTGCACCAACCGGCGCCTCTTCTTTGATGATAATATGATCAGCGTCCACTTCTGTCACTTCTCCCGCAGCACGTGCCACCACAACTTGTCCTGAATCAACCGCCGCCTTATCTTCAATGCCTGTTCCAACAAGTGGAGCTTGTGGCTTCACGCAAGACACAGCTTGGCGTTGCATATTTGAACCCATGAGAGCACGGTTGGCATCATCGTGTTCCAAAAATGGAATAAGTGAAGTTGCCACTGAAATACACTGCTTAGCAGATACATCGATGTAATCTAATTTTATTGCCTCAATTTCAGTTGTGTTACCTTTTACTCTGGCACCGACCACCTCATCCAAAATATTGCCATATTCATCAATATTAATTCCGGCATGGGTAATGTTTTTACGATCTTCAACGGTTGCATTGATATAGTCAATGTCATGGCTAACAAACGGTCTGACTCTGACTGTTTTTGCATTATCTTTTGAAATTTTCTTCGCTCCTTCCGCATCCAAAAGCGTTCCGGCAACAATTCCCGCCACCGCTTCATCAAGAATCCTGTTTAAAAGTTTTTCCTCATTGTTTTCTACTTCCTTATATATCCGCAAATATGGAGTTTCGAGAAAACCATATTGATTGATTTTTGTATAAGTTGCCAAGTGTCCCACAAGACCAATGTTTGGTCCTTCCGGAGTTTCCACGGGACAGATGCGGCCATAATGGGAATGATGCACGTCGCGCACTTCAAAACCAGCGCGCTCACGAGTAAGACCACCTGGCCCCATCGCGCTAATGCGACGCTTGTGTTCAAGTTCCGCGAGAGGATTGACCTGGTCCATGAATTGAGATAACTGCGAACTGGCAAAAAATTCCTTGATCGAAGCTGCGATTGGACGTGAGTTTACCAGTTGCCCCGGAACGACTGTTTCTATATCACAAGTACTCATTCTGTCTTTAATGTTTCGCACTGTTCTCGCGAAACCAACCCTCAATTTGTTTTGCACGAGCTCACCAACCGAGCGAACGCGTCTGTTTCCAAGATGGTCAATATCATCAGCAATCGCCATCGGATCATTATTGAGACGAATAATTTCTTTGATAATCAGTAATAAATCATCATGCGTAAGCACTCGATGCAATTCATCATTTGGCGCCTCCACTTCCAATCGTTGGTTCAATCGATAACGCCCCACTGCTCCAAAGTCATATTTTTCAAAACTAAAAAACATTGAATCAATTACCTGTTTCGCGTTTGATTCTGTCGCCAAATCCCCCGGACGAATTCTTTTGTAAACTTCTTTGTAACCCTCTCCTTGATTCTTAGCAATGTCCTTTTTGATTGTTTCCTCGATAAAAGATATCTCTCCATTGTCAACATCTTTAAAAATTTCCAAAAGTTTCGCATCGGTCGCATAACCAAAAGCCCGCAAAAGAGATGTAATAGCCACCTTCCTCTTGCGGTCAATTTTAACATAAATTGCGCCCTCGCTATCTGTTTCAATTTCAAGCCAAGCTCCGCGATTAGGAATAATTTTCGCGCCAAACAGCTTCTTGCCTTTTTGATAATCCATCGAGAAAAACACACCGGGACTTCTGATAATCTGGCTAACCACCACTCTTTCCACGCCATTAATAATGAACGTTCCACGATCAGTCATAAGCGGAAAGTCTCCGAGATAAATCTCTTGCTCTTTTACTTCTCCTGTTTTTTTGATAAGCAGTTGCGCCTTGCATCGTAATGGTGCTTCGTAGGAAATATTTTTGTTTTTTGCTACTACTTCATTATACTTTGGCTCATCCAAATAATATTCCTTGAAAGATAATTCCAAGTCTTTTTCCGTAAAGTCCACAATTGGATTGACTTCATCCAAGAGTTCCTTTAGACCTTTTTCCATCAGCCAGTTATAGGAGTTCAACTGAACCTCAATCAAGTTTGGCAAAGATACCATGGACATTGATTTGAAAAACTTCCTCTTTGACAGAGAAGATTGGGCACCAAAGGCATCTTTCACCTTTAAACTCTTGGAGTCTTTAAGCATACAAATATCGCTCATTGCCTTATTGTTTCTCCACCTTCACCCGAGAAATAATAATTTAAATGAGATTTATATTAAAGTATTAAGTTTACCTAAATTATTTTATCCAAAATTTCAAATTCCCCGGTTGGTGCGGAGAAGTTATTTTTCAATAAAGAAAACATTAAAATCAGTATTGCACAACTTCAAAAATAAAGCAAGCCACCCGCTATTTTTTTAGCGGACACAAAAATTTAGGAAAAGATAATTGTGCTTTTTTTTCATTACACCAGCATTATACACTATTTGCAAAATCAGTGTCAAGTATTTTTTGACTTTTGTTCTTTTTTGTCCACAGAAAAGCATTCTTCATCGCTTCAGCGATTCGGCGGGATGTAAAAGTATCGCCCAAATCCGTGTCCACATCCATTTTTTCAATATCATTCAAAGTTAGCTTGTTTTTCTTGAGTAGCTCGTCAAAATGAGGCAACAGTTTTTCAGAAATGTTCTCCTGCGCCCCAAAAACCACCTCATCCAGCGCCTTTTGACCATCTTTAAGAGTTAGTTTGATCACTTTATTTTTGATTTCGATAATAATTTGCATAAGTCCAAAATCATTTCAAATAATATTTATTTCAACCTGCTCCAATCAAAATTCCAAGGATCATCCTTTCTCCCTGGCGCAATCTGGCTGTGACCGAGAACGGACGTGATTTTATACTCGCCCTTGAGATTAGAAATTAAAAGCTTAAGCGCGGAATATTGCGCATCAGTTGGCGCGTCTTTTTTAGTAGTCAATACTTCAATCCCAATAGAAAAATTATTCACCCCCGTCCGACCATCCGGCATCTTACTCTCTCCCGCATGGTAGGCGATATAATCATCTTTGACAAGTCGATAGACATTCCCTTTTCGATCAACCAAGTAGTGTGGCGAAACGCCGTAGGATTTATATTCCGCAATCACTCCGCTTACTGAATATGGGTCATTTCCAACTGCATCGTATGATGAATGGACAATAATCGTATCAATTTTACGCCCAAAAGACGCTTGAAATCCAAAAGAAACAAATCGGTTTATGATGGATAGCTTAGTCACTTTTGGCACTTCTGTATTGTTTTCAACATCAGTAACTGATGAATTATCTACGATCTTAGCATCCTTTTTGGACTCTGCAGGAAAGCTAACGGCGCCATCATCTTTTGCGATATTCTCCGCCTTTTCTGGAATATCGGCATTATTATTTTGGTTACCAATATTTTCTTCAACCACACCCTGCTTTTGGTTGTCACTATTTTGTGCCAAGTTAAGTTCTGTTTTTTTCTTTTCACTCAAATTGTAAAAATAAAAAAACGCCCCAATTAAAACAAGTATTAAAAACGCAATAAATATTTTTTTAATTTTAGTTCTATTAAACATATTGTTATTTTAACACACTTCCCTGAAAAACTAGCAATACCTTTAAAATCCATAAAAAAATATTATTACCAAAAAATAGCCCCATTACAAAAGGGGATTTTCTGATTTTCAGAAAATCCCCCCATATCATCTTCCATTGCGCACCTGACTTAGGACGCCAAGCGTCCTAAAATCATTGCTCAACGAAACGATTTTTATGCCATATCCGACAAATATGGCAAAAATGATTGCGATGAATATTGCAATCATCAGTTGTTGCTTAGTGCTTTCTTTCATTTTTAGCTCCTTTTTATTTAATTGTTTTTGTTATTTCTATTCAAGCAACCGTAGCACTTTTTAGATAAAATGTCAAGTACTGAATTTTTTGACCTCATCCTAGCATTCCCGCAAAGAAGCGATGAATCGCATTTTAATTCATAAACAACCCTAAAGACGCGATAAATTAACATCTCTGCATTTTTCTAAAAAACCTTATTTTCCCCTTTTCCCAAATCTATGCTATTATCAATCTTGTTGTTAATAAATATTTTTACAAAAAATAAATGCAAAACATTCAAGATCTGTTTGACACGCTCCAAGTCACAAAAAAAGAGCAGAAGGAAATCAAAAAAGAATACCGCGACGCTCTCATGAATGCTAACGGCTATGAAGAAGTAAATGATGAGCTGAAAAAACTGAAAGAAAAGAAAAAACAAATTGAATCCATGACCCAAAGCCGCATGGGAGAACGCTACGCCAAACTGGAAGAGTTAAAAAAGAAAGCAGAAGAATTGGATCAAGAAATCACAGATGTAGCCATGTCGACACTCATGGAAGGAAAAACTGTTGAGATTAAAGATCAATATGACAATGCCTACGAACCGGTCTATAAAATTTCTTTCAAAAAAGTTACTTAGGTCAGCCAAAAAACGCCTAATCTAAGCCTAATCGGACTATTCACCAAATAGCCCGATTTTGCTTTGACAAAAAGGCCAAAATATGCTAATATTGTAGGTTCTTTAAAAACTCAGATTTTCTAAATTACGGGGTCGTTTCTTTGCTCCTAGAATACATATTCCGAAATATTTTCTCCAAAGACTGAATTATTATACAGAAAGGAAGAAAGATGAAAAAGATATCGATAATTCTTATGGCAATAGCATTTCTTGGCTCTGCTTTTATGGCCAAGGAAGCGGTAGGATCAAAAATTTCCCTTAATCATCTAATCATTGCCCCGCGCAATGATTCAAAAGAAAATTCCATAGAGGACGCAGAAAATGACGCGGATACAACTGACAAAAGCCAGGATAAAGTAATTTCCTCTTCTATGGAAACTACAGTGTCATCAATGTATGTCAACAGGGACTCGGGCCAGCATGTTTCCAGTGGGATGCTGGTGCAACCGACATTTACATTGACCCATAACCCGACTGAGATATATTTCAGTGTACTATTTTATGGTTCACAAGAAGCACCCGAGGTTGATTTCTGCTTCGGAAGAATAACCCATTTTGGAAATGTGGAAGTTGACACTGGTGTCAGCTACTACAATTCGCTCACTGGTGATGGCAATTACGCCGCCATGTATGCTGGGGTCAAGGGTCCAAAAATTGCAGGAGTCACCCCAAGTCTTTACGTTGAAGCGGTTTATTCCCTTCGCGAAGAGGCTGGCAGCGGAGTCTTGTGTAGACTTAGCGCCGAAAAAGAAGATTTTCTTCAAATCGGCGATCAGTTAATTGGGCTAACGGTGGATGTTGGCGGAAACAATGGCGTCTATCACACAGACCCGATGTTATTCAGCTACATTCGCGGAACGCTTTCCACGAAAGCTGAAATACACGACGTAGTGTTTTACCCTGCATTTTCCATCCAAAAGGGCTTTGGGGGAACCGGAGGAATCGCGGGAGACGAAACACTAGTATATTTCGGTATAAACTATAAATTCTGGTAATTTAGAAAAAATCAACTCGGTCAAAGACCGGAAAGGAGGTGGACCTTCATCATATAGCGCAATTGTCGCTATGAGATGGAGGTCCTTTTGTATTCCCAGAATAGCTACTCTTGACATTCAATTAGTTAATTGATAAACTAGTTTGGTAACTTTAAATTAAGAAAAACCATGACTGATTCATACCACTCAATTATTGAACCAATCATTTTCACAGCATCACGACTCGAAACAATCGCTGAACGCTGTCTTTTTCGACCGATTGGAATTAATATTTCCAGCGTTAAAATCATGGGCCTTCTTTGCCGAAAAAAGACCATGACACCGAAAGAAATTCTGGAGCTGGCCGGCGGCACAAAATCCAACATCAGTCAGCGACTTAATTTTTTGGAAAAAAAGGGCTACATCGAAACTCACAAAAATACCTTCGGCGACAGAAGAAAACTCTCTGTGAAACTCACGCCTGTTGGGAAAGCTAAACTGAAAGAAATGCAAAAACATATCCACAAAGTGAAACTTGAATTGGAATCTAATTTTACCAAAAAAGAAATCGAGCAGCATTATGCATTTTTTAATAAACTAAACAAACTCGTTAGCTCAGAAAAAGATTTTTCACGCTGTAATCTTTTATCCAAATAATCATATGAAAAAAATTCTCATCCCGCTCGTTCTCGTGCTCGCGCTCATTGCCTTTTGGGGCTACAAAAAAACCAACTCACAAGCAGTGCCTGCAGCTCAAGAAGAAAAAACGGCGCTGCCAGTTGGCGTGCAAACGATTGGCGACAGCATTACTCTCAAAAAAACATTACTCTTCCCGGCTACGGTTATGGGAAAAGATGAAGCGACTATCACCGCCAGAACTGATGGAACTGTCACAAACGTGAATTTTGATTTGGGAAAAAATGTTTCACAAGGACAAACTTTAGTAAAAATTGACAGCATAGGCAACAATTCAGAACCAGGAAAAAATAATTTTCAGAGCGCGCAAATTCAGGAACTCGAACAAGCCATGCGCATTGCCAAAGAATCTTTGGTTCTCGCGCAAAATAACTACAAAAAATCTGACAGTTTTGCCAACCGCAGCGCGCGCGACATCGCCAAGAGACAATATGAAGACGCGCAGATCGCTCTTTCTGGAGCGCTTGATGCACGCCTGATCGTTGCCCCCATTTCCGGCGTAATTGTTTCTAAAAATGTTTCTTTGGGCGATAGCGTTTCAACCGGTGCAGTGCTCGCTACGATTAGCCAAAACAGTCAATTGAAGATTCAATTCTTCGTCGACCAGCAGCAGTTTTCCCATTTTTCTCTTGGTTTGCCAGTGAGTCTCATTGACAATAACAACGAAACTTCTTTAGCGAAAATTACTAACATCTCTCCGCAAGCCGACAGCACGACTAAAAAGTTTTTAATTGAGGCTGCGCCGGCAGAAAAAAATAAACTGCTTAGCGGAACGGTTATTAATGTTTCACTAGACGTCACCGAAAATCCGCAAAAAGCTGGCGACATTCTCCTTCCTCTTTCCGCCATCACCGTCGGCCAAAACGAAAGCTATCTTTTTGTCGTTGATAATGGCAAAGCGAAAAAAATTAATGTGCAAATTGACAATATTTCCGGCGAGATTGCGGAAGTTAATTTAGGTCTGCCGGAAAATACGCAGATTATTATTTCTGGGAATAAGTCACTCAAAGATGGGGATGTGGTAGAGGTTAAATAAAAATCTATGCGGGATTTTCCTCGCAGGTTCAAGCGAGACGCCTGGACCCTTATTCCTGGTAAAATTTAGCATTACCAGAAACTATAGATTCAGGCGAGACGCCTGAACCTGCAAATTTTTTTAAAAATTTAAACGTTCAGTAATTTAGTCTTGAATTAAAATTTCTAATTTAAAATTTAAAATTTTCCCAGTATGTCCGAAAAAAACTCACAACACAAATCCTCCGACCATCGCTACCTGGAGCAACTCGAATTTAAACCAGAACTGCGCAAAACTTGGCTCAATTTTTTTGTAGTCAATTTCCGCGTTGTAATCCTCCTCATTATGATACTCACGGGTTGGGGAATATTTTCCTATCTCAATCTTCCTCGAGAATCCAATCCGGAAGTTAAAATTCCTTTTGCCGTAATCACAACTATTTATCCGGGTGCTGCGCCAACTGATGTGGAAGAATTAGTTACCAAGAAAATAGAAACCGGTATTGCTGGCGTAAAGGGCATCAAAAAAATTACCTCGAGCTCAAGTAATTCTTTCTCCGCTGTTTCTGTGGAATTTGACACAAGCCAAAACCAAGATGACGCCATTCGAAGTCTGCGCGATAAACTCACAACCATCAAAGACTTGCCCGCCGATGCCAAAGATCCGGCGCTCAATGAAGTTTCCTTTGATGACCGTCCAATTCTTTCACTTTCCCTCACCGGTCCGTATGACGGTTTTACTTTGCGAACATATGGCGATGATATTAAAGATGAATTGGAAAAATTGCCCGGCGTACGCGAAGTGCAAGTTTCCGGCGGAGATGAGGCTGAGTTTTCTATTGCTTACGATCCGCAAAAGTTAGCTGGCTATGGTCTTTCCGCCACTGCCGCAAACGAGTCCGTCGCTGCCTCAAACCTTGCTTTCCCTGGTGGAAATTTCGAGGGCAACGAAT
>DAIEIZ010000057.1 GCA_027351145.1 Candidatus Moraniibacteriota bacterium | reverse complement strand
CATACGCGCAGTAGCTTGTTCACTTTCGACCGCTCCATTTGCAAGAATAGTTGAAAAATTATCCCAAATTTGCGACATGTCGGACTGCATTGTTTGTTGAGCATTTCGCACATTCTGCGTTCCATCGCTAAAGACACCTTTTACATCGTTCCAGGCGCCAGCAAAATCACCCGACATTCCTTTTGCCATCGCCCCCCATAATTCCGATAACTGCTTACCGATATTTTGAATGTTATATTTAAAATCTTCAAAATATGCAATCCAGCCATTGATAGAATCACCAATAAAAGTGCCAATTAGTTTCAAAACATTGTAGGCCATTTGACCAGCCGTTTTTAACCCGATCATAAAAGCAGGCAACCACACGGCTATCTGTCGCTTGCTATTTTGAACAAAAGTTGCAAATTCATCCGATCCCTGCTTTACTCCCTGAGTCATAGAAATAAGACTTTCAACTATTCCCTGACCGATTGCTTCTTGCAGTTCTCCTATTTGATTTTTGAGCCATTTTACTCGACCACCAAATGTTTCTAGTTGCGCCTTGGCCGATCCGCCAAATTCTGTCGATAACTCTTTTAATATCATTTTTTGCGCATCCAATGCGTGTCCTGTTTCAACTAATTTTTTAATCACTTCAGTTTGTGTACCGTTAAAATTCACACCGACACGACGCAAGGCGGTAACTCCCAATATTGGATCCTGCAAAGCCTTTCCTAACTGAATCGATGATGATTTTAGGTCTTGCCCTAATGCTGTCGACATATCAAGCACAGTTTGCGTTGCTTGCGGAAAAATATTTTTTCCAATATTGGTAAAAGTTAACAATAAATTTTCCGCACTTTGGATGTCTTCATCGGCAAAGGTAGTTAAGTTTTGCAATTCACTGGCTAAATTTCCCACTTCTTCAGCGCTCATTCCTATGGCAAAATTAGTAGATTTCAAAACTGCCTCGGTCTGTTTTAGCACTTTTTCCTGCTCGTCCCATGCAGTAAGACTATCTAATATGCCCTTTTTAATGAATAAATATGCTCCGCTTAGCATCGCCATGGTCGGCAACAACCCACCGAAAGATTTATTGGTCTCAGTGGCCTTATTTGATACACCTTTTAGGTCAAGATTTAATTTAGCGAGTTCTCCAATCGCCCTATTTTGTGCTGAAATGATGAGTTGTAATTCTTGTTGCGTGGCCATTATTTTGAATATTTATTTTGTAAATTTTTATATTCACAATCGGATTCTCTCATCATTTTTAATCGATCTATAAACCAAGATGGCTGTCTCTCATATTCCTCAAAAGTCCAGCCCATAAATCTGCAAAAATGAACTATCTCCAGTTCTTCGCTCAGTTCTGATTCTCCGCTATTAAGGAGTCGCCAATATTGCTCGGCGTCTCTAGTTTTTTTTTATCTTCCACCTTGGTGATTTTATTGATAAAATCAATCACCTCACGAAATTCCTCTTTTCTTAAATCCTGTAATCTTTCAACAATATTGTCAGAATCACCATCCAAAGAATAGACATGCGCTTCTGTGAGTACGTCATAATATTTAAGAATAGTTTCCGGACTTTTGGTGATATCGATTGTCACGTCATCCTCCTTAATATTATCCGCATCAGCCTTCTCGGAAATCGTAGCTTGCCCCGCCCAAAATTTTTGGATGAGCCTATTCTCTTTTTCTGTTAGCCACATTTTAATAGCAACCTTATGATTATCGATAGACGTAATCAATTCTTTTGTTTCCCTGTTCATTTGCTTTTTTAGATTAAATTATTAATACGCTGTTTGCAGATTAGTCAAAACCGCCTCAATCATCTTCGTATCAGCCAAGCTGTAATGCGCCTTGAATTTGATTGTCTGTGACACGATTTCACCATTTCCGCTCTTTCGTGACCAATCTTGGAAAGAAACCGAGGCTAGGTCAATTTTGAGCTCAGGGTTTGATGTAGCGCCGATAGTAACATCACTATTTGTGATATCAATGCGCATCGCTTTCAGTGTTCCTGCTTCAAATACCGCCTTGAAATCGGCCAAATTCTCAAAACTCGCTTCAATCACACCCTCAACCTTAAATTCCTTATTAGCATAATCAGCCGGAGCAACTGAACCCAGGACTTCCAAGTCATCCACATTTTTATCAATCGACAATTCAATACTCTTCACGCTAATCGCCGAAGCAGCAGCCAAACCGGCAATATTAGTAGCTGTTTTGAAAGTAATGTTTTTGCTGATAAATTCATTCTCCGTCACATATGCCGGCGTATTGGCTGCGGTCACACCTTTAATTGCTTTCATTCCGACTGCAAATTCCACAAACTTACCAACTTGCGCACTGATTTTTAGACTGTTCAGCACGGCGCGGGCATATTTCAACTGCTCAAGGTCATTTTTGACCTCCACGGTCAATGACTGATGATTATTGGCATTTGCCACCGTAAAAGTATGATTATATGCCGTGGTCTCTTTGACTGCCGAACTAACTGCGCCAAAAGCAGAAAGTAAGAATAAACCAAAACTCTTATCTCGTACGTGTCCGGTAATTTCACCCTCGGACCATTCCTTGACTATTCTCGCCAAATCAGAATCGTGGATATTTCCCATTGATGCCTCGCTGTCAAGATATTGCTCCTTATTTTCCACTGACACTTCCAACTTGGGAAGCCAAAAAGTTGGCACAACGGCAGTGCCTCGCGTTGCTTCTTTTCCAATTCCCACTTGATATTTTCGTCCGATAAACATAGTTTTATTTGTTAAAATTAGTTAAATTATTTTTTGCTTAATTTCTCTTTCAGCAGTTCGTCCGCTTCTTCTTTCGATGATGCCTCGACCGAAACATCATGATCGGGATAATAGAAAAGCTCTTTGTTTTTGACTTGCTTTTCTTTCCCCGTCATCATCTTATTTTTTTGATTTGTTTGCATATTAATTATTTTAAAAAATTATTATTTAGACATCCGCGCTAACATAACACTCCAACTTAATTTCGGCATATTTCACCTTGCCCGCTCCCTCGTCATACAGTCCCCAATTAACCGGAACAGGATTGCAATAAACTACCACGCCACCTAGGCTAAAATCCGCTTCAAAATCTTGAATAATCATATCAAGTAAACTGCATAAAATTCCAATCGCTCCATCATTTCCCACCTTTTCAATTTCTTGATGCAGATAAATTCGAAAAACATATTTACGTAAATTTTGTTTGTTAGTTTCAAAATCACTTTCCATATCACTCGGCTCGAATGTCGCCGAAGGATAACCGCTAAAGCCGATTCTATTTTCTTGAAAAACGTCAACTAATGGCTTGCCTGTGCCTTTTTGTGCGTCAAGTTTGGCTTTAATTTTTGTTCTGATAGCTGTAAATGACATAGCTTTAAACTTGTTTTAGCGTTTTGACCAATGCTTCATTAAAAATTTTATTCACCTCTTCTTCTTTCTCTGTTACTGCTTGTTGCAAAAATGGCCTCGCTTTCATTCCGCGAACACTTTTCGCAAAATGCCATATGCCATCTTTTTGCCAAGCGAGAAATGGTTTCGTTTTTGGCACTATTGGTCTTTTGAACGGGCCAAAAATTCCAGTTCCCTCATGAACAAAAATCGCATATTGCATTTTATTTTTTAATATTCCTCTCAATGTTCCAACATTTAATTCCCAACCGGATGCTAATGCTCCGGTATCTCTCGGCATTCGTCCCCTGGTTGTCGCCGCTCTTTGAATTATTAACAAACTTTTTTTAATCGCGTCATTGAAATTCCTTGCTGATTTTTCCGGATAAGCGGAAATTGTTTTTTGGAATTCCGCTAAATTTTTGATAGTAATCGAGATCATGCTTTTTTCTTAACCAACAATAATTCTTTTAACGCTAATGAACCCATACTCTCGCTTTTCACGCCTCGCACTTCATATTCCACACTATCAATAACCAATTTATCGGTCGCAACAACATCTTTGCTGGTTTCAATCATCATCCGGTAACCCTCCCCAAATTGAATGCTATTTAATGTTTCCGTTTTTTCATCCAGTTGCCTGAGCATTCCCGCGCCACTTACTGACGTTGCAACATAAGCAGATTTATCGCCCGTTTGTGTTAAGCGTTTTGTCGTGAAACTGACTGTAAAAAAACTTTTCATATCGATAAATTTTTATATTTTTCCAAAATCATTTTTTGCTCCGTTGAAATCTCATCTTTCCAATCAATTCTCGCTCCGCCGAGGGCTTCTGTGGCCTTACCTTGCGCTCTCCTTTGTTCAAAAGCCTTAGCAACGAGTTGTTTGGCTATCAGCTCTATATCATCCGGCACAGTATCAAATCCGCCGTTATAGATTACTTGGATATTTTGATAACCTTTTGGAAAGCTACCCATTCCGACAATTTTTCCCTCTCCAAGATAAACAGCATAATTTTGCGCATCAATCGTTTGCCAACTCGGACTTGATAGCGTACCAGAATTATATTTAATCGAATCAACCACAATCACCGGAAAATTCTTGACCAGCAATTCTCGCGTGCCATCAAAATATTCAGTGTACCTGTTTGGGTCCGTCAGTTTTACGATTTTTCTTCCCAGCACCTTTTCAATAAATGCCGAAATATTGGCAATCAATTCAGTCAAAACAGCGTCCGAAGTGCTATCGGTAATTCCGAGATATGATTTTATTTTTGCAAGCGTAGTCATAATATAAAATGCTTATTGCTGTTAGCTAGGAAAGCAACAAAACCTAACAAACAGCGACAAAGATTTTATTTTTCCTCTTTTTTTGGCTTCACGTCTTTTGCCTTCTCATCCTTCGCTTTTTCCTCTTTTTTTGGCTTCACAACACCTTCGTAGGATGGCATGTCTTCCTTGGCGATATCGACTTCCTCACCAATTTCGTAATGCGCTCCTTTGTAAAAGATATTGTTAGTTTCAACAATAAACTTTGGCATAGTTTTTTAATTAGATTTAATTACTACCCCGTAGGGTTGGAGCTGGCGACATAATCGCCAAGCTCCAAATAACTGGCAAACCCCCCAAACCTAGGAAGCGGCAGTTTTCAAAAGCGCAAAGGCGCTTGCAAGCGCGACAGTCAAGGCAATTCTCTCAGTAATTCTCACAGCTGACATGTTTGATTCAAACATATTAGCAGATCCAATGGTCGCATCTTGAGAAATATCCACTGTCATTTGCTTTCTGTCTCCGAGATAGAGGAACTTCAAGTTTCCAAAAATCATAAACTTAGTAGAAACTGCAGTTGTTCCAGTGATTTTATCAGAAAGATAAACTGGATAACCCCAAATGTAACCGACAATCCCAGTTGCTTTCGAAGCATCACCACTCACAATCGGGCTGGCAAAACTAGCAATGTGTTGGCTGTTTTCCTTTAATTTCTGCACAATCGCCCAAACATTGCGGTGCATAAAAAATGCAGCGCCCGGGAGAGCCATCACTTTCACTTGAGAAATCAAATCGCGAAGATCATCAGCATCAAGTTCTTGAAAAGTTTCCTTTCCACTTGCCATTGTCACCAAATTAGTTCCTGAAGCGCTCATTATTCCGGTGAAAGGAGAACCGGAACCCATCAATCCCTGATTATCCTCTTCACCGATAATTGCTTCTGCGAACAATTCAACCAACAGTCCAACGGTGTCAATATCAGCATCTTCTAAGAGCTCGTTGGAAAGAGGAGTAAGACAAACCATCGTCTTGGCTAAAAGCTGAACCTGACCGAGCACTGGTTGACTAGCTGTTCCAGCAGTTGCCTCACCTGGCCAATATACAGTCACTGAAGAGGTGATTTTTGGCAAATTAAGCGTGTCGCGCTTCATCGGGATAACTCTGGCTAATTTTCGCACGATACCAAAGTCCTCAACCATACGCACAACCTCAGCGCGGAATTCATCGGGTACTAAATAGCCACCATTGGCATCCGTACCACCGGTCATTGCCTTCCCAGCAAGCGCCATAGCAGTTTCCTTATCACGATTAAACACAGCTTTAATAAATCGCGCTGTTCTTTCTTTTCCCTCCAAGCCTTCAATTTCCTTGGCAGAACCAAAAATTTTCTTTTCCAATTTATTGATTCCTTTTTCCTCAAGTTTTCCATCAATAATTTTTCCCACAAGTTCCGGCAAAGATTTCTCCAAAACTTCTGAAATAACTTCTCCAACTTGTTCTAATGTTTTAATTTCAGTCATATTATTATTTCGTTTCTTTAAATTTTCTTAAATTCTCATTGACTTGATTGACAATTTTGTCAATCAGTTGCGCCTTTTGGTGCGTGTCTTTTAGAACACTTTCCAACTCGGCTTTGTGTTCGTCAGATTGGCTTTCGCCTTTGACGACTAATCCTTGAAGTTCGACCATCTTCTCGGTTAGATTTTTATCTATCGATTTAATCTCGTCAGCTAATAATTTAAACCCCTGCTTCACTGCCTCTTTAAACGCCCGTACTTCTTCACTGATATTTTTCTTTTCTTCCTCTTCTTTTTGCTCCTCCTCTTTTTTTTCCATTTCCACTTCTTGATCAACTTCCTTAATGAAATTTTGATATGACTCGGATAGCTTCACTCCGCTTTTTTCCGCTGATTTGAAAACCATTACCAATTCTTTTTGCACACCCCGTTCCTTGGCCAATGAAAGCATCGAGAGAGCATCGGCACTGGCGGGAACTGG
>DAIEIZ010000052.1 GCA_027351145.1 Candidatus Moraniibacteriota bacterium | reverse complement strand
TCAGTGAGTGCTGCATTGGCAATCTATGACACGATGCAACATATTAAGGCTGATGTTTCAACGATTTGTGTCGGATTAGCGGCTAGTGCCGGAGCATTGATTTTGGCAGCTGGAGAAAATGGTAAGCGAATTGGCTTGCCCAATAGTGAAATTATGATTCATCAAGTAATGGGAGGTGCGCAGGGACAAGCAACTGATGTGGATATTCATGCCAGGCATATTTTGAGTATGAAAAAAAGATTGAATGAGATATTGGCTAAGCATTGCGGACAAAAAGTGGAAAAAATCGAACGGGACGTTGAGCGTGATTATTTTATGAGTGCGCAGGAAGCAAGAAAATACGGAATTTTGGATAAAGTGATTGAATAAATTAGCGTTTATTTTTTAAAACCAAGATCGGGAAGCAAACTTTCCCCGGTCATTTCTGTCGGTTTTTCAATTTCTAGTAGATCTAGGATTGTCGGGGCAATATCGCTAAGCAATCCGCTTGCTGTAAATACATAGCTGTTTTCCAGCGGAATTTCCGAATGATTTTCTCCTGTTACAAACCAAAGTGGAACAGGATTGGCTGAATGTTCCGTGTCATTTTCTCCCGTTTTAAGATTGATCATTTCTTCAGCATTTCCATGGTCAGCCGTAATTAGCAAGCAGCCATTTTTTAAGAGAACCTCTTTTACTAATTGCTCGAGGCAATTATCAACAGTTTCAACGGCAGTAATTGCCGCTTCGATATTTCCAGTGTGTCCAACAATGTCAGCGTTAGCATAGTTTATTAAAATGAAATCATATTTATTTTGTCGTATGAATGAAATTACTTTGTCTGTAATTTCTTGAGCGCTCATTTCCGGAGCTTCATCAAAACGAGGAACATCTTTTGATGGAACGATAACGCGATCCTCTCCGAAAAAAGCATCCTCTCCGCCTCCATTGAAAAAATAAGTAACATGGGCAAATTTTTCCGTTTCGGCAATGCGCAATTGGGTTAGCTTATGTTTTGATAATACTTCTCCAAGGCATTTTTTTACTTCAATAACGGGATAGGCGACAGTTACGGGTAAATCGTTTTCGTATTGCACCATCGTAACGAAAAAAAGTTTTTCAATGTATTTTCTTTCGAATTTATCGAAACTTGGTAAAACAAAGGCTTTGGTCAGCTGGCGCGCACGATCTTCCCTGAAATTAAAAAAGATAATGGCGTCATTATTTTTAATCGTGCCGATGGGGTTGCCATTTTCAGTAATCACAGCGGGAACAATATATTCATCAAAAATTTCTTTTTTATAAGATTTATTCAGATAGTCAATCGGGTCTTCAATTTTTTCTCCTATTCCTTGTGCTATAGCATCGTAAGCAAGTTTCACGCGATCCCAGTTGTTGTTACGGTCCATTCCATAATAGCGTCCTCCAATAGTGGCGATTTTTCCTAATCGGTATGTATTTAGGCGATTTTGCAATTCTTTGATTGATTCTACTGCTGCCATTGGCGGAGAATCCCTCCCATCGGTAAAGATATGTAAAAAGACATTGGTGAATTTTTGATCGCGCATAAGTTCAAGTAAGCCGTAAAGATGGTCAATTGTGGAATGAATTCCTCCTTTTCCAACAAGTCCCATCAAGTGAAGGGCGGAATTATTTTTTTTAGCATATTCCACGGCGGATAAAAAAGCTTCATTCCTGAAAAACTCTCCGTTTTGAATAGACATTGTAATGCGAGGCATATTTTGATAGATGGTTTGCCCGGTTCCCAAGGTGATATGTCCGACTTCCGAATTTCCCGCTTCACCCCAAGGCAAGCCGACAGAAATCCCTGATGCTTGCAGAGAAATATGCGGATAGAATTGATTAAGTTTTTCTATTGTTGGCAATTTAGCCTTTGCGATAGCATTTCCTCGTTGATCATCGCTAATTCCCCAGCCGTCCATAATGACCAAGATAATCGGTTTGAACATATTTTTTGGTTAAAGTTATTTTTTTATTCTTATGCGAATGATAACATTTTTAATTGCTTTTGACAAAAGAGTTTTTTTATAATAGCATCAAAAGAGTAGATAATTTGTTAAATTAGTCTAGTTTGGATTGGTAAATAAAAATATGTGCGAATATGTTCTAAATATGATTTATCAACTGAATAGCAAAAAATATTATGGAAATAAATTTAGCGATCGTCGCAGGTTGGTTTTTGTGTTTAGCGGGCGGATCTTTTTTGGGTTATTACGCCAGACAAACAATTGCTAAAAATCAACTCACAACTGCCGAGGGAAAGGCGCTTAAAATAGTTGAAGAAGCAGAGAAGAAAGCACAAGAAGTTATTTTGAAAGCCAAAAATAAAGCAGTTGATATCCTGGAAGATGTTAGAAAAAAAGAGGAGGAGCGAGAAGAGCAAACAAGACGCGCAGAAGCGCGCCTGGAAAAGAAAGAAGAAGCATTGGATGTGAAAGTGAAAGAGCTTGAATTGGGAAATTTGGCGCTGGAAAAAAAGGTGACAGAAGTAGCTACAATTAAAAAAGAGCTTGATGAGGCGCGAAAGCAAGAACTGAAAAGACTAGAAAAAATTGCCGGACTTTCCAAGGATGATGCAAAAAAAATTCTTTTGCAACTTACGGAAGAGGAAAGCGCCGATTTGCTATTAAAAAGAATAAAATCATTGGAAATTGAGGGTCGTGATTTTTTGGAAAAAAAGGCGCGTGATATTATGACTTATGCGATTCAAAAATATGCCGGAACACATTCGGCTGATGTAACAACTAGCACTGTTTCTATTGCTTCTGATGAGGTAAAGGGTAGAATTATTGGAAGAGAAGGTCGTAATATTAAAGCATTAGAAAGATTAACAGGAATAGAAATTATTGTGGATGATACTCCGGAAGCGATTGTTGTTTCCGGTTTTGATCCAATAAGAAGAGAAATTGCCAGAATTGCTATTGAAAAATTAATGGCTGATGGTAGAATTCATCCAACTAAAATCGAAGAGGCTGTTGATTTTGCCAAGGTAGAAATAAACAATAAAATTAAAGAAGCTGGCGAAGCTGCTGTTTATGATGTGGGCGTGGCTGGTCTTGAACCAAAATTAATCCATATTTTAGGACGATTGCGTTATCGTACCAGCTATGGGCAGAATGCCTTGCTTCATTCGCTTGAAGTGGCGCATCTGTCTGGTGCATTAGCGGCAGAATTGGGAGCAGATGTTAATTTAGCTAAAAAAGCCGGCCTGTTGCATGATATTGGCAAGGCAATCGATCATGAAGTGCAAGGAACTCATGTGGAGATTGGAATTAAGATATTGGAAAAATTTAATGTGGGGAAAGATATTATCAACGCAATGAAATCGCATCATGAAGATTATCCGTTTGAAACTCCCGAGTCAATGATTATTTCTGCCGCCGATGCAATTTCCGCCAGTCGTCCGGGAGCGAGAAAAGATACATTGGAGAATTATTTAAAAAGATTGGAAGAGCTTGAATCTGTTGCTAATTCTTTTCCTGAGGTGGAAAAAACTTATGCAATTCAAGCTGGCCGTGAAATTCGCGTTTTTGTTAAACCGGACAAAACAGATGATTTGGGAGCAATTAAATTAAGCCGCTCTATTGCTGATAAAATTGAAAAAGAATTAAAATATCCCGGAGAGATTAAAGTTAATGTTATTCGTGAAACGCGCGTAGTGGAGTATGCCAGATAAGACCATTTGCTTTATTTAAAGCAATTGTATTAGAATATATAAAGCGAAAGAGA
>DAIEIZ010000032.1 GCA_027351145.1 Candidatus Moraniibacteriota bacterium | reverse complement strand
CAAAAATCTTACCGCTCTTCAAGACCAAGTCGCACTGCTGCAAAAACAAGCGGATGCTTTCAATCAATTTCTCCTGGCTTTCGATATCAGCAGTGTTAATAACCTGCCCAAGCTTGATGCGCCGCTTAATGCTTTTGCGGGGCGCTTAGAAGCTGAGGGGCTAACAGCCGGAGCATTTAGCGTGAAGGTGGTGGACGTAAGTGCGGCAACAATTGGTGAAGCGATAATTTGCGAAGCAGGAAAAATTTTGACTTCAGAGAAAAATTGCGTCGATCCGCTTGGGGGAGAAGTTGCGTCTAATGGGAAAATGATTGAGATTAAGACAACGGCAGTAAAGGAGAACTCAAAAGTTTTCATTACTCCAATAGGAAAGACGCCGGTTAGCTGGATTGTTGACGAGGTGACGCCAGGAGTCGGGTTTAAAATTATTCTAAGCGACACAACTTTGCAAGCAGTTAAGTTTAATTGGTGGATTGTGGAGGAAAAATAATAGAACTGGTAAAATATCCAGGTTGCGCCTGTCTAGGGTTGACATTGTGTTATGATGCGATTGTGATATAATAAACACATTGCTATTTTTTTGAAAATAAAAATAAATGGAGCAAATATCGCAAAATGAAATACCAAATATTGTCGTAAAAGACGTTAATGTTATTTACAATGAAGGCAAATCGAATGAGATGCGATCACTCGAAGAGATTAATTTGGAGATATTTCCCCAAGAGTATGTAATCATATTTGGTCCTTCCGGCTGTGGAAAATCGACGTTACTCTATTCTATCTCCGGACTGCAAAAGCCGACTAGCGGGGCAGTCATGATTGATGGCGAGGACATTAGTACATACAAGAAAAAGAAGATGGCTTGGTTTCACCGGCGAAAAATGGGAATGGTTTTTCAAGCTTTCTATCTAATCGGATCTCTGAGTATTTTGGATAATGTTTGTTTGCCAAAAACTTTCGATGGCGTAAAAATTTCAGAGAGAAAGGCTAAGGCGCTGGAGCTTTTGGAGCGGTTTAACATTTCTAATCAATCTAATAAATTCCCCTCTGAACTTTCCGGCGGACAAAAACAACGAGTTTCTATCGCGCGAGCTTTGGTAAATGATCCAGAAATCATCTTGGCTGATGAGCCGGTGGGAAATCTTGACTCCAAGTCATCACATATTGTGATGTCAATCCTTAAAGATTTAAACGAGATTGATAAAAAGACGATTATTCTCGTAACGCATGATCCATCGCATCTGGAATTTGGTGACAAGATTGTGCATATGCGCGACGGGAGAATTACCAAAGTTGAAATTGTCAAAAAGAAGAAAACTTCAGCTGAGAGTTATATTTTCAAAGATGGCAAGGTGCGAGAAGATTTGGTAAAGGAGGAGTATATTCCGCTTGATTTGCGCCATTTGATGCGATCTTTTCGTGGTCTTACGGCTAATCAAATCAGCAACTTACTCGTACCTTTCAAAGCGCAACAGATTTTTTCACACCTGTTTTTCTCAATGACAAATGACCAGATTGAAAGGGCGATAAAGAAAGTGGAGGATTTCCTCTATTTGAAAAATGAGTTTGAATATTTTTCCAAAGAGCTTGATTTATCCTTAGAAAAGGGTGGTGCTGGCTGGGATAAAAGAACAGCGGAGCGGTTCGCTCTTGAAGTTAAGCAGTTGACGGATCAAGCAAAAAAAATCAGTTTTACGGAGAAAAGCAAGTCGGCGCAAGAATTGGCGGATTATATCAATGCTAAATTAAAACTAAATCTGGACGAAGTTAAGAAGAATTTACTGGCAGGTGCTATTATCGATAGACTGGAGAACCGTATCGGCAAAGATGAATTTGAGAAATTGATGGATATTTCTGAAAAACAGCATGGACTTGCTTTTGACAGGAGAATGGCAACAAAGATTGCTAAAGAGCTTGAATTGCTTCTGCTCTTGCGTTATTCGGGCTAATTATGGACCAATCATGTATTCCCAATTATTTTAAGCAAGAGTTGGCGCGGGATAAAAATTATGAACATATTTGATCTGCTGAAGCTTTCCACTAGAATGTTTAAAGCCAGAACGACAAGAACGCTCCTGACTATTTTGGGTATGGGTGTTGGTATCGGTGCAATTCTTTTTCTTGTGGGATTGGGCTATGGAATTCAAAAGACGCTACTGGAAACAATTACAACTGCTGATTCGCTCTTGGCGCTCGACGTTTATCCGGGAGACAGCAGGACGGTAATCGGATCTGCTGATGTGGATAGTATAAAAAACATGGAGGGGGTGGAAAAGATTAGCCCGGTATATGAAACAATGGGGCAGATGAAATATAATAATTTGGTTTCCGATTCGAAAATATTGGCAGTGGATGCTGATTTTATTAAACTGGACGGAGTCAAAATTGTGCAAGGGTATGATATCAATAACAACGAGCCTAATGGGGTGGTTATCACAAATTCGCTGGCAAAAGTTTTCGAAAAACAACCGCAAGAAATGTTAGGAAGTGATATTATACTGTATTTGCCGCAAAAAGGTATGGATGGCAGCAAGTCTGAGATGCAATTTAAAGTCGTTGGCTATACGGAAAAGGCTGATATCTTGGTTTATATGAATTCACAAGTTTTGAATAAGACTGTTTCCAACATGGAATATACCCGACTCAAAGTTAAATGTAATTCTAGCTCAATTTTGCCAACGGTAAGGGGGAAAATTACCGACGCAGGCTTTATTGTTTCCGCTCTCACGGATCTTATTCGACAAGTTGATCAGGCTTTCGGCGTGATCAGGATAATCTTGGGCTTTTTCGGCGCAATCGCGCTTATGGTTAGCGCCATTGGAATGTTTAACACGATGACCGTGGCTTTGCTTGAGCGAACGGAAGAAATTGGTATTATGAAATCAATTGGTGCGTCTAATTCTGATATTCTCTGGATGTTTGTTTTTGAATCAACAATCATGGGTTTTTTGGGAGGGTTATCGGGACTGGTTATCGGGTATATCGGAGGAAATATTTTTAATTTGTTGGTTAATTTTTTAGCGCAGAGACTGGGCGGCGCAGCTACTTCGCTTTTGGATTTTCCGCTTTGGTTTTCACTTTTCATTTTGGCAGTGGCGACTCTAGTGGGATTTTTTACGGGGGTTATTCCGGCTAAAAAGGCTAGTGCAACTGATCCTTTAGAGGCGCTCAGGTATAAGTAATATTTTTCAAATATATGGAAAAGCTCAATGTTGAAAAGAAAAAAATCAATAAAAAAAGAATTTTCATCGGGATCGCTTTTGTTTTGTTAACGGTTGTTTTTTTATTAAAAATCTATACTGACTATGTGGAAAAAAATAAGCTGGCCGCGGCCATTTCTTCCGGCTTTAACACTGAAGTACTGGGGGATAGCATCACGGCGACCGATAGTGCCAGTGGCAACACAATGAAAACAGACGCTATTGCCAGTAGCGAAAATTTTAACGCAACTCAGATTAGTGTTAATGGTGGAGTGGGACTTTCTGACGTTTTGATGGATTTTGAAAATAGCGGAGTATTGACGGTGAATAATGTTAAGAGTGAGCTCTACACAATTAAAGATGGAGACAAAAGCGAAGTGAAGGCGATTATCAGTTGTCAGACGAACAAAAAAACGACTATTGAAATTAGCTATTTCAAAAGCGGCGAAAAGACTCCGAAAGTAATGAAGGATGATTTTTTTGGCTTGAATCATATGGTTATTATTCCATCACTTGATGCTGATTCGGTTTATCGTTATTCGGTAAGAGCGACTGATCCAAGTGCTAATTCTGTGAATTCCGATCAATTTGTTTTCTATACGGGTGCGCCGAACGTGTCTCTTATGGATGTTTTGGGTAATGCGACACAAAAAGTCTTTGGTTGGGCGATGAAGAGATAATCGCTATAAATTGGAACATACTGGAGGCGTGATTTATCGCGCCTTTTTTTGTGGAAATGATGACTCTCGGGCGCATTAAAATGCGTCTCTATTTTGAGTTTAGGATTTGTGCTATAATTTAATTATAATGAGCTTATTTAAACTAATTTAGGTTAAACAAGTAATAACTTAGCATATAAGCTGCCAACTTTAGCTTTATTGTTCACAATAAGTGGTACTAAAGTTTTAGGCAAATCGTAGCTTATTATAAGCAAAAATAAAGAATTAGTTAAAATCAGTTAAATAACCTAAAAAATTAAAAAACCTATGAAATTGCGAAAAATTCAAGACGCCGATGTGGCGGGAAAAAAAGTATTGCTTCGAGTGGATTTTAATGTTGCAATTGAAGGCGGGAGAGTGAAAGAGAATTTTAAAATTTCAGCCGCCAAAGAATCAATTGATTATTTATTGGGCAAAAAATGCAAAGTTGCTTTGATCTCGCATTTGGGCCGTCCGGATGGAAAAGTTGATCCGAATTTTTCTTTGGGGCAAATTGTTCCTGATGCGGAAATAATTCTTGGCAAAAAAATAACTTTTGTATCTGATTGCATCGGGGAAAAAGTAAAAAATGCCCTGGAAAATTTGGATGAAGGCGTGTTGCTTTTGGAAAATGTGCGTTTCTATGTGGGAGATGAAAAAAATGATCCTGAATTTTCCATGAAGTTGGCGGAGAATTTTGATTTTTTTGTTAATGATGCTTTTAGCGCTTCGCATCGCGATCACGCATCCGTTACCGGGGTGGCGAAAATCTTGCCAAGCGCCGCCGGATGCCGCTTGCAAGAAGAAATTGCCGAGATGACGATTATCAAAGAGCACCCAATCAGTCCGGCAGTGGCGATTATCGGAGGAGCGAAAATTGAAACAAAGTTGCCGGTGATTAAATTTTTTGAAGAAAAATACGACTATGTGTTAGTCGGCGGACGCATTGCCAATGAAGCGATTGACCAAAAAATTCAGTTTGGCGAAAAAGTGCTTTTGCCGTTTGATTTTATTGATGACCGGCTGGATATCGGACTAAAAACTCTTGAAAAATTCAAGGAAATTATTGCAACCGCCAAAACAATTGTTTGGAATGGTCCGACGGGAAAATTTGAAGAAGAAAAATATGCTGTCAGTTCCAGTGAAATACTTGAAGCAGTGTTGGCAAGTGGCGCCTTTGTGCTCATTGGCGGGGGAGAAACATTGGAAATTTTGGAAAAAAATAACGCAATGGAAAAAGTGGATTTTGTTTCCACCGGCGGCGGTGCGATGCTGGATTATTTGGCGGGAGAAAAAATGCCGGGAATTAAGGTGTTTGAGATGTGAAATATATGAAATTGAATTCGTTTGAAACTAAAAATACTGCAGAAAGCATTGCTGAAGCCAAAGGAAAAGAAGGCATTGTTTTTGAAAGTGCTGAAAAACCGGTTGTCACCGCTGAAGAAATTGAGAAGTTGAAGATTTCTGAGGATATGGCAATAAAAAAGGCAAAAGAAAAACTTGAAGTGTTGTATGGGAATGAAAATGCAAATCAGAACGATGAAAAAAATGGGGATGAAAAAAGCGACTTAGATGAAAAAAAATATTGCGATGAGTTAGAAAAAATTAAATTTGCCAAGACTAATACATTTAAGGCTAAAATTGATAAAGTTGGAGCGAGGGCAGCAAGATTTTTTAAACAAACTATTTTAAGAAAAAAACCGGCGGCTCTCGAAGATGTTTTTAGGAGCGTGAATAAATTGAGCAGTTGGAGCGGTGGTAATAAGGAAGCTGTTTCAGTTGTCAATGGCAATATTGATATTATTGGTGACGCACTAAGCAATGATGTTGAAAGCGTTCAATCGATAAGTGCCATTGGTAAATTGATTACATTGAATGATGTAGCGGCAAATAAACCGAACTTTTATCATTCAACTGATTTTTATCAAAAGCGGGATGAAAATTTGCAACTGGTGAAAAAAATTAATCAAGAAAAAAAGAACCGGTTGTTTTTTCAGGCGTTACCAAGAATAAATCAAATCCTTTCATCTGATGCAGAGGTTCAAGTCAGGGAAGTGATCAACTCCTTGCGGGACATCATATTTTCGTCCGATGTGTCCAAAGAAATAAAACAAGAGTGCTACAGGCTTTTTGAGCATAATATCAATAGGATTGATAATATTATACAGAAAGATCCTGAGCTTAGAGCTGATTTTTTGGCTATTTCTCATTTTTTTGAAAATAAAACTTTTTTTAACAATAGTTTTCAAAAAATAGAGAAAGAAACAGCGTCGAATTTATCCGAAGAAAAAGATCAGGCAAGCTTGATTGTTGCTCAGCTTATTTCAAGAAATTCGGAAAAAGGTACTGAACTGGGAAAGCAACTTTTGACATCATTGTTGAGTCCGGTCGGTGTTGATTCGCAAAAAATGCTAGAAGCATGGAAGTCCAGCATGTCTAAGGGTGGCGGGGATCAGCATTTGCGAGCTCGACTTATGAAGGAAAATATTAAGATGATTGAAGAGATTGAAAAGAGCAGGCCAGGCGCAATAAGTGTGCTTAATAAGGAATTTGGGATCAATGATTTTGCTCGCTATCCAAAAGAGCTGTTAATTAGCCAGTTTGACCATAGGGATGACAATGATTTGCCATATGGAATCATAATGTTTCCCAGAGAAGATTGGGTAGGGAACGGATATAATAATAGTGAAATTCAAAGGAGTTTATTTGAACAAATTAAGGATAAATATTATTTTCGCGTTATTGAATGCGGAAGCAAGCTTGACATAGCTAAAAAACTTTTGGCTTTAGATAAACGCTATTCAAGTAATAATAAAATATCATTTGCTTACATTATGGCTCATGGCAATAAAGATGTCATGGAATTTGGAGGACAGGAACTTGGTCGTGGTCGCTTATTAAAAAATGCGGATATGGAAGGACGCGGAGTAAAAAGGATTGGTGATTTTTTTTCCAAAGACGCAACCCTGATTATCAGTTCTTGCCTTACCGGATTATCGGATGGAATTGGAAAACGGATTGCTCAATCTTTGAACGTAGGCGTTATCGCTCCTGAAGAGAGTACGAGCATGAATAGAATAGAGGCTAATATTAAAAACGACAAACTGGTGTTTGATGTTCGATACAGAAATGGAAATGCCAAATATTATAATCCTTAATTTTAAAAACTCGTATTTTATTCTGTCTATGATATAATAATGTAGATTGGAATAATTAAATTAAAGAAAATTTTATGTCAAAAATTAAAAAAATTTATGCGCGGGAAATTTTGGATTCGCGCGGAAATCCTACCGTGGAAGTGGAAATAACATTAGAGTCGGGAATAACGGCAATGGCGGCTGTTCCCTCCGGAGCATCAACCGGAACTTATGAAGCACTGGAATTGCGCGATAACGATGCCAATCGTTATTATGGCCTTGGCGTGCTCGGCGCTGTGGAAAATGTGAATAAAAAAATTGCCAAGATTATTGTTGGAATGGAAGTTTCCGAGCAAAAAGAAATTGACAAAAAAATGCTTGAACTGGATGGGACGGAGAACAAAACCAATCTGGGAGCAAATGCGATTTTGGGAGTGTCTTTGGCCGTTTGTCGGGCAGCTGCAATGGAAAATAAAATCCCGCTCTATGCCTATATCGCCAAAACTTTCAAAATGCCGAAAAAATTCAAATTGCCAATCCCGATGTTTAATATTATTAACGGCGGACAACATAGCGATTCGGGACTTTCAATTCAAGAATATAAATTGGTGCCTAACGGATTAAAAACATTCAAAGAACAATTGCGTTCAGGCAGTGAAATTTTTCAAGAGTTGAAAAAAATACTTTCCAGCGAAGGTTATTCTGTTGGAGTGGGAGATGAAGGCGGTTTTGCTCCGCGCTTGGAAAGCAACGCTCAACCAATGGAATTAATTAATCAAGCAATTGAAAAAGCCGGATATAAAGCGGGAACGCAGGTGAATATCGGGATCGATGCGGCGGCTAATTCTTTTTATAATGAAAAAGAAGATCGCTATGTTTTTAAGCCGGAAAATTCCACATTAACGCGTGAAATGCTTATTAATATTTATAACGAATGGATTGCGAAATATCATGAAATTTCCGTGGAAGACGGACTTAACGAAAATGATTGGGAAGGTTGGCGAATGATGAATGAGAAGTTGGGAGAAAAAATAATGCTTATCGGGGATGATCTTTTGGTAACAAATGTGAAGCGTTTGAAAATGGCGATCGAGAAAAAAGCGTGCAATGCCGTTTTGATCAAAGTCAATCAAATCGGAACGCTTTCGGAAACGATTGATTGTATAAAATTGGCGAAAAAAAACAAGATGAAAGTTGTTGTGTCGCATCGCTCAGGAGAAACAACTGATGATTTTATTTCTGATTTAGCAGTTGGCGCCGGAGCGGATTATATAAAATCCGGCTCGCTTTCACGAGGAGAGCGAATTTGCAAATATAATCGATTGCTTCGAATCGAAGAGGAGATTTAGTTGAAATTTTGCAATTTCATAAATAGATCTAATTTTTTCAATTTTTAAATAATTGGAATTTAGAAAATTATTTTAAAAAATAAAAAGTTAGATTTCCAACACACCTTATATTGCTAAACTCATTATTCATGTCTGATCAAAAAAATCCAACACTTTTGGTGATATTGGACGGCTATGGTACCGCTCCGCCCGGGAAAGGCAATGCAATAACGCTTGCCAAAAAGCCGACCATTGATCGTTTGTTTGAGATGTATCCTTCGACGACGCTTTGTGCGACTGGTAATTGCGTTGGTCTTCCTGATCACAAAATGAGTGGCTCTGAAGCGGGACATATGAATATGGGCGCCGGGAGGGTCGTGCCTCAGGACTCAAAATATATCACTGACAGTATCAAAGACGGAAGTTTCTTTATGAATCCGGCGATGAATGGAAGTGTGCGCCACGTCAAAAATAATAATAGCAATTTGCATGTTATGGGGCTTATGGGGAATGGAGACAGTCCGCATAGTGATCCGGAGCATTTCAGAGCTGTTTTAAAATTAGCCAAAAAAAATAATATCAAGGAGGTCTATTGTCATCTTTTTACGGACGGGAGGGATTCCTATCCCAAAAGCGCACTGGAACATTTGAAATATTTTCGGCGAATTATGGCTGAAGAGGGTATTGGGAAAATCGCGACACTTTCCGGACGGTTCTATGCGATGGATCGTGCAAAAAATTGGAAGCGACTTACTCTTGCTTATGACGCAATAGTGTTTGCGCGCGGAGAAAAGGCGAACTCTGCAGAAGAGGCAATTGAAAAGGCCTACGCTGCCGGTCTCACAGACGAGTATCTTTTGCCGACTATTATTTTGGAAAATAGCGTGCCCGTAGCTCAGATTAAAAAAGATGATGCAATAATTTTCTATAACTTTCGCTCAGATCGAGCGAGGCAATTTAGCAAATTATTCATTGCGGTGGATGAAAAAAGTATCTTGAGTGATGATATGCCAATTATTGATAGGATTGAAAATTTATACTTTGTTGCGCTGACTGATTTTGGTCCGGGGCTGGACGAGCATACAGCCTTTCCCGAGCACACGATTTCAGCTACTCTTCCAATGGCTCTTGGGCAACTCAAACAGCTCTATGTTGCCGAGTCGGAAAAATTTGCGCACGTAACCTATTTTTTAAACGGTGGCTACGCCGATCCGGTGGATGGCGAAGACAGGGTGATGATCAAATCGCCAGTGATTGACTCTTATGCTAAGGTGCCGGAGATGTCAGCTGGACTTGTAACGGATGTGGTGCTAGAAGCAATAAAGAAGAATGAATATGATGTGATTGTGATGAATTATGCTAATGCGGATATGGTAGGGCATACTGGTGATCTCGCAGCAACAATAAAGGCAGTTGAGTTTTTGGATAAGCAGATAGAAAGGCTGGTTAAAGTTGTTTTGAAATTGGGCGGAAATTTGATCATTACCGCCGATCATGGCAACGCGGATGACATGATTGATTTTGACAGCGATCAGCCCAATACGTTTCACACTAAAAATCCGGTGCCGTTTCTTATTGTCAGCGAAAAATTCAAAGACAAAAAATTGCGAGATGATGGCGTGCTGGGCAATATCGCGCCGACCATTTTGGATATTTTGGGAATTGAAAAACCCAAGCTGATGGTCAAGAATTCATTATTAAGATAAATTTTAAAAATATGTATGAAATAATTTGTTTCGGTTCGGCGGGAAAAGATATTTTTTTTCCGACAAAAAACGGCAGTATTATTGAAACGCCGGATGATTTGGCTAGTCAAAAAAAAATTGCTTTTGAGCTTGGAGCAAAAATTAAAATTGAGAATCGCTTTGAATCGCTTGGCGGATGCGCGGCGAATTTGGCAATCGGGCTTTCTCGCTTGGGGATAGTGGCGACTTGCGTTTCTAATGTTGTAGAAGATGCGATTGGCGATTGGGTAATCGGAGAGTTGGCAAACAATAATATCAAAACTGATTTTATCAATAGGGAAGCCGGAAAAAAAAGCGATTTGTCAGCTATTATTGTGGATGAAAATAGCGCTGACAGGGTGATTTTTACCAATAAAAATTCCAGCGGAAAATTAAAATTAGATCGTGAAAAATTCAAAGATGCAAACTGGTTTTTTATCAGTGATGTGCATGGAAATTGGGAATTTCAAGTGGAGGAAATAATCAAAATAGCGCAAGAAGATAAAAAAAGAATCGCATTTAATCCGCGCGAAGTTTATATCAGAGAAAATCCGCGCGAAGTTGTTAATGCTGTCAAATATTGCGAATTGGTTTTTCTTAATAAAGATGAGGCAATTGAAATTATTTCCCAAACGGGTAATTTTTCTGTTTCCGAGATGGAAGATGAAAAATTTTTGTTGGAAAAAGTGCGAGAACTTGGTGCAAAAATTGTCGCTTTGACTGATGGTGCGCGTGGCGCATGGACTAGCGATGGTGATGAAATATTTTTTGCGCCCGGCAAAAAAGTGAATGCTGTTGATTCGACCGGGGCGGGCGATGCTTTTGCCAGCGGTTTTATTGGGGCGTATCTCAAAGAAAAAACCCTGAAAGAATGTTTAGAATGGGGCATTGCCAATAGTTCGCATGAGGTGCAATTCTATGGTGCGATTGAAGGATTGTTGGATGAGGAGGGGATTGTCTGAACCACAAATTATCATTGGTTGTGTTGATTTCACTGATAGGGAAATTCAAAATAACGTATAAATCAGTGGTTTTGATAATTTCAAAAATCCAACTTTCTATGCTATAATCCAAACATAATAACCAAGAAGAACAAAAAATTTAGGACTTACACATTTGGTTGACGACAAGCGAGTTTCTAAGGTTGAACCTTCGGGGATCTCAAAGCTCAACCTTAGAAACTCTTCAATTGAATGCGTAAGTCCTAAAAACAAAAAATGAAAGCGCTCACTAATCTTTATCACAACTCAGCTTCATTTTTTTTCTGCAGCATTTTTGGCGTACGCAAACTCTCTCTCTCTCTCTCTCT
>DAIEIZ010000013.1 GCA_027351145.1 Candidatus Moraniibacteriota bacterium | reverse complement strand
GGATTCCATGCGTACTTAGAGCAATCGCATGGACGAGAAGGAGCCACCCCCACTGTCGGCGCCGGTTCAGCTCGCCGAACCTTCTTGGCCACAATTTTTTTCGCCTTCGACTTCTTACTGACAGCCTTGGGCGTTTGGCATGGCTGTGATGGACAACAGTTAACGATGACGTTAACAGTTGTGCCAGGCGCAGCGACAGTCGTCGTGCCTTGACCATTTTGCGGTGCTACCGGCACCGTGGTCGGTGGCAGAGTTGTTTCCGCCTTTGTCGGCACGGCCGGAACATTCACTTCCGGCGCGGCTGCATTGGCCTGTGTCGGTATTGCAACCGACGATTTTTCCGCGAAACCCGGAATGGGTCCACGGGTACTACCATCATTACCAACATTGTTAATAAATACAACGAGGCCAATGATAGCAGCTACGGCAGCAATTGCCCAAACAACAATTTTCGACATAACTACCTCCTTTTCTGAAGTTTCCATAAACCCTTCCGCCAAGACACCATTGCCTCGGTTTTCAGGTTATTTGTCAAAAAACTGCTGAAGCTTTGCGCTTCTTATGTGTCCCGCCTCTCGCAAGAGACAGGACCCAAAGAAAAACAAACTAGCTATTCTCCCGCTTATATTCGAACGTCCCGCTGGCAAAACCGCTCACCGGTTCGATATAGCGCTGATGGCTCCTGCCGGCCACGAACCATTCTACTGTCCGCTCACCCAGGACGAAAACCAGTCCGATCGAGAAGAACAGTCCGGCTACGGCCGCGATCAATACGTTGAGCCAGATGACCGGAAAGACCGGGTTGTCGAAATAGACCGGGCCGCCAATCTTCTTGAGCGTGATATTCTCATTGCCATGATATTTCACGCCATTGTCGATCAGCTCGCCGATCACCGCTTCGGTCATTTTGCGATCTTCTTTTTTGCTTAAATCAGAAATTTCCAAATTAAGAATTCCTGCATTGGCAGAAGTTGAAACATTCACCGCCTTATTCCAATTCTTCATCTGATCCTCCGGGGTCCCTCCGTATTTGCTAAAATTTTCTCCCGCTCTTTGAAGGACTCCACCCATAAAATCAGATGAACCGACCACGCGAGTAAGAACAGCACCAGCAAATTCAGATGACTTACTAGCTTGATAGGCATCGGCATTGATGTTTTTTTGCAAAATCAAAATTTGCGTTTCGCTGCCATATTGTGCAGGAATAATTGTGCTCACAAAAAATGCCACCGCGGAAAAAACCGCAACGAAAACGAGGATCATTCTCCATCCATGTGCAATCATTCGCAAATTAACCTCTTTATTGTCCATAACTATAATTTGTTCAACTTATTATTAACAGTAGATAGTAGCACAGATTAGGACAAATGTCAATCAAAATAGTCTAAAACTGTTTTTTCGCCTAAACAAGCCAAAATTATCCCTAATTTTTTATAACTTTTTAAAACAACACTGGGAACCCGCCACATTAGAAAAAATACCATCTTGAAGATAAAAACCCGTTTGAAAATGATATTCAAACGGGTTTATTGCAATTGGAATTTTCCACATCAGCCCCTGTTTTGATAAAACAGTTTCGACCAACTATTGAATTATGCACAGTGACTTTGAATCCAATAAATGTTTTTTTGCCAATTTTAGTTGGCCCATGAATCAAAGCTCCGTGAGCAATTGAACAGTGAGTTCCAATATAAATAGAATACTGCTTATTGTCCACTTGTACATACCTATTCAGCAGTCCATGCAAATTAACATGGTCTTGAATATTTGTCCCCTTGCCAATAAAAAACGGCGCCCCTTCATCGGCACGAATCGACGCGCTAGGGGCAACGATTACGTTTTTTTCAATGGTAACATCGCCAACTATCGTTGCTTTGCTACTAATAAATGCTTCGGGATGAATTACTGGTGTGCCAAAAATGTCATCAATCATTTCATTACTCCTTCCTTTAATGTAAAATAACAACAAAAAAATCGCCTGATGTTTCAGGCAGATTTCGCCCATAACAGATTACTATAAAGCTAAACACCTAAATCGTCAATAGCAAAAATTTCCGCAGCTTCCTATAAATCATTCCCTGAATAAGATAAATTCAAACTCTTATTAATCAGCGGAAAATCCGGCACAATATTGCCCGGCCCCATAATGCCAAACAGTGCCCAGTTGCAAAATGATGGGTCACGCGGATAGCATCTTTCAATTACTCCATTTTTAATTTCTAGCGCGCAAAGAATTTCACCGCGCCAAGATTCAACTGCGCCAAGCGCAAAACCATCCCGCGCTATGCACTTCTCACAGATATCACCTTTCGCTATTTTGCTTACCAAAGTATCAATTAAAATCAAAGATTGTTCAATTTCCTTCGCACGCATTCGATAACGAGCAAAAACATCGTGACTTTTTTTGGTAATAATCTCAATGGGAAATTCGGCAAAAGAGGCATAGGGATGATCTTTGCGCACATCTCTCTCAATCATAGAAGCACGCGCCGGCAGACCAACTGCGCCAAATGCCTGGGCGGATTCTGTTGGCAATTCTCCGGTATATTGCAAGCGATCCAAAAACCCTTCACTATCCAAGGCAATCGCCACAATCCTGTCCATTTCTTTCCAAGCGGAATTTGCCACTTTTTGAATTTTTTCCAAAGTTTCTTGTGAAATATCTTTTTTCATTCCGCCAGGCACGATCAATCCCCGCCAAAAACGGTTACCGCAAACATCCTGCGAAAGGCGCATCATTTGCTCTTTGATGCGAAAACCATTAGCCGCGATGAAGCTATACCCGGTGCCCATTCCGCCAATATTGGCCAAATCATGAATGTGCATGGTAATTCTTTCACATTCCGTGAGAATGGCTCGCAGCATCTGCGCTCTTTTTGGCACAGCGCAACCGCAAATCTTCTCAACTGCTTCACAATAAGCCAAAGCGTGCGCGGCGCTAGCATCGCCGGAAATTCTTTCCACAAAAGGCAAAGCATCGTTCACAGTTTTTCCTTCCAAAAGCTTTTCCACACCCTTGTGAGTAAAAAAAAGTTTTCCTTCCAAGGTCAAGATTCTCTCGCCTGCCACGTTGAAACGAAAATGTCCCGGCTCAATGATCCCTGCATGAATTGGTCCCACAGGAATTTCAAAAATTCCCTCACCACTCACATGATGCATTGGATACTCTACATTAGCTTTTTCCAGCTTTGCGTTCCACTGGAAATCTTTTTGTAAAGGATGAGTGTTTTCTGGGATATTTTCATGATGCACAAGCCGGCGCAAATCCGGGTGCCCCGTCGGCGTAACTCCAAACATATCACGCAGATATCTTTCATACCAATGCGTCGCCATAATAGTTGCAGTCAGAGACAGATATTGCGGATCGCCGGAAGGAACTTCAGCGGAAATTTTGAGCCATTTTTTTTGGGCGTCCAAACTAAAAATGACATGCACGCCAAAAGTACCGTTTTCTTTGCGGTTATCTGTCCCAAAGAGCAGTGACAGTGGAAGTTTGTGCTCGTTAACAAGCACTGTAGAAACTTTGGCCAAATCATCTCGCGAAACTTTGAGGCTAATCACATCTCGCTCCTCGCTCATCGCCAGAATTTCTTTGTCAAATTTTTTAGTAATTTCTTGAATATTCATATTCTAAATAATTTATGTTACTTGCCATACAAAAACGTTTTTGTGATATTGCTAATCACACTAAACGCATTTCCAGTGGTAAACCAAAAAGCTAAAAACAAAATTGCCAGCAGTTCAATTGCAATGATAGTGTGGGTCACATTCCAATAATCCTTTGCCATCTCCGTCTTTGTTTTATCATCATCTTTAGTGCTAAAAACCATCTCTATTGTAAGCGCAAGCATTGCATACGCAATAATCCCAAAGGCCACAAAAATGCTAATAGCCACAATTGGATGTAAAAGAATGGCTTGGGTAAACATGCCGTATTCGCTTACAAAAAGCGCCGAAGGCGGAATGGCGATAATCGCCACAATACCAAAAATAAACAGAATACTGGTATAGCGCGAATATTTGAACATATTTTTAATCTTCGCCACCTTGGTCGTTTTCCATTTAATAAGAATCTCGCCTGCCCCAAAAAACAAAGCCGATTTGGTAAAAGTGTGACCAATCATATGCATCACTCCGGCCACTGCTCCCAATGGGGAAAGTCCAAGCGAAAAAAGAATAATCCCCATGTGTTCGACGCTTGAATAGGCCAGCATTCTTTTATAATTTGATTGAACGAGCATCATAAATGCAGCCAGAAGAATTGAAATAAAACCAAAAGTGAGAAACAAATGATTGGTCCAGTTTGAATCCAAAAAAGCACTGTCAGCGATAAACTTAAACCGCAAGATGGCATAGAGAGCAACATTGAGCAAAACTGCCGAAAAAATAGCGGAAATGGGAGATGGCGCTTTGCTGTGTGCATCGGGCAACCACGTATGCATCGGCGCCAAACCAACTTTCGTTCCAAATCCAATAAATAAAAAAATGAAGGCTAATTTCACAACATTTTCCGGAATAAGGTGTGCACCCTGTGCGAGCTGATTCAGGAGAAAAATATTGTCCTCAGCAACTCCTCCCACATGCGCGCCATAACTAAAAAGTAAAATCCCCACAAGGCCCAGACTGATTCCTGTTGAGCAAAGAATCATATATTTCCAAGCCGCCTCGATGCTGGTTTTATTTTTACGATAAAGCCCCACTAAAAATGTGGAAAAAAGTGTTGTGCCTTCCAGTGATAGCCACAAAATCAAAGAATTATTTGTCAAAACTACTAAAATCATGCATAACGCAAAGAGTTGGAAAAGCGCGAAATACATTTTGTATTGCGAAAAAGAAATGATTTTCTCTGCGTATTCATGCCCAATGTAGCGCACGCTTGCGATGAGCGAAAAAACATAGACAACCGCAATGAGAATCACCATAAGCGCAGAAAAACTATCCAGCGCCCACCACGCATCAACCATTTTTTCTCGCAAATGAAAAACAAAAGGCATGGCATAAGAAATCAAAATGACTCCTCCCAGGAACGATAAAAATAGACTGCTTAGCTGAACTGTTTTTTCTTTTTTTGCCAAAAGAGAAAAAACGAAAGCCAGCATAAAAGGAATGGTAAAAAAAATTAGATTCATACGGTTAAATAAATTATTCTATCAAATTACATAACTCATCCGTGTCTGCACTGCCACACAAATCACGAATCTGCGCGCTGAGAATGGCTAAGATATAGGCAGTAGCGACTGTAACGGCAAAGATTCCAAATTCAATCATAATCGGCAACGATCCGATGGTTGCCAGAACGAAAACCGCAATCCCATTTTCAACAATAAGCAATCCTATGATCTGAGAAAAAATATTGCGCTTGATGACCATCATGGCAATTCCCAAAACAATGAGACTGACTGAAGCGTAAAGCAAAGAATTCCATTTGACCAATCCGGAAATTGCAACATTTCCCAAGATGAAATAGGTTATGCTAAGTAAAGTGATCGCCAAGAAATAACTCTTGCCGGGACGGAGAAAAGAGGGCAAGTTGGTGAGACTTTTTTTGGCACGACTGGAATGATTGATCACATAAGGCACAGCAAAAGTCTTCGTAAGAATCGTGAAAATTGCAAACAACCACAAATGCATTTTTTCCTCTTCCGACACCAGTGGCAATAATCCCCAGGCAATACCTGCAATCGCCAAAGAAGAAACGGCGTAATAGCGCAGTATTGCTTTTAAACGTACACGCCCAAAAAGAAGCACGACACTGACAACTGAAAATAGCCCAAAAAGCGCATGATACTGCAAAGAAGCGTTGGCATAGGTCGTCAAAATTGCCAAAATCATTCCCAAAAAAGCCACCACAAAAGCAATGGAAAAATATTCCGACATTCGATAAAAGCGCATTTTTGCCATTATCGATTCCAAGAAAGCCAAGACAAACATGGCGACAACAATTTTCACCATCCCCCAAACCAGCCCAGCCACCAAAGCACCTATACTAAAAGAAACTGCTCCAATGAGCGTGGCAGGAAAAATTAAATTAGCAATAAGGAGTGAAAAAATAACCAGTTTTATAGACGAGGCATATTCAAGTAGTGCCAAATATTTGCCGGAATATTCCAAAACCATCGCTTCGTGCACCATAGTGAGCTCTAAGTGTGTAGCCGGATTGTCGACTGGATAACGCGCATTTTCCGCCAGTGCCACTAAGATAAGTGCGATGATTATGAGAATCAGATAGGGTTCAAAAAAACTAATTTGACTAGTTAGCATCCCATCAATCGTCACTGTTTTTGTGACAAAACTAATTGCTGCAAAAACCATAATAATCACTGGCTCAAGAAGAGTGGCAATTGTCATCTCACGACTCGACCCCATTCCTCCAAAAGCACTGCCGGCATCTAGTCCGCCCAGCACAAGGAAAATCGAACCAACCGCCAACACTCCCGCCACAACCAAAAAATCACTCAATGCCGCACCGCTAGCTCCAATAAAAATCAATGGAATGATTGCTGATAAAAATAACGTGCTACCGAAAACAACAAATGGCACTATGCGAAAAATCCAAGAAGTAACATCAGAAATCACCATCTCCTTTTTCAAAAATGTCGCAAAAGTAACATAGGGCAAAAATGGCGACGCACCCTTTCTTCCCTGCAAACGCGCCTTGAAAAAACGCACTAGGCCGAGCGTAAACGGAGCAATTGCAAAAATGAAAATAACCTGAATAAATGTGGCAATTATAGGGTTCATAGGGCAAAAATTAGAGTGATGATTAATGCAAGGAGTAAAAACAAAATATAATATTGAATACGACCGCTTTGGATTAGACGAATTTTTTCTGCCAGTCCCAAAAAAGCTTTTGCTACCGGCTCATATAACACATTAATCCAATTTGGTCGGATAGAAAGAGAAAAGGCGTATTTTCTGATCCAGGGATTCGCTTCGCTCACCGCCTGCGATTCCAGTGTTTTTTTTCTGCCAATAAATGATAAAAAGAAAAAACGAATCGGAGCGGAAAAGGCCGTCGCACTATATTCCATTGTCGCGTCAATTGGCTGCCCGCAATCCCATGTGTGATAAATTCTTTCTTTTTTATTAGTAAGAATTACTTTTTGAGCAAAATAGATAAAAAGTCCAAACAAAACAATCGCACTACTGACAAAAAATGAGGAAATGTCAACCGGAACTATTACCAAGCTCGCCGGAGAGGCAAGCGAAATTGTCTGAATATGCACAGCAATCATGCTAATGAAAAATTTAGCCAGAAATCCGAATATAATAACGCCACCGGCTAAAAATAAAATGGGTGCGATGAGGAGATAATCCGCGCTTTCTTTTCTTTTTTCCATATGCGCGTTGCGTGGCAAGCCAAGCATTGAGATGCTATATACCTTTATCATGGCAAAAATAGCTAAGCCACTGATCAGTCCCACCAAAGAAAGCATCGTCAAAAGCAAAATGATTGTGCCCGCACTAGTAGTTGACGCACTCAAAAGAGTTAAGATATTTTGCACAAGCCCCCACTCCCCATAGAAAGTACCAAATAACGGCAAAGGCAATGAGCCTAAAATGGAAAGTAAAAAGGCAAAACTGAAAATCGGCAACATTTTTGCTAAACCTCCCATCAGTTCCAGACTTTTTGAATGCACGCGACTAATCACCACACCACTGCTGAGAAATAACGCAGTTTTGAAAAGCGCATGATTTATCGCGTGAAAAATCGCAAAAGCCACAACGGCATAGGCAATCACCTGATGATTTCCCAAAGCTAAAAGATAGATTGCCAGCCCTAACATAGCAAAAATAATGCCCATATTCTCAATACTGCTATAGGCAAACGTTTTTTTCATATCTCTCGTAACTACTGCATACAGAACCCCTACCACACCAGAAAGTAATCCTAAAAATAGCACGATAAGACCGGTCCAACCTGTGATATGCGCCATACTAAGCATGACCATAAGAAATCCATACACTGCGACCTTAAGCATGAGCCCGCTCATCATAGCAGAGACATTGCTTGGCGCTTGCGGATGGGCTTCTGGAAGCCATACATGAAAAGGCACGAGTCCAGCCTTAGAGCCAAATCCAAACACAAAAAGTAAAAAGGCTAAAATTGAAAGTCCTGGAGGCAAATTTTGCGATGCCTGATTAATATCAGACAGATTGAAAATAAATTCTCCCCTGCTTAAAATCAAAAAACCACCCAAAATCGCCGAGGCGCCCAGGTGGGTCATGATGAAATAGAGAAAAGCGGCTTTGACTGATTCCTCTTTTCGGTCGGAAAAAACCAAAAAGAAAGAGGTAATTGACATCACTTCCCAAAAAAAGAGAAAGGCAAAAGTATTGTTTGCCAAAAGCACGCCCTGCATTCCCAAAACAAAAAATGCCAGAAGCGCCTGCACGACGCGCGGACTATACTCTTTCTTATACAGCTCCAAATAACGCAAACTATAAACCCCCACCAAAAGAGAAACTCCACTTATCGTCAAAAAGAAAATGGCGCAGAGAAAATTAAGTCTCGGCGTAAATTGAAAAAACCAATCAAACCGGGCAAGCACGAAATTGGTTCCGGAAAAATTCAAAAGATAAACTAGCGCTGACAAAAATCCCGCCGCATTAGAAAGAATAAACAGACTCGCTCCCCCTTTAAACGATTTGCGCAAAAAAGCAACAAGCGCGGATAAAATCAGCCCTAAAAAATAAACGCCCATACTGAAAATAATGATTTTTTCCATCATATCTATTTTACTTTATGACTTTTTAACGCATTCAGAACTCCATGCAAAATTTCCGTTGGCGTTGGCGGATCACCCGGGATACGAATGTGCACCGGAATAACTTTATCCGCTCCACCTACCACCGCATAAGAATCTCTCCAAATACCACCGTCAATCGCCCCATCCCCCACCGCCACAACAATGCAAGGATTTGGCGCAGCTTCATAGGTGGTAAGCAGTGCTCTTTCTAGGTTACGCGTAACTGGTCCCGTAACAAAAAGCATATCGGCATGCCTTGGCGAAGCCACAAAACTCAAGCCAAACCGATCAATGTCATAGTAAGCATTGCCGAGTGCCGTCAGTTCAATTTCTTCTGCGTTTGTTGAACCGGCATCAACTGCTCGAATGCGCAAAGATCTTCCGCCATAGAGTTTTTTGATGATAGCTTTCACTTCCTTCCCCGTTTTTTCAAAAAGTTCATCACTTTCCAAATCGAAAAAATTGTCTTTTTTTTCAGTGACTTTTTTCCCAAAAAAGAGTGCATTTATCAGTCCAAAAGTTTTCATAATTTTAAAACCAAATAAAAAAGCGGTCTTTATCCGAAATTTAAAAATCCAATATAGCTAAGTTTTACGTGCCTCTCACTTTCTAATTGAGAAGCGCATTAAAGATTCTTTAGTAAATGCGAAAGTCCTAGCAACTCTAAACAAGTCTATCTTACTCCGCCCAGAAAAATTGTCAATACTCGCCGCAAACACGACTACTCGATAACCTCCATTTTCATCGTACTGGAATTAACTACCACGGCGATTGAATTCATGTAGTCATTCATTTCTGGGTAATTTTGCGTAATGATATCTTCAGATAGTTTTTTCATGAAAATTGCCCGTTCTTGAGTTTTCGCCCGGTCAGCCGCGTCGCCATAAAGTGCGGAAGCCAGCACTACCACTCCCTTTTCGATCCGACCCGACTCCCAATTGGATTTGATAATTCCCGCCGCAGTCTTGATTGGCTCGCCAATATTTGGGTCATATGGTCCGACAATCATTGCCATGTTCGGTGTGTGAAGCCAGTCAAAACCTTTGCCAACCGCCAACACCCATTCACCATGCACCAATTGCGCTTCCAGTTTATGCTTTTTAGTTTCCCCTATTTGATTGAGATTGCCAACAATAATCGGCAAAAAATCCGAAACAATTCGTTCCGGCATATTAGGAAAAAGCCTATGAATCATTGAAATCAGACTTTCCTCATCTTTCTCATTCAGCACCGCAAGATCAACAACTTCTTCATTGTCCCCATGTAAAATGAGAGAATCGTTATCCGTTTCAATTCCAATGAGCACCGGAAAAACCACTTGATTTTCCACGCCATAAATTCTGCGGATCTGATCACGAAAGGCCGCAGTTGATTTTTTTGAGGCTCCACAATCATAATTAAAACCTGCGCAACCGCGATGCACATCGCCTTTGGAAAAATGATAAGTAACGAGAACTAATGTTCTTGCGCCTTTTTGCACCGCGCGAGTCACAGCGTCATCAAAAGAAACATTAAGAAGCGGCCAACCCAAATCAAATCGACCGCCCATATTACGATAAGGACTAATAATCCCTAGCGGGGTTTCGGTAATCACCGGAAGATGAATGCGCCCGTCCATGCATTTGAAAGCAACGACATTGGTCGGGTGCTTTGCTCGATATAAATCACGCTCAAGCTTTTGGCTGCAAAATAATTCTGAGTGTTTCTTGTTAAGCTCAACTAATAAATTAATCTTGCTTTCCATATAATTTTTCCAAAAAAATTATTTTTAACTCATTTATTTGCCATTAACCGTCAATTGACATTCCTCGTTTAGTATAATGTTTTTTCGCCACCCGAATTCGCACCGATTCTTTTTGGATTGCAGCTGCCACGCGAGCATATTCTTCATCGTCTTTTGAAATAACTTTGCCTCTTAATTCT
>DAIEIZ010000022.1 GCA_027351145.1 Candidatus Moraniibacteriota bacterium | reverse complement strand
CGGGGTTCTGCTCTTAACGAGCAGGACGGCGGGGCTGTCCACAATTTGATTTCGCTCGGGCGTGGCGGAATTCCCCCCAAACCCCCCTTCCGCCACGCCCTCGCGGGGACGATTCTTTTTTTCGGCGGAATTTGAGGCTGTGCCAATTTCATTGGCGCGCCACCCTATTTATTTTCTTCTCGCTTTTTCACTAACGATAAACATATCATAACATGAAAAGCCGATCCGATACATCCCTTGTAAAAAATTTCTTTTTGCCAAAACCATGGGCAAAATCGTTCCTCAAATTCATTCCCAATTTTTCCGTAAGCACTAATCTGAAATAAAAAGCCATGTTTTGGCCCATTCCGGAAAAAACATTCTCAATAATATTCCCTTGTCCTTTCAATAGCTGGCAAAGCGTGAGACGATCATATCCACCGAGATTATTCGGTCTCAAAATGATACCACCGCAATTTTTTATCAATTCTCTGGTTGCACTTTCTATCAACGGATTAAATAAGTGAGAGGCAACAAGATAATCATTATCCCAATATGCCGAAATTGCTCGTTCTAAATATTCTTTATTGTCATTTCCAAAAAGCGTTGAATTGCTAAAATATTCCGTGATGTTTTGTTTAGAAACTCGCTTTTTCAATTCATCCGTTGCCAGCGTTAGAAAAAACGAGCCAAATTGAAGATATTGCGAAGCATATCGCTGAAAATGATTGTCATAATCTTCCTCAAGTGTAGAAAGTTTGGCTATCGGTATTCCGTCATCGGAAATAACTTGCGTCGTGCATAAAAATTGCAACGGGTGCTTTCCGGAAATATCTTTCAATTGTTTTTCCACCGCTTCCTTTTTCGGCAAAAAATTAATTACTATTTTGGCAACGATTGTTTCTAATTTGCCTTGTTCCTTATCGCCAAAAATTGCTTTCAAAAAATCGTCAATATCTTTTTGCTTAATTTCCGTTGTTACGGAAATTTCTTTGAGTGATTTATTCCAATCCAAATCCAACTGACCAATTTCCTGAGAAAGTCTTTTGTTCGCTTTTTCGGCTTCTGCGAAACGATTTGCGTATTTTCTGTATATTTCATGTATCTGCTCGTAGGCGTGGGTTTTTAATAATGCATCAGAGTTTGATCGTTCGTTTGTTTTCAGTGAGTTTTCCAAAACACCCAAAACACGCATAAGATTTTTTTCATCTTTTTCTATTGCATAATATTCGGCAAGCAGAGAAACGGCATTTTCCGCAAGCCAAACATCTTTTTCAACTCTTTTTAATCTATCCTCTAAATCTTTAATTAACTCCGTTTTTTCTGTTCCGCTAAGCGAAATTTTTTTGCCAAAATCCAAAATAAGCCACTTGAAAGCAAAACCCCACAATCCTGGCTTATCGTCTGTTGTCGCTTTTTTCTCAAGATTTATTATTGTTTCTTTTACTTTGGCGATTTTTTCTTGATTGTTAATTTGTATTGCCAAAACCAACGCTCTTTTGATTTTCGTTTTGCAATCAAGAGGATCGGCTAACGATTTTTCGCAAATCGCAATGTTTGAATCAATGACTATCTGAAACAAATCAATATCAGCATTTTTGTTTATGACTTTTGGCGAAAAATCAACGACTAAATCGGCGTATCTTGATGAAAGAATAGGATTTTTGGTTTCTATTGCCCTTTTTGCCCAATACTTTAATGTCTCCTCGTCTATTCTTTTAATGCTTGGATATTCAACCATTTGCCCTTGTTGGTTTGGCAAAATAAACATCGGTCCGTGATAAGTTTCCCAGCCAGAATTATCATTTGGATATTCCGCCATAAAATCAAAAGCCATTTGCTCTGCTATATCCTCAATGGTCGGCTTGTAATTGGTATCTTTTGCTAGAATATCTTTGATTGCTTTGGCAATATCATGCTCGCCATTATAAGACGCGAGAGCTTTTTGCTCTCGGTCTAAATTTTCAAGATAAGTTTTGATTTCGTTACGGATCATAATCTTACGCCTTTAGTACATTACCGATTTCCTTTTGCTCGATTGTGTGTCTTGCACAACATCTCGCAATTTTTAATATCACTCTTACCGCCCTTGCTCCAAGCCGAAACATGGTCGGCGTCCATATCGCTCAAACTCCAAATTTTCGCTTTGTTTGCGTCATGCCCAATGGCGCAATGCGAGCAATTTGATACACCCTTTTTTTCTGCTTTGGCAGTTTGCGTTGCATAAACCGATTTTTTAGTTGCTTCATCAAAAATTCGGACTTCAAGCAATTTTGTATCAACAGAACCGCCTAAAATAAATTCAAAAATGCCTTTGCGGTTTTTGATATATGGATCGCCATAGAGTTTACGCACTTCGGCTGACACTTTCTTGGGATCATAAGATTTTTTATGATACTGCTCATACAGTCGTCCCCATTCTAACCCCTGCATTTCACTTTCAACATCTATAAATACACTAGAAATCCAATCAATCACGCTGTTAAAATATTTTTTTAACTCGTTTATATTTTTGTCGTTGCGATGACTACTCATGTAATCATCAATATTTCCTTTACTCACCCAATCTAAAGCTCTCTCAAAAAATGCCTGTCGATTTGCACTGCCTTTTATGTAAGCGCTCCATTTTTGAATATTTGAATTTTGGCTATTGCTAAACTCCTCTTTGCCCAATGTAACAAATGGCCCGGAATAAATCGCATTTAACAATTCTTGAGGAACAAGCGGAACTCCAGCGATGTTGATCGTTTTAAACCATTCTTTTATTTGGCTTTCTGTTCCTTCACATTCATAAATTAGCAATTTAGTTTCCAATATTTTATCTTTTTTGTCTTTTGCCATTCCGCCGAAATACTGCTCCATTCCATTTTCGTCTTTAACGGCAAACTTATCTGTTACAAATCGTCCAAGGCTGGTGATTCGCTGTTGTCCGTCTAAAACTTCCAATTTGTTTTCAGAAGCCTTATTAAAATAAATCAATCCTATTGGATAACCCTTGAGGACTGACTCAATGACGGCCATTTCTCTTTTGCCGCCGTCAGACGCATAAATATAGTTGCGTTGATATTCTGGCTGAATAGTCAGCTTGCCAGCCAAACCAAACAAACCCTTGCCTTCATAATCGTTATATACAAATCCTTCGCAAATATCTTTAACAGTAATGTTAGTTTTTAAAATTGTAATCATATAATTTTGTTAATTGATATCGGGTAAATCTCTTAATCTTTTACCTTTATATTGCCAATAGGCCGCCCCTTGATATGCGCCACTTTCGTTTAACTCTCCTTTTCGCTCGTATATTTTGTAGGTTAGCGGTGCAAGTTTCCAAATTTGTTCGCCATATTCCACTTCTCGCTCGCCAACCACTTTCGCCGTGATTTCTTTGTCAGCGATAAAAACAATTTCTTCTCCGTTCTTAATCCCTTTTTTATAAAAACTAAACCTTGCTCCTTGCTCTCTTGCTTTTGAAACTTCGTCAAATTCCTTTTCTTTATTTACATCTTTGGGATAAATTACTTTGCCATCGAACGATAATAAAAGTTGTCGCACCAAATCATAATCAAGAGCAAATAATTCACTATCACCAACACGATGTTTGTTAAAAATTTCCTTTAAGAGATTTTCTTTGTCGTTATAATCTTCAAGTTCAATCGCAAAAAATCTTTTAAGCCCAGAAACATTATAGTATCCATTTGCCTCAAGAAAACGCATTCGTTCTTGAAAATTAGCATTGCCAGTTTGGCCTATCTTTATCAAACCAGAAACGGCTGTTGTCATTATGTAAATAATTCCTTTCATATTATTTCTTATGTTTAATTAAAATACGAGCAAATTGCGCCTTACCGCTTATATAAGTGCAATCCGTTGCACTTTTTGCATTATTCATTAAATGTTCTCGTTCTCCTCGTACATTAGAATTTCCTAAAATTTCAAGTTGGTCAGGATTATATTTATCAAGAAATGTAACCGGCACACCCATCACACCTTTATAATCACTTGGTATTGCATCTGTAAAAGGTACTTCTATTGCATTGTAATTATCGTATTTATCATACGACTTTTTTCCTTTAATTTCTTTATGTTTGCTATACTTTAAATTCTCTACCATTGTCATGAGTGGCAATGGTTGATGTCGGCGTCCATGGTCAAGATTAGTGAGCCACAAACAATTATTAGTGGCGACGATTCTGTTTCCGTCTTTATCTATCCGTGCTTCTGATCCGTACAATTCGTAAGATTCAGGCACAATAAATCCAGAAATCCACCTTCCCATTCCATTGCCGAGCCATGCTCTATTTTCTTTAATTTTTTGGAATATCTCTCTATAAGTTAGACAATTAATATTGCCGATTATTAAAAATTTTTTATTATAATCAAAAAGTTGCTTAACATATTCACGAAACAAGCTGAAAGGTGGATTCGTTACGACGATATCGGATTGTTTAAGCAGACTTATACATTCATCGCTACGAAAATCGCCGTTACCTTTGAGTGGCGCCCATTCATTGTGTTTATTTGCTTTTAACTGTTTT
>DAIEIZ010000003.1 GCA_027351145.1 Candidatus Moraniibacteriota bacterium | reverse complement strand
TGTCATAATTGTCGTAAGCATTGCTGGTCTTTTAATGAGAACGGGTGCGCATCTTATTGCATAGAAAAAGGTGCCGAAGTTACGGACAAATTCGCCTCCGAGATTCATTTCTGCTGTGTGCCGGAAGGTGATGATGATTATCAAGATTATCACGCCGGTCATGCGTAGGAAAACGATAGGGAGCAACATTATGCTCCCTATCACTAAAGAGAATTAGAAGCTTTTAGAGGCAATTTAATTTTTAACAAAATACATAAAATATATGGATAAAATCGAAGCAATCGCGCTCGCGGTAAAACAAAAAGAAGGTTTTTTTAGTCCAGGGGGAAAATATCCCGAAGGTAGTATTAGCTTTCGAACAAACAATCCAGGGAATATTTTAGCTGGTGCATTGGCAAAAGAGTTGGGAGCGGTAGCCCAGTACACAAGTCCGAACGGATTGACATATGCAGTTTTTCGAACTTTAGACGACGGATTTTATGCACTGAAAAAATTATTAATGTGGGGATTTTCCGGAAAACTCAAAAGTTATAAACCGGAAATGACATTGGCGGAATTTTTTAAAGTCTATTCCGGTGGTGGCACGACTTATGGTGATTTTGTGGCTAAAAAGACCGGGATTCTAGTTGGAACCAAGGTGCGATATATTTATGATTTGTATTGGGATGAAAACAATCAATCAGCAGTAGCGAGCGGAACAGTCACGCCAGTGCCGGTAATTGAAAATCAAGATCAAGCGAGATATGAAAAACTTTATCTCGGAGCAAGCAAGAGTAATTCGCGCTACTATGGTTGCAAGCTTTTTTCAATCACGACAGTTTACAATATCATTTTTGGCACGAGTTTCACACCGGAAGAAATCAATAAAAGACTACTGGCTGGTGGTGCATATTTTGGAGCAAACAAAGATTTGATAGATGACACAACTGCGGCAAAAATTTTAGGCATTGATTTTCTCGGAAGAGAAACAGACATCAATCGCGCGCCGGATTGGTCACCAACAATCAAGGAAGTGGATTTTAGTCCAACAGCCGGAAAGCAACAGCATTTTGTTGTGCGGATTATTAAGGCGGACGGAACAAAGAAGATTTTAGATCCATGGGGCGGGGTTGAGCGTCCGATTAATTACTACGAAGTAAAAACGGAAAACGCCGATTGGTCGAAAGGCGGATTTAGTTATCGAAAGTTTAGGAAAAAATAATCATTAAAGAATAAACCTATGGAAATTCTACAAGGATACAAAACTTGGATTGGTCTGGTCATTACGATTTTAGGAATGACCGGAGTTGCCAAGCTCGTGACGACTGATCAGATGAGCCAGCTGGCTGATTTGATTATGCAAATTGCTGGTTTAGTAATTGCCGTTTATGGAAACTATAAAGCGCATCAGAAAATAGACAAGTTAGAAAATTGAGTAAAAAAAACTTGACAAGTCTATCAATTTCGTGCTAGTGTCTGCTGTTTGGTAAAATTTAACAAACTCATTGTCCCGCAAGGGTTCTGCGAGAATTCGCATAATGCAACCAATGACGATTTTGTGCTATACTTTTCGTGTGGTGGTTTAAGTGTTTTTTTACTGCCACAAAAAGGGAGCCTATCGCGAGTTGCATTGCGGTGGGTTCCATTTTTTTATGAAGATATGCGAAACGTATGAAAATTATCTTGAGTATTTAAGAGCAAAGGGAATGTCTAAAAAAACCATTATCGAACATCGGCGGTATCTATTTGGTTCACTTTCACACTCTATTCAAAACAAGGAGCTTGACGATTTGACGATTGCGGATTCTGCTATGGTCATTGAAGCAGGGATGACTCACGGTAAAACCGGACCGCAACGATCAATTTGTGTTTTTCGAACACTCTTAAAATACATCAAAGATTCCGGCATAAAATTGCCAATCGATTGGCGCGACATCGAGGTTCCAAAACTCACAAGAAAGCCAGTTGAATATCTCACGCTGGAAGAATTGGAGAAAATTAGAAATGCTTTAGATGAAAATTATTTACCAGACTTAAGGACTCGAGCATTGATTGAGGTGTTGCTCGACACTGGCATGAGAATTTCTGAAGCCTGCTCACTTGATAAAAATGACATTGATTATGAGAAAAAGGAAGTGCGGGTTATCAACGCCAAAACCAAAGACATTGAAATGGTTTATTTCACTGATCGGAGTATTTTCTGGGTGAAAAAATATTTAGAAAAAAGAAAGGATGAACTACCCTATCTTTTTGTTTCCGGTCGTGGCCGACTCTTGACTGTATCATCCAGGAATTATATGCGCACGCATTTGGACAATATTGGAATCAAAAAACACATTAAACATCATATTTTCCGCAAGACTTTCGCTACCTATTTGATTCAAGGCGGGGTCAATATCAAGGAAGTGCAAACGCTTTGTCGCCATAAATCTGAGCGGACGACCTTGCGCGCCTATGTC
>DAIEIZ010000079.1 GCA_027351145.1 Candidatus Moraniibacteriota bacterium | reverse complement strand
TTTCTCCAAAAGGCGAGGGTGATTTGACTTCCGAAGAAAGATTGCTCAGGGCAATTTTTGGGGAAAAATCCAGAGATGTTAAGGACAGTTCACTCTATCTTCCGCACGGTGAATATGGCAAAGTAGTGGACATCAAAATCTTTTCTCGTGAGCAGGGTGACAAACTTTCCACTGGAGTGATTCAACAAATTCAAGTATCAGTTGCGCAATTGAAAAAAATCTCCGTGGGAGATAAATTGGCTGGACGCCATGGAAACAAAGGTGTGATTTCACGTATTGCTCCAGTTGAGGATATGCCATATCTTCCTGATGGAACCCCTGTGGATATGATCCTTAATCCGCTTGGTGTGGCGTCTCGTATGAACATTGGACAGATCTTGGAAACTCATCTTGGCTGGGCGGCATTGAAACTTGGATATAAGGCGGCAACTCCGGCATTGGAAGGTGTAACGGAAAAGCAGATTAAGGAAGAATTAAAAAAAGCCGGATTGCCGGAAAGTGGAAAAGTGAGACTCAAAAATGGACGATCGGGAGAAATGTTTGACAATGAATCAACGGTGGGTGTGATGTATGTGATGAAGCTCCATCATTTAGTGGATGATAAAATTCACATGCGCTCAATCGGACCATATTCTCTCATTACCCAGCAGCCTCTGGGAGGAAAGGCGCAGTTTGGAGGGCAACGTTTTGGAGAAATGGAGGTATGGGCGCTTGAAGGTTATGGCGCGTCTTATACCTTACAAGAAATGCTGACAATCAAATCGGATGACCAGATGGGACGTTCAAAGGCTTATGAGTCAATTATCAAAGGCGATCCAATCAAGAGTCCGAATGTGCCAGCTTCTTTTCATGTGCTTGTTAGCGAACTCAAGGGACTCGGTCTTAGTGTGGAATTAAATGAAGCTAGTGCTGATGGGAATGATGATGTGGACGAGGTGCGGGTGAATCAAGATGATGAAAGTATCTAGGACTGATTCGAATCTGCGAATAACGTAGCTCTAAAATTTTTTAAAGTGATCGGCAAGTTGCATAGCGGAAGAAAAAAATATTTTCACCACTTGCGAATCAGTCGATTACCAATCTCAATATGATGGATTCAATTACTAATACTAAGACCAGCAACTTCTCGAGCGTGCGCCTCAAAGTTGCCAGCCCAGCTGAAATTTTGGACTGGTCCAATGGAGAAGTAACCAAGCCTGAAACAATCAACTATCGGACTCAGCGCTATGAAAAGGATGGACTTTTTTGCGAAAAGATTTTTGGACCTTCACGGGACTGGGAATGTTATTGCGGAAAATATAAGCGCATCCGTTATAAAGGCATCATTTGCGATAAATGTGGCGTGGAAGTGACTAGAAGCGTGGTTAGGCGTGAGCGCATGGGACACATCAAATTGGCTGTTCCGGTTTCGCATATTTGGTTTTTGCGTGGTGTGCCATCAAAAATTGGTTTGGCTATTGGAATGGGTGTGCAGGATTTGGAACGCGTAATCTATTTTTCCAGTTATGTGGTTTTGAGCGTGGATGAGAAAGAAAAGGAAAAGGCTTTGGCTCAAATTGAGCAAGAAGTGAAAGCTAAACAGAAGGAACTGGAGAAAAATTTTCAAGATGATGAGGAAAAGAAACGAACCAAATTGGATGGTCTCAAAGAAATTTATCGCAGTTCTAAAGATGAGTTGAAGGGACTGCGTAAATATCAGATTATTTCCGAAATTGAGTATTTTAATCTTTCTTCCCGTTACGGGCAGGTGTTTACTGCCGGAATTGGCGCCGAAGCAGTGAGAAAGCTTTTAGAAGAGTTGAATATGGAAGAAGAGATTGCTAAATATAAGGAAATGCTGGAGGGTGACGAAGAGATTACTGACAAAAAGAAGGTAATGAAGAGAATCAAGCTTTTAAATGGTCTTGTGAGCGCAAAACTCAAACCGGAATGGATGCTGCCGGTGGTTATCCCGGTCATTCCACCAGATCTTCGTCCGATGGTGGCACTTGATGGTGGTCGTTTTGCAACTTCAGATATTAATGATCTTTATCGTCGCATTATCAACCGCAATAATCGTCTCAAAAAATTGATGGAGATTGGTGCGCCGGAAGTGATCACGAGAAATGAAAAACGCATGCTGCAAGAAGCAGTCGATGCTCTTTTTGACAATAGCGCCAGAAAATCTCAGGTTAGTGTTGCAGCATCAACTGGGCAGAGACGAGCGCTTAAATCTTTGGCGGACACATTAAAAGGCAAACAAGGACGTTTCCGACAGAATCTTTTAGGAAAACGTGTGGACTATTCTGGAAGAAGTGTGATTGTGGTGGGACCAAAATTGAAATTGCATCAATGTGGATTGCCAAAGAAAATGGCTCTTGAACTTTTCAAACCGTTTATTATCAATAAATTAATTGAACGGGAGCTGGCCTATAATGTGCGCTCAGCCGGAAAAATGGTAGAAGCAGAATCGGAAGAAGCCTATGATATTTTGGACGAAATCATTTCGCATCACTATGTGCTATTGAACCGCGCTCCAACCTTGCATCGTCTGTCGATCCAAGCTTTTCAACCGGTGCTCATTGAAGGCAAGGCGATTCAGATTCATCCGATGGTTTGCTCCGCTTTCAATGCGGACTTTGATGGTGACCAGATGGCAGTGCATGTGCCGCTCACAGATAAGGCGCGTTGGGAAAGTGCTAATCTTATGCTTTCATCGAAAAATCTTCTCAAGCCTGCCAGCGGCGATCCAATCATCACTCCAACGCTTGACATGGTTTTGGGTTGTTATTATATCACGCACATTCTGACAGGTGCTAGAGGCGAGGGTCGAATTTTTGGTTCTGCCGATGAGGCGATCTTGGCCCAAGAATTGGGACAAGTTGATGTGCGTGCAAAAATTCAAGTGCGTCTAAATGGCGAAATACTTGAAACTTCTATTGGAAGAATCAGGCTCAACAATATCATCCCAAATGAAATCGGTTTCCAAAATTATGAAATGACCAAAAAGGAATTGAAATCGCTGGTAGCAAAAGTTTTGGAAATATGTGGTCAAGAAGCAACAGCTGTTTTTGTTGATGAAATCAAAAATCTTGGCTTTGCTTCGGTTACAAAATCAGGTATCAGTTGGGGCATGGATGACTTGAATGTGCCAACGGACAAAAAAGAAATCATGGAAGAGGCAGAAAAGAAAGTGGATGTGGTTAAAAAGCAATATAATTTAGGACTTCTCACTGAAAGTGAACGCAAAAGCAAGGTGATTGAAGTTTGGAATGATACAAAAAACAAGATTACTGATCGTGTACGCGAATCGATGGACAAAGAAGGGCCGGTCTATTCAATGGTTTATTCCAAGGCTCGTGGTAGCGAATCGGTTGTTGTGCAGATGGCAGGAATGAAGGGTCTTATGGCTGGACCAACCGGAGATACTATCGAACTGCCAATTAAAAGTTGTTTTAAGGAGGGTATGAACGTTTTGGAATATTTCATCTCAACTCATGGCGCCCGAAAAGGTATGGCCGACACCGCTCTTAGAACTGCAACTGCTGGTTATCTTACTCGACGTCTTGTCGATGTGGCGCAAGATGTAATTGTGCGTGAAGAAGATTGCCATGATTCAGAAGGTGCTTATATTTATAAAGAAGACTCGGATCGTATCGGACAAAATTTTGCCAGTCGTTCAGTTGGTCGAGTCTTAGCTGAGGATATTGTTGATGCCAAGGGCAAGGTTGTTGTGAGCGCAGGAACTCTTGTTACAAAAGAAGATGGAGAACTCATCGAAAAAGTTGCTCCGGAAAAAATCAAGATTCGCACAGTGGCTACTTGCAAAACTCCGCGTGGAGTTTGTCAAAAATGTTATGGCATGGACCTTGGACGAGGACGTCTTGTGGAAGTTGGTCAAGCAGTGGGAATTGTGGCTGCACAAGCAATTGGTGAGCCAGGAACTCAACTTACTATGCGTACTTTCCATATTGGAGGTATTGCCGGATCAGATATTACACAAGGTCTTCCTCGTGTGGAAGAAATTTTTGAAGCTCGTCCCCCAAAGGGAGAGGCTATCATTTCAGAAATTGATGGAAAGATTTTGGAAATTGAAAGTACTGATAAGTCAGTGATTGTGAAGATTGAGTCAACTGACACAGTAAAAGTGGTCAAAGAATATCAAATTTCAATTGGCAGTACGCTTAAGGTTGCGGTGGGAGATTTGGTTGCCAAGGGAATGCAACTCAGCGAGGGTCATATTGATCTTAAAAAGTTGTATGGTACTTTGGGGCGAGAAGATGTTCATCGCTATATTACCCGTGAAATTCAAGATGTGTATGCATCCCAAGGTGAAGGTATTAACGATAAGCACATTGAAGTGATTGTGCGTCAAATGTTTAGCCGCGTTTCTGTTCTCACAGAAGGCAATACAGACTTTTTACCAGGAGACATTTTTGAAATTGATGAATTTAATGAAGCTAACCTGCGCGCTAGAGAAAAAGATGGAGAAGAGGCGACTGGAGAGCGCATCCTTTTGGGAATTACGAAAGTGGCACTTTCCACAGAAAGCTTCCTTTCAGCGGCCTCTTTTCAAGAAACTGCGAGAGTGCTAATCAACGCCGCTGTTTCAGGCAAAGAAGATAAACTGCGCGGCCTCAAGGAAAATGTGATTATTGGAAAGCTGATTCCAGCCGGAACCGGCTTTCAAAGACAAGACTAGGAATAGCAAGACTTTTAGGAAAAAACACTTCGAGCAATCGAGGTGTTTTGTTATTTTACTATTTTTTGCTATAATAAAAAGCAATAGAAACTAGCGTACTAAGTGGCGTGATTTTTGAAACAAAAAATATGAACAATATGCCAGACGAAAATTTTACAGTGGATGTCACTCAATCGCGGTCGGGGAAGCTTTTTTTTATAATCCTAGGGCTGCTGATTGCCGGATCGGTTTTCGCTACCTATTATCGCGTTGTGATTAAGAAAAACTATATCATTGAGTCGCAAGTTGATTGCGATCCCTATACCCAAAAATGTTTTATTTGGAAATGCGATCCGGCCTCTGATGTGGACGGCGAAAAATGTACCGGTGATGCTGAGAAAGATATTTGGTATTATAAATTAGCCAGAAGAAATGCTTCAAAAATTCCGCTTTGCGATTCAAAAACTGATGAAAATTGCAAGCCAATGGTTTGTGATTCCAAGGAAAAGGATTGTGCAGAAGTATTTTGCGATGATAAAAATAAAATCGAACAAAAAACTGAGTGTAACGATCCAATAGAATACACCAAAGAAAATCCTCCGGAAGAAGATAGTATTACGTCTGAAGATACTCCTGTTTGCGAGGAAGGTGACGCGGCATGTGAGGAGGCGAGCGCGGCGAAAGACGCATGCGCTCCTGATGACACGGAATGTGGGAGTGGTGCGATTCAAAGCAACTCAAATCCAGCGGATCCCGGTGTTTCCCGATAGAGTTTTGAGAAGCGCCATCCGGCGCTTTTTTTGTCCAGTCGTAGTATCTCAAAATGGCAGTACGTTAACAATTTTTCTAGGCATGTTCATGACATGGTAACTTCCACTGGTATTCCTCATAAACAAAGGAGGCGCAAATGAAAGAATTGATAATAAGTGCGGGTGGTGTTAATGCGCGGCTCAAGGACTATTTGTTGCGGGAATTTAATGGAATTCCCAAAAGTGTCTTGCCGCTTCCAGGGAGAGATGAATCTCTAATCGAAAGGATTATTAGCAGAGCCATATTGTTTTTTGATAAAATTCAGGTTCATGCAAGCCCACAAAACGCAGCGTGTCTTTCAGATCTTTTGCAAAAAATTCCCAATGTTGAAGTCGTGGTTGATATCTATCGTACAGGACCTGTCGGACCGCAGATTCGAGCATTGATTGAGAGAAAATCAAGGATATATGGTTGCGCCAGTGATTTCTATTGTGATTTTGATTGGGGAGAATTTGAGCGGTTTCATGATTCTCATGATAAGCCCGTTTCAATTCTGGTCGCTCCCAGTATCTCGGTTTCCGACGGAGCCACCTTTGAATTTAGCGGTGACAAAATTTTAGCCTGGAACAGATCTGCTCAAACAAAAAGGAATGATATTATCAACATGGGTTGCCAGATCATTGATTACGCTTGTGATTTTGAGGAAGTTGTTGAGCAACTGCAATGCCAATTCTTCAGTACTTTGATTGAGAAGGGATTTTTAATGGGGTATAAATTGTCGACAGTAGGCTTTAACATTAATACGCCAAAGGTGTACGAAGCTTTTTGCAGGCATTTTCGATAGTCCAAACTTAAGGTTGGGAGGCTTAAAATAGCTCTCAGCCTTAATTGTTTTTATGCAAATATTGCTCTTATCATATCTCTTTGCTATAATGCGTCAGTTGGGTTTCTGATAGGTGCGGAAGAGGAATTTTTAGGTAAATTTTTTTAGAGAAAATAATTAGTAGATGCGTGATGAGTCGCATCTCGGACTTTTCATTCTGATTTATCGTGCAAAAGAATTGCAACTTTGCTATTTCTAGAAACAAAAGATGCATTAAAATGCGTCTTTGCCGCTAACTAATATTTAATTTATCAAAATGCCATTTTTGATACGTGGCTTTTGATTTTTTTATTTGGTCCATGAAGATAAGAATGAGCAAAAACAGAAGAACTTTTTTCTTCTATCTGATTTTGGCGGATTTTGTTATTGCGATCCAAATCGCGAATGCTTCTTTGTTTTCGAAAAGTTCCAATGGCCCTTCTGGCAATTGGGCGAGTGAAATTTTTTTGCTTTCTTTCGCTGGAGCCTTTTTGATTTTTTTGGCGTTTTCTGGAATTTTCAAAAATAGCAAAAGAATCAAAAGTGTCATTCGACCAGGGTTGATCTTTATGATTCTTGGCAGTTTGATTGGCCTATTTCAGAGCAGCTCAGATCTTTTTGTTTTCGGCAGAACGATTTGCGGTTTGGGCGCGGGGATGATGATTGTTGGACAGATGGGCATTATTTGGCATGAGGATTTTAAAAAGATCAGATATTTTTCACCGGCAGTTCTGGGGTCACTCGTTTTGGGGCTACTTCTTGGACCAGCTTTTGTCATTTTTTTGGCTGGCCCCGCTCTTTCTGTGGGAAAGGTCACTCTTCTTTTAGGCGCAATATTTCCGGCGCTCGTCATGCTGGAGATTGTGACGGAAATTTTTGTTGCGACCTACAATGTAACGCTCGACGCGACGGGAGCCTTTTTTGACATTGATAGTAGCGACGATATTGATACGCGTACCAGAAAAGTCGCAGTTATGACTATGCGAAGAGCGGTCTACATTTTTTTTGATTATTGGTTATCTTTTCTTTCGGCGGCGCTTGTCGGAGCTTTGAATTATTGGGGGCTGGCATTTTGGAACATTGTGCTTGCAACTTGGCTGTTTGATTTTATCGTCGCCATTTCTTTTGTGATTATCAGCGAAAAAAGCGGTCATGACATCACGCTAGGTGAGTCTTTCCGGCGAGCAGTAGATTCAATCAGAGCTAATTCGCGAATAGCCGGATTTTTACTTTTCGGGTACCTGAGCGTCAAGGCGATAATTTGGGATGGTCCGGAACAGGTGGTGGTATTTTTCAAAAAAGAACTTGGCACAATGGCAAAGATGGCTATGATGCTTGTGATCCTGACTTTTTTCCAAGGAATTTTTTGGACTTGGGCTTATGGCTTGGGCTATGAAAGTGTGTCCAAGCTCATCAAGAGTTTTTTATGATATAGTAAAATACTTTCCCCGGAGTGCCGTTTCGGATGACTTTTTCTGGCTTCCACCCGGGGATGCTGAAGGCATAGGAAATGATTCTTGTCCCAGTCGATAGCTCTCTTTCAAACTTACTTTTCAGTCTCAGCATTGCTTTGGGAGTGAGAAAACAAAAAATGATATCCGCGCCACTCAAATCTGCATGGTAAAAATTTTTTGAATAGATGTTTGATTTTCTTACTCCATGTAACCAAAGATTGCATTTCGCGACAAAAGCTATTGGCGGCGAAAGTTCAAAGCCGCAGACATGCAAACCGAATTTTTTAGCCGCCACAAGCATTGTTCGGCCCGTTCCTGAGCCCAGGTCATAGAAAATTTCTCCTGGCTTTGCCTGGCATTCAAGCAAGGCATCCTCAGTTGCTTTTTTGGGCGAAAAGAGAATTGGCGCGCCAATCACAAAACCATAGATGCTGCGCGCACTGATCGCAACCAAAAAAATCGCCAAGATGAGAAGAAAAATTCCATACATATGATGTCTCTCAATCCTAGCATAATAAACATGAACATCCAATTTGGTACAAAGTTTTTGGAGAGGTTTAGAAGAAAGGGGAATAGCGGACGAGTTCTTGGCCAAAAATGCTTTACATGAGCCAAGGTAGTTGCTTGTTGACAATAAGCACAAAATGCTATAAACTAGTGCTATACTAATACATAACTTGTAATAACTTAGTACTATGTTTAACAGAGACATTCTGGATTATTTGGAAAAATGGAAGCTTAAAAAAGTGAGAAAACCGCTTGTTTTACGAGGTGCCAGGCAAGTGGGAAAGACTTATGCAACTTTGATTTTTGCCAAGCGTCATTTTAAAAATTTTGTGCACATAAACTTAGAAAAGGCTGAACATTACGAGCTGTTCAAAGAGACCAGCAGTGTCGCTGAATTTGAAAAAATCGTGGATATTGTCTTGAAAGAAAAAATCATTCCAGGAAAAACATTGATCTTTATTGATGAAATACAAAACACCCCAAATCTGATTGCTCTTTTGCGCTTCTTCTATGAAGAGCGTCCCGATGTTCATGTGATTGCCGCCGGATCACTGCTTGAGGCCAAGCTGAAAAAAGAAGGCCTGTCTATGCCAGTTGGCAGAGTTGAATATGCCTATGTCTATCCACTGACCTTTTTTGAATTCCTGGGAGCGATTAAAGAAAATGAGCTGCTGGATTTTTTGAAAAAAGTTACGCTGACAGAAAAAATCCCCGTTGCAATTCATGAGCGGTCTTTGAAATTATTTTATGACTACACTCTAGTTGGCGGTATGCCGGAAATTATTTCGCTTTATGTTGAGAATAGTTCGCAAGAAGAAATGAACTCCGCCTACTCGTCGCTGCTAACATCCTACAGCGAGGATGTGTATAAATATTCCTCGTCTGCGGGGGTCAAGTATTTGAGGCATGTTTTGGAACAAGCTCCCTATTTCGCGGGGGAGCGGATTACTTATGAAAAATTTGGCGGAAGCGGTTTTGGCAGCAGGGAAATGAGTGAAGCGTTTGACGTGCTGGAAAAAACTATGCTTGTAAGGCAAATAAACGCCACAAAATCTCTTCGTGCTCCGCTAATTGCTCAAAAAAAGAGAGCCAGAAAAATCCTCTACCTGGATAGTGGCTTTGTTAATTTTAAAAATAATCTTCAAGCCCAATATTTGAGACTGACTGATTTGAACGATCTGTATCGCGGAAAAATTGCCGAACAAATTATCGGACAAAATATTGTTGCAAGCGGAGTGCATGGAGAACAGGCTCTCTATTATTGGGCAAAGGAAAAACCGAATGCTTCGGCCGAGGTTGATTTTTGCGTGGTTGACAAGGGGAAGATTGTCGGCATAGAAGTGAAATCCGGACACTCGGCGAAATTAAAATCCCTTTTGAGTTTTGCCGCTAGTGTTGACAATAGCAAACTCATTAGAGTTTATAGCGGACAGGCGCGAGAAGATTCCATTTCGGTTTCTGGCAAGGCACATAAGCTGGTCTCGTTGCCGTTTTATCTTATAAATCGGATTTTTGATTTAGACTAAACTTCTTATTTTTGGATTCGAAACAAAAGATAGTTTACGTTTGGCGTCGTATTAGCTATGGTAAATAATATGAAAAAAAGAGAAGCGCTGCTAATTAAACCTCATCATTTCCTGGACATAATAAAGCTTTATGGCTCGGGTCTGGAAAGTTTTGTGCCCAATGTCGAGTATGGACATGATTTTTGGAAAGTGGGTAATGAAATTTTGGGAGATGCCACTATTTGGCTAGAATTAACTGTCGGCAATGATGTTATCTGTGGTCCTTGCAAATGTAACGATGGTTTGATTTGCTCAGGTCTTACTATCGCAGACTCAAAAGAGATATCCAAGGATACATGGAACAAAACAATCGACGAGAGATTGCTGAGTATCCTTGGTCTCAAGGGTGGTGCCAAACTTTCCGCGCTAGAATTTTGTAAGTTGGCCAAAGAAAAGATAAGTCGCGAAGATATTTTTGCAGTCTGGAAAGAAAAACCAATCGAGATTACGGAAAAAAGAGCTGATTTCTTGACGAGGGGAATTGAAAAATATCTGGAGAAATATGCTTAGCGCTTTTTGGGCGTGTGGTGTTGCTGATTATTGAAAGCGTGAAACTCTAAGTCTAATTTTTGAGGATTAAAATATCATGAAAATAGTATTGACTTCCAAGAATAAAGCAAAGCGAATGGCTGTGGAAAGAGTTTTTTTAAAAATAGATCCTGCTTTTGAATTGATTTGCGTAGAAGTTGAATCGGGAGTTTCCGTAACTCCGACCAATGATAATGAAGGAATTGACGGTTCAATTAACAGGATAAATGCGGGAAAATTACTCATCAAGGAGGCCGATTACTATATTGGATTGGAGGGAATAATTACCAAAAATGCGGCAGGTGTTTTTATATGCGGCTGGTGCGCTATTGAGTGCCCAAGGCTTTTGAGGATTGGATTTGGTTGTAGTGGCAAGGTAATGATTCCAGAATACATCGCTCAAGAAATTAGGAGCTTTGGAGAATTGAGCAATCTTATTAAAGACAAATATCCGTCTGCCTTGGTTGAAAAAATAGACAGCCTTGGTAGTAATGGGATAATAACCAATTCCATGTATGCCAGAGCTGATGAATTTGAAGATGCAATCAATTGCGCGCTAGGATATATCCTCAATGACAAAAATTATCCATCTTAGATGGAGCAGCGACTGAGAAATCACGTAGAAAAATTTCATTACTGACTCAGTATGAATTTTTTCAATTTCAGAAGTGCGATTTTTCGCATGGATATTTCGTTTTTCTCTTCCGAAGTCATTTCTGCGTAGGTTTTGTCGCAACCATCAGGAATAAAAATAGGATCATATCCAAATCCATTTTCTCCCTTCAGGGAATTAGTCACCGATCCATAAATCGTTCCCGTAAAAGCGAAAACGCCGGTTTCGTCGGCATAGGCAATGCAAGTGGAAACAGAAGCTTTACGATTTTCCTCATTAGCCATAAGCCGAAGAATTCCTGCTGGCTGGAGACTGTCCAAAAACCAGGCTACCAGCGCTCCAGGGAGACCACCCATTGAATCAATACTCATTCCCGTGTCATCGACAATGACCGGCTGGCCGACTACCTGAAAAGCAGACAGCGCTTTTGCCTTGGCGACTTCTTCAACATCCAGCGACTGAATTTCCAAAATATCCAGATTTTTTGCAATAACGTTGAGTCCGGTTATCGCTCTAACTTCTTCCACTTTTTTCTTGTTTCTGGTGATGAATAAAATTTCTCTTCGCATGATGATTCCTTTCGTTATTATTTTTCAATCTTACTCACAAAAAAATCTTTTGTCAAAGCAGAAAATGGCTGAAAAATTGGCAAGGAATGTTTGTTGCAAGACCTTTAGCTTTATCCTGATACATTCTTGCTGCTCTATTTGCCTGGCTATGAACAACTCTGATTGGATATGGTAGGGAGTAATCTGTTGCAATCATTTTAATGCTATAATCTTAGGAAGGGTAATGTTTTTAATTGGTAAGCTAGATTATTTTTTCAAATGATCATATTCCTATGGATTTTTTGGTTACTTCTGATTTCGACAGCCTATGCATATAGCACGACTAATGCGCCGCTATTTTTTAGCCCCAAAAAAGGAATAGAGGCAGCGCTTAAATTTATCAATCCTAGGCGGGGAGCCGTTTTCTTTGATTTGGGGTGTGGGTCGGGAAGATCCCTTATTATCGCAGAAAAAAAATTCGGCCTACATTCAACAGGTTTTGAATTGGCCGTTACTTCTTATTTAATCGGAATCACGAATCTATTTTTGCATAAAGCCAAGGATGCAGATATCGTTTTTAAGAATCTCTATAAAGCGCCACTCGGTAAAGCGGATATTGTTTTTTGTTTTTTAAACACTAGGGCAATGGAAAAAATAGAAAAAAAATTTGAACTAGAAATGAAGCCGGGCAGTTGGCTGATTTCCTATTGCTTTGCGTTGGAAAAAAGAAAACCTACGAAAAAAAATGTACTGGAAAATAAATATGAATTTTATCTCTATGAGCATTCATAGATCTATCTTGCTCTCCCAACATTTTCTTGCTATAATGGATTTACTAAAATCAGAAATGAAATTTATGGATGTTTTTAGGATAAACTGGATGAATTTTGAATTATCATCGGCTGAGCCGGTGGCGTTGTTTTGCGGTTTGAATTGAATATGTCAAAAAGCGCCTGATGGCGTTTTTTTTGTATCCAGAGCCAAGATTGGCGCCAAGGGACGGGCCAATTGACAAAGCCGTCGTTTTGGTGTATAATCCCAGGTTAGTCAATTTCGGCTAACAAGAGTACCTTAAACTAAACTTAAAATAATAGGAGGTGACCTTTGAAAAGGGCACTAATAGAAGCATTTCGGGCGTTTCTTGAGGTTGAGGAAGATAAGAGTATTGCGAGTACCGAGGTTATTAAAAGAGCCTCCCTCTTAACGGTTAGTCGGATTATCTACAATTATACCGACTGGGCTGTGGCAGGTGCGCTTGCGTCCTTTTCTTTTTGGATGCAGGCTAAGGATGTTTCCACAACAGGTGTGTATGTGGGAACATCGTTGTACGACTTTTTTGCCGCTGCTGGATTCTTTTTCTTGAGTGATATGACAGGGTGTGATTTTACACTCGGGAGATCATTCAGGAGAGTTTCGGATAGCTTTCGCGAAAACGGTTTCTGGGGATTGTTTTTTTCCGCGATTCTTCTTTTTGGCTTAGCGGTTAAGGCAATCATCTGGGAAGGACCAGAAGTTATTTGCGTCCTTTTTAGAAGGGAGCTGAACAATCGGAAAAGGATTTGGTCAGCGCTTTTTATCCTATCCGCGCTTCAGGGGATTTTTGGGACATGGTTGTATACTACGGGATACAACTTGTGTCAAAAATATGTCCCGGCCGAGCTCCAATCCCATTACATTTTGCTTGGGATTGCAACCTTCATTATTTTTGTTATTATCGTTGCGATCTTGAGAAAAGTCGTTCAATGGAGCATCCGGGCAGTTAAGTTTTTCTTCCGAATTTCCAGGAAAGAAAAGCTGCTCATCGCAGCTCTGTTGGTTGTCATGGCTTTTGATGGGTTGTTGGTCTGGCTTAAGTAGGGGATGGTGGGCGCGCATCTTGAATGCAAGATGCGCCCACCCCAATTAAAAAAAGAGTTTCTATTTTATATATTAAATCAATCAGTATAATTAAATCATCATAAATGTACTTGTAGTTTCGTTTGATCTCTCGGGAGCTGACTTGGCTTATCGTATCGAAAAAGAAGGGCATGCCGTTCGTTTTTTTGTGGAGAATGAAGATCAAAAGGGAAATTATGAAGGGATTATTGAAAAAGTTTCCAATTGGAAAAATGAACTGGAATGGGTTGGAAAAGATGGCCTCATTATTTTTGACAGTTGTGGCTATGGGAAAGAGCAGGATGAGTTGAGGGCAAAAGGCTTTTCTGTTGTTGGTGGATGTGAGTTGGGAGACAAACTTGAACATGATAGGCAATATGGCCAAAAAATATTTTCTGTTTGCGGGATCCCAATTGTTAGTTCGCGAAGTTTCGTGGGGATAAAAAGCGCCATTGAATTTATTCGGAATAATCAGGGACCATGGGTGGTGAAGCAAAATGGTCATGCTGACAAAATCTTTAACTATGTTGGAAGTCTGGAAGATGGTCGGGATGTGATCGATGTGCTCAATAGCTATTGCGAATATGAAAAAGACGAATGCAGCGTGATTGATTTGCAAAAGAAAATTGAAGGCATTGAAATTGGCGTGGCCAGATATTTCAACGGTAACGATTGGGTTGGGCCAATCGAGATTAATATTGAGCACAAGGATCTTTTTGCAGGCAGCGTGGGACCGAAAACTTTCGAAATGGGGACGTTGATGTGGTTTGATGATAATGAGAACAATCGACTCTTTCAGGAAACTTTGGCAAAACTAAAGGATTATTTGAGAAATATAAATTTCAGGGGAGACATTGACATGAATTGCATTGTGAATGGCCAGGAGCTCTATCCCTTGGAAATCACAGCGCGCCTTGGTTGGCCGGCCACTCATTTGCATGCCGCAGAACTGATCGAATCTCCTATGTGCGATTTCTTGAAAGCAGTCGCGGACGGAAAGGAATATGACGTGAAATATCGAAAAGAGTTTGGTGTTGTGATGCTGGTTGCTACGCCGCCATTTCCCTATCAACTTCAGATCAAAAAATATTCCCCACAGGGTGAAAAAATCTATTTTAATTCCAACATGCAAGAAGCTGATTTTTCGCATGTGCATTTTGAAGAAGTCTCAAAAGATGCGAGTGGTGATTACTATATCTCTGGTGATTCCGGCTTTGCTTTGCATGTGACCGGTTCCGGGAAAACTATCGCAGAAGCAAGAGAGAAAGGAATTGGGATTATCGACAAAATAATTATCCCGAAAAAATTCTATCGCAATGATATCGGGCTTAAATTTGAAAAAACCGATGGGGAGAAATTGAAGCAATGGGGTTGGATATAGGGGCTAATGGTTTTAACTTATTTTTCCCCAAGCGGGCATATCATGGAGAGCAAAAAAGCTTAGACTGGGAAGTGGAAGAGATAGAATTATATTCTAAATTAAATAAGTTACAAAATGCTTAGTTAGGCGTTGTTTTGTTGGTTAAAAACCTAGTCCAAAACGCTTGACAAAAAAGACTTGGGGGGGGTATGCTGAGAGCAAAGCTGGATCCCCAGTTTTGCGCATTGAACCTAGTGCGATGATCATTAACAAAGGAGGTAAATCTGTAAGCGAAAGGGGGTGAAATAATGAAACCGAATCAGATTACAGCATCGTTGAAGCGGTCGGCCTTTTGGAACAAGAAGTTCCCCAAAACGCCATTCCCGAAAAGTGCTTTTGGGAGCAAGGATTACAACGAGGGCGTGGTAAAGGCTGCGAACATCAGCAATGGCGGTGGTAGTGGCTTGGCCTGCAGCCCGGGTAATTAACAGTCGCGGTGGCCCGATTATTTTTTCGGGCCACCCACACACTTTATCGGAAAGGATTTTCTTATGGAAAATATAAAATTTGGCTTTGGTATTCAATGGCACTTAACGGATGAATGCGATCAAAGATGTAAACATTGTTATGTTTGGCAAAATAAAAAAAGCCAGCGAAAAGAGGCTATGGATATAAAAAGGTGCCACGCTATAATCGACAATATTGCAAAATTCGGAAGAAAACGAAAACTGGAGATGAATTTTGCACTAACTGGCGGTGATCCTTTGTTATTTCCATTTTTTTGGGAAGTGGCAAAAAGGCTAAATGAAAAAAAATGGGAATGGATAGTGCTGGGTAACCCTTTTCATCTTGATTTGTCTGTTGCGCTAAGGTTAAAAGAGCTTGGATGTACCCGATATCAAATGTCTATTGACGGAATCAAAAAAACACACGATTCCATTCGCAAAAAAGGCTCTTTTGATTCGACTTTGGAAAAAATTAAAATACTAAAGGAGGCAGGAATTATTTCATTGGTAATGACAACCGTCTTCAAGGAAAATATAGATGAGATTCCAGAAGTTACCAGAATTTGTGCTGACAGTGGGGTGGATCTTATCGCGTTTGCGCGATATGGAGGAAATGGGCAAAATGGAATTTCTCCAATGCGGTACAGAAAATTTTTAGAAGAGATGCACCAGCTTTATCTGAGCCTGGAAGGAAAAGGAAGTAATTTTTCCTATAAGGATCATCTTTGGAAATTATTTTTCCTTGAAAGTGGTATGGCGGTAATTGACGAAAAAAATGAAGAAATTGTCGACGGTTGCCATTGTGGATTTGGACACCTATCAATTCTTCCTAACGGAGATGTGTATGCTTGCAGGAGATTTGATAGTCTCGTTGGAAATGCGCTTGAAAATAGTATGGATAATATTTTTCTTTCTGACAAAATGGAGGAGTATCGGAACGTCGATGAAATGGAATGTGGAAGTTGTGAATTAAAACTCTATTGTCGAGGTTGCCCCGCCGTTTCCTATGGAGAATACGGAGATTGGAAAAGAAAAGATCCTCAATGCTGGAAGGAGTTGACATGATTATTATGATATGGCACATTTCTATCAGGAATGTGCCATAACTTATTGTTAGCCACCTAAAAATATGCCAAAAAGAAAACTGCTACTCGATGTCGGCTGCGGAGACGCGAAAAGTTGCATAAAATTTGCCAAAGAAGGTTATGCTGTTATTGGCGTGGAAAAAAATTCGGCTGTTTTTGAAAAGGCAAAAATCAATGTTAACGCTTCAGAAGAAAAGAAGCATATAAAACTCTACAATAGGGGCATCCGGGAGATGAAATTAAACCAAAAGTTTGATGGAATTTTATGTAGTTTTGTTTTAATGTTTATGCCCAAAGAAGATTGCCTGGCTCTGTTGGAAAAATTTTATGCCAAATTAAATCCCAAAGGCGAGTTGCTTGTCAAAATGTTGATGTTGGATGATCCGATGGCGATCAATTCTAAGCAAAATGAAAATGTGTTTTTCCCCAGTTATGCAGAATTGAGGGAAATTAAAGAGCAATATAAAGGCACTCTAAAATTTAAGTTACTGAGAGATAACGCGCATAATAACCTTGATTTTCCGCATATTCATTCGGTGGGTATTTTAAAAATTATAAAATAAGTGCAGAAATTTTTTCTTTCAAGCGCTTCCTAAAATCCGCTTAGGGCTTTTCCCAGCGGCTTGCTGCGAGGAAGTTTATTTTAATGATAAAGTTCTTTCGACCTTTTCCTTTATTTTAGCACTAATCTGTGATTTAATTAAATCACCTAAATATTTACGGCATTATGGAAAATAGAATTGAGCGAGAAAAATGCATTACTCTTTTTGCAGCGAATGAATTCAAGGAGAATTATTTGAAAGATATCTTGTCTTTGGAAGAAAAATGTTTTCCGGAAGATTGGCAATATGAGGACGCCGGTCAATATTACAAAGAAATGCTGAGTGACAAGGAAAACATCAACATCTTCCTGAGAGATCATGGCAAAACAGTGGGATATGTCTTGGCAAGATTTCACAACAAAGAAACCGGTGAGCTTTCCGAGTATGATCCGGAATTTAAGGATCAAGAGAACGTTTTCTATATTGAGACGATTCAAATCTTGCCGGAATTTCAAGGGAAGGGCGGCGCAAAAAAACTGCTGCTCGCTGTTTGTGAAGAAGCTGGGAAAAGAGGGATAAACAAGTTTTCAATTCATGCGCGTAAAATAAATGGTTTCAGCGAGTCAGTGAAAAAGATTTTTGCGGATAGGATAGTAGCAGTGAGGGAAATTGAAAGCTGGGAGCCAGCCGAGGGGGAGCCGTATGAATATATTGAGTGGGAAGTGTAGGCACAAGGTCTTTGAATTTTGGGCATTAATTGTTGGCTGTGGTATAATATTATTATGAAGAATTTGATGGTGGTAGTTTTGCAATTAATATTCTATATAAACTAAATATTGCCTTATGGACGATATAAAAAAAGACAAGGAATTTTTGTCACAAATTCCTGAATGGGAGGAGGAATATAAGTCTTCTGATGATGTTGATATAACATTCAAAAGGGAAGATTGGAAGGACGCAGATGTTGATTTTACTGATCATGATTTGAAAATATTTAATTATGCTGTCATGGAAGATTGGGAGACTTCATATATGAAAGATCTTGCTGATATTGCATGCACGAATGGCGGGAGCATCTTGGAAGTTGGTTTTGGAATGGCTATATCTGCGACTTTTATTCAAAAAAACAACATAGATAGGCATATAATAATAGAAGCTAACAAGAAGGTTGCAGAAAAGGCACGTGAGTTCGCAGAAAAAGCTCCGCATAAGACGGAGGTCTTAGAAGGATTTTGGGAAGATGTTATTGAGAAGATTCCAGATGAGAGCCTAGATGGAATATTATTTGATACATATCCTTTGAGTGAAAAGGAGATCTACCAAGCTCAGTTTTTCTTTTTTCCATTTGCATTTCGAAAATTAAAAAAAGGAGGTATATTAACTTATTATTCCAGTGAGATTAATGATTTTAGCGAGGTGCATCTTAGAAAATTAATGGAGGCTGGTTTTTTAAGGGAGAATATAAAGGGTAATGTGTCAAAGGTTAATCCACCTAAAGATTGTGAGTATTGGAAAAATGACACTATGCTAGCTCCAATAATAATAAAATAAACATAAATAATATGGAAACTGCCCTTAATTGTGCTATATCTTGGCATCCTCAGTTTTTGCTTTTTACAAGTGAAGCTCCGAAATCGCTTTATTATGCGCATATTCCAACCGTTATAATTTCATTAATTGTTGGTTTTTTTGTTTTTTATAAAAGTGGAAAATCTCTGGCGGGTCTGCTCCTTTTATGCATCTCAATCTTTTTTTCGATATGGTCAACAATAAATTTGCTAGTTTGGGTTGGGGATAACAGTAAAATCATGATTTTTTTGTGGTCATATTTTGGAATATTATCTGGCTTGATTTGTATTCTTGCTTTGTATTTTGTGTACGTTTTTATCGACAAAAAGGATGTTGGTTTTACGCAGAAAATGATATTTTCTCTTTTGCTGTTGCCAATAATTCTTATTACGCCCACTAAGTATAACCTAGGAAGTTTCAATACTGCTTCTTGTGGAGCAGTAGAAAATCCATATTTTACGAATTATTATTACGGGCTTGGATTCTTTGTTTTTATTTGGATTTTGTTATTAGTTATAGTTAGATATAGAAAAGCTAATCATGAGTTCAGAAAGCAAATCATTCTTTTGGCAGTTGGCATGGAGCTGTTCTTGCTTTCGTTTTTCGTGGCTGGATTTATCGCAAGCTATCTTAATTCACTTCTTGGCACAGACTATAGTCTTGAATTTTATGGCCTCTTCGGCATGACATTTTTCATGGGAATGTTGGCTTATTTGATTGTTAAGTTTAAGGCTTTTAATGTTAAATTGATTGGCGCGCAAGCTTTGATTGTGACGCTGATTGTTATTATCGGTTCTCAGTTCGCTTTCATTGAAAACAAAACTAACAAAATTCTTACTGCCATCACATTGGCTCTGGCGATTGTTTTTGGTTGGATTCTTGTGCGATCAGTCAAAAAAGAAGTACAACAAAGAGAAGAGCTGGAAGTGGCGAATGTGGAAATTGAAAAACGCAATGAGGCGATTGTGGACCGCAACAAAAAACTCAAAAAGGCTAACGATGAAATCAGCGAGAGAAAAGAACAACTGCAAAAAATGGCAGATTCATTGGCTGTTGCCAATGACAAGCTGAAAAAACTCGATACGGCAAAGACCGAATTTGTTTCCATGGCTTCTCATCAACTGCGTACCCCGCCAACGCCGATTAAGGGCTATTCTTCGATGCTGCTCGAAGGATCTTACGGGGAGCTGAATCCTGAACAGAGGAGCGCGGTGGAGAATATCTATAACGCCAACAATCAGCAAATCGCTTTTGTGGAAGATCTGTTGAGTGTTTCGCGCATTGAATCGGGTAGCATGAAATTTGAGTTTGCGAAAGTTCAAGTTGATGATCTCTGCCATGATGTGGTTAATAATCTCGCCCTCAAAGCAAAAGACAAAAATCTCTATCTTGACTATAAGCCTTCAGAAACTCTCTTGCCGGAGATAACTGCTGATGGCGCGAAAGTTCGCGAAGTGATTTCCAATCTGGTGGATAACGCGATTAAATATACCTTGAAAGGCGGGGTCACTCTCTCGACCGAGTTGTGTTCCAGAGAAACGGATAACTGCATCAAAAAACCTCATCTTCGGGTCACGGTTTCTGACACGGGCATCGGCATTCCCGCTGAAGAAATTCCCTATCTCTTTGCCAAATTTTCTCGTGGCAAAGATATCGCAAGACTCAATACCGGTGGCACCGGCCTTGGACTCTATGTGGTGAAAATGATCAGCGAAGCCAATGGCGGAAAAGTCTGGATTGAATCTCCCGGCGCCGGCATGGGCACAAAATTTATCCTTGAGCTTCCGCTCGAACAAGAACAAGAGACTTTGGAGAGGAATGGATAGGATAGTTTTGAATTCGCCTAAAGCCATAAATACTTGCAATATCTAGCAAGATGGGCTATAGTTGTCTATTAGAGATGTGCAGGAAGGAGAAGTTTGAAACCAAAAGGGGCAGGTATTGTTCCTTTAAAAAACAGGAGGGCATATGCCAAAACTTGATTCGATTATTGATGCTCAGCAGTTTGACTATGAAACCTTGGCGTGTGTGTTTAAAATTGCTAGGGAAATGGAAGAAACAAAATGCGGAGATCTTTTGAGGGGAAAGATCATGACATCTCTTTTTTATGAACCAAGTACTCGAACTCGCTTAAGTTTTGAAGCGGCAATGAAAAGACTTGGCGGAGAAGTGATATCAACTGAAAATGCTAAAGAATTCTCTTCCAAAGCTAAGGGAGAGAGTCTGGAGGATAGCATTCGGGTTATCAGTGGATATTGTGATGTTATCGTGCTTCGTTATTATAAAGAAGGTGGCGCCAAAAGGGCGCAAGATTATTCCGACGTTCCAATTATTAATGCTGGCGATGGCGCAGGTCAGCATCCTACCCAGGCTCTTCTTGACCTTTATACGATCAAGAAAACTTTCAGAGATATCCAAGGGCTGAAAATTGCGATGGTGGGGGATTTGATTAATGGTCGAACTGTGCGATCGCTGTCCTATTTTTTAGCCAAGCATTTTCCTGATAATGAAATCTTTTTCATCTCTCCTGGTCGAGTACGAATGCGGGAGGATATTAAGGGATATTTGGATCGTTATCGATTGAAGTGGAATGAGGCGGAGAATTTTAATGGAGTGCTATCTGAGCTCGATGTCATTTATCAAACCAGAGTTCAAAAGGAACGGTTCGAAGATGATCAGGCAGTTTATGAGGAAATGATGGCGGAAAGCGAAAAATTAATTATCGATCGTCAGAAGCTGGAGCGGATGAAATCAAGTGCAATAATCATGCATCCGCTTCCCAGGCTGTCAGAAATCCGATATTGCGTGGACAAAGATCCGAGAGCAAGATATTTTGAGCAAGCCAGAAATGGATTATATATCAGGATGGCATTGTTGAAAATGGTTCTTACTGGTTATTAGTGGAACAAGCAAAAAGGGGGCTTCGAATTGTTTCGATCCCCCTTTTATAATTCTGCGAAAAGATTGAAAAAGGCGGATCTAACAAATCTAGCTATTATAGAGATGGTGATGGTTTTGAGTTTGGTGTTAAAAGTATTAGAGAGAATAAGCTAAAAAGTTTGTGCGTCGATTGCAAAGATAAATGTCTAGAGCAGTTTTATGGTCTTAGGCTGGAGCAACGCGAGGGTAGATTTTATGTGCGATTATGTATTGATCGAAAAGATGGAAAAGGTCTAATGACTGTTGAGGATTTTCTGGAATCAGAACATTTCAAAGAAATTAATAAAACAATAAATGAATAATTATGGAAATCGAGCTACGTGCAAAAATTTCAAATGAAAAGTTGTTAGACGAAAAGTTGAAACAACTTCCTGGTATTCTGGAGAAAAAAAGCGGAGAAAGGCAAGTCGATCTGTATTTTAAGCACGAAGGCGAGGAAAATGAAAAGATGGTTATTCGCATTCGTAAAAATTACGAAAATAATGAGGCCACTCTTACTTTAAAGAGCAAATCGAGACATGATGATATCGCTTGGCAAGATTTTGATACTCCAATAGTTGATCCAGATAGACTGGAAGAATTATTACTTAATAGCGGGTATATTTATTTCTGTCTTATTGATAAGATAAGGCAGAGCTTTTCTTATAAGGAATTCGAAATAAATATCGATAATATTAGAGATCTTGGATTGTTTATTGAAATTGAAAAAAATGGAACAGAAAATGAAGTTGAAGTAATTAGAAAACAAATCATGGATTTACTGGCCTTGCTGGGTGTAGCAGAAAATGCGATTATAAATCAAGGATATGTTCAATTGGCGGTAAGTCAAGAATAGCTACTCGAGTTATTTTATATTGACCAGTTAAGCGTTATTACTCCGCTTAAAAACAAAATTTGAAATGAAATAAACGTGTTTAAGCTAAGATATTTATCTTATCTTAAAACAGCGGTGGTTGTCCGATTAATAAATACGCAATGTGTAGCGGGCGTCGCTCTATTGACTGAATTGTGCGCGGGAAAATAAATTAATTGCCTTTCAAGCCATACTTGCTCGTCACTGTTTTCGGCACCGGCCTTGGGCTCTATGTGGTAAAAATGATCAGCGAAGCCAATGGCGGAAAAGTCTGGATTGAATCTCCCGGCGCCAGCATGGGCACTAAATTCATTCTTGAGCTTCCGCTGGAACAAGAAAAAGAGACTTTGGAGAGGAGTGAGTAAAGAGTTTTGGAAATATTTTGCAGAAGAAAAACCAGCTGGGGGATAGCTGGTTTTTTTGGGTTAAAAATATTTTCTATGCGGGTATAATTTTAGTAGCGCATCAGCCTTAGTCTTGATTTGACAAAGCGCTGTTTTTGCTTATAATAAAGGGACTTGACAAAAAATACGAAAAAAGTCAATTTTGTTCTTTAACCTTTAAATAAGGGAATAAAATTATGAGCAAGGAAATTAAAGTTAGTCCAAGAACACCCAAGGGATTCATTGAATATTTACCGGAAGATCAAATTCTATTCAGTGAGATGTTTCAAAAAATACGTTCTACGTATGAGCTATTTGGATTTACTCCAATTGAAACGCCAGCTACGGAGCTGACGGAGATTCTTCTGGCAAAGGCAGGGAGAGAGACGGACAAACAAATCTATCATTTGGCAAAGAAAGGAGAGCAGATTTCACTTCATTTCGATTTGACTGTGCCGTTGGCACGTTATGTTGCCCAGCATTATGACAAGCTGACTTTTCCCTTTCGTCGCTATCAAATGCAAAAAGTTTGGCGGGGTGAGCGAAATCAAAAAGCTCGTTTCAGGGAATTCTATCAATGCGATATTGATGTAATTGGTAGCAACAATTTACTGGTGGATGCGGAAATTCCAAGTGTGATTCACGCTGTGTTTGTAGCTTTGGGTTTTTCCAATTTTACAATTCGCGTCAACAACCGTAAGGTGCTTAATGGTTTTTTTGAACATCTGAATATTTTGGATATTTCCAAAGAAGTTCTCAGAATAATTGACAAAATCGATAAAATTGGCAAGGAGAGTGTTTCAAAGGAACTTCAAACTTTGGGTCTAAAAAAAGATAAATCAGATGCAATTTTGAGATTTATTGACATAAAAGGTGATAATGCGGACACAATTTCCCAATTGAAATTATTGGGAGCTAACAATACAACCTTAAATGAAGGCATCGTTGAATTAGAAACTCTGTGTCGTTATATTGAAATGTTTGGAGTTCCCGCTTTTTGCTATAAAATTGATCTTTCGATTGCTCGTGGCCTGGACTATTATACTGGAACGGTTTATGAAACTGTTTTGAATGATTATCCTGATATTGGCAGTATTTGCTCCGGGGGACGCTATGATGATTTAGCTTCTTATTACACTAACAAGAAATTGCCAGGAGTGGGAATTTCCATTGGTCTTTCTCGTTTGTTTTTCAAACTTCGTGAAGCTGGAGTTATCCAACCAAGCAAATCAACTCCTTCTGTGGTTTTGGTTTCACAGCTAGATGCGACCTATTTACCAAACTGTTTGGATATTGCCAGAAAAATAAGGGCCAAGGGTATTAATGCAGAGGTCTACTTCGAGTCTGATAAAATTGGCAAACAAGTTAAATATGCCAATAGATTGAAAATCTCATATGTTGTTATTATCGGAGAGCAGGAGGTGTTGTCGGGAAAAATAAGCGTAAAATCTATGATAACAGGAGAGCAACGACTAATGACTGTTGAGGAATTAACCGGCCTGATTGCAGTTACTGAGTGAGATAGAGTAATCGATTGCTTTATGCGCTAATATGTGCTTATATTCAAGTAGCTCGTGTCGAATCTAATCATCTTTATCAATTTAAGGAGGTAGTTATGGCACAACACCAAAAAGAGAAAGGAATGGAAATTGATTTATCTGGCCATCGAAACCCGGAACAATTCTTAAAAGAAATGCAGGCAAGATTTCCGGATTCCAACATTTCGCTCACCCTGGAAGGAAAAGTTTTATACGTCAATCCTTCCGAACAGCTCCCACTCCAGATTATGGTTAATGCATATGAAAGTCTACTTGCACAAGCCAAATATGCAATGTATGGCCCGGGAGCACGTTAGATCCAGGTAATATATGCGGTTCCTTGTTTCAAACTTTAAGGCAGGTATCAACCCGATACCTGCCATTTTTTATCTCAATTTGGAGTGAATATTTTTTCGCTTGACAGCTGTCTTTTTTAATATATAATGAAGCTATGAAATACATAAATCAGAAAGGACATCATCTGAAATACCTTATTCTAACGGGCTTGTAAAAATTCCTGGATTATGTTAATGTATTTGGAATTAAGGGCCCATAAGGGCTTTTTAGTTTATAGGAGAAAAAAGAACCATCACGTTCTAAAGTTCATTAAATATCAAATATTATGATTAGAGCTTAGCTCAGAAAGGACAAAGATTATGCTTAGAATAGCTATTCCAAAGGGAAGCTTGGAAGAAGGGACATTTAATCTCTTCAAGCAGGCAGACCTAACGATTCGCAGGCGGAATGACAGGGATTACAATCTCTCCATTAATGATCCGCGAATAACAGAGGCGTTCATCCTTAGACCAAGAGAAGTCGCCAATTATGTTAGCGAGGGAGAATTCGAT